>CALECT010000054.1 GCA_937949725.1 uncultured Pseudanabaenaceae cyanobacterium
ACTCTTGGCCATCTCGACATCGTGACCCGAGGCTGCCGTCTGTTCGAGCAGGTCACTATCGCTATTCTGCGCAATCCCAACAAAAGCCCCCTTTTCACCATGGAGGAGCGCATCGCCCAAATTGGGGAGGCGATCGCCCATCTTCCCAATGCCAAAGTCGCCAGTTTTGATGGCTTAACAGTAGACTGTGCAAAATCTAACCAATCTCAGGTTATTCTACGGGGATTGCGGGTGCTCTCGGATTTCGAGATGGAGCTACAAATGGCTCACACCAACAAGACCTTGGCAGAAGACATTGAAACAGTTTTTCTAGCTACTTCGAACGAATATAGTTTCCTAAGTAGTAGTGTGGTCAAGGAAGTCGCCAAATTTGGCGGCCCCGTCGACCATCTTGTTCCCGCCCACGTCGCTAAAGACATTTACCAACGATGCTGCGCCCCTCCGGCCCTCAACCCGTAAACCCAGTCGCCCAACCTGCCGTAGAGCAATTTGACGGGGTTGACATCCAGCAGGAGCTCAATGCGCTAGAGGAGATGATCCTCGATAGCCCTCGCCTGCCCCTCACTGGCAAAACGCTGATTGATGAGGAACAGCTCCTTGATCAGTTAGACATGATTCGGCTCAACCTGCCTGGAGCCTTTCAAGTTGCTCAGGAGGTCATTGGCAGACGAGAAGAAGTCGTCCTAGAAGCTGAGAACTACGGTCGTCAGCTCATCGCTGGGGCTGAGTCTCGTGCCCAGGACCTCACCGATGAGCTGGGCATTGTTCGCCAAGCGGAAATGGAAGCCAAGCAGATTCGCCAGCAAGTCCAGCAGGAATGCGAAGGGCTACGCGAACAGGTCTTAGCTGAAGTTGAGCAGATTCGCGAAAATGCCAAGCAGGATCTGGAGATCATGCGACGCACGGCGATCGACGAAAGCGAAGAAATCCAACGCGGTGCCGATGAATACGCCGACAAAGTTCTCCAAGATATGGAGCTGCGCCTCAACGAAATGATGCGCATCATCCGCAACGGTCGCAACCAGTTGGGTCAGCAGTAACTGGTCATTGTTCTAACGAAAAGCCCTGAGCTAGTTTCTAGCTCAGGGCTTTTCGTATCGCGTTACTGCATCAACGAATATCCACATTAAACGGCAGTCGCGTGTAGAGCCCTTTGGGATCGCTCAAATATAACAGCGGATCCAAATCCTCTTGCACTGCCTTTAGCTGCTTCGCCCAGAATGCAGGCAAACCAGGCTTTTGAGACTCTGCCACTGCTCGCAACTGACTGCGAGTCGCAGGCGCGCCAGAGAAAAACTCATCAAGCAGTTCCTCTTCCAAGCTGCGCGGTGCCGGGAACTGTTGCAAGCTCCAATCCCCATCTTCTAGCTCAGCTATCTCAGCTGCTGAGGCGATCGCCTCATCCAAGCCTCCCAGCTCATCTACCAGCCCCAACCCCTTGGCGTTGCTCCCACTCCAAACACGGCCCTCAGCCACCTCAGCCACCGCCTCACGCTCCATTCCTCTACCTTCCGCCACTAGATCCAGGAAACGACTGTAGATTTCATTAGCCGTTCGCTGACGTAGCGCTAATTCCGCTGTGGTTTTAGGTCGGGCAATGGTATCGCTATTGGCAAAGGGAGCAGTCTTCACTGCATCCCAGGTAATGCCATTGTCATTGGCCAGTTTCTGGACATTGGGCAGCAAGCCGTAGGTGCCGATGGAGCCGGTGATTGTGCCCGGCTCTGCAAAGATCTTGTTTGCTGGAGCCGCAATCCAATAGCCCCCAGAAGCTGCGTAGTTGCCCATGGAAACCACCACTGGCTTGGCTTCCTTCAGCAAAATAACTTCGCGACCGATTTGACTGGAAGCGATCGCGCTCCCCCCCGGACTATTAACTCGCAGCACCACGGACTTAATATCATCGTCCAAGCGCAGCTCCCGCAGCTGCTCCACCATGCTTTCGCTGCTGATCACATCTCGGAAGCCGGACCCGCTTATGATTTCCCCCTCCATGTAGAGGACAGCGATGCGATCGCCCCCAGATGCGCCTCCTTTACCTTTCTGACGTTCCTCGCGAAAAGAAACATACTCCCCAAGGCTGGTCTCCCGGAAAGGTTTGTCGTCATCAACATCGGTGAGCTGCTTCAGCTCATCCGCAATCTCATCGGCATAGGCCACCCGATCCACCAGCTTTTTCTCCAGTGCCTCCTGGGCCGTGAGAGTTCCAGTCTGATTGGCGATGCCCTGCAAGTCTGCTACGGTCACATCACGATTTTCCGCCACCGTGACTAGGAAATTACTCCACAAACTGCCAATCAAGGCCTCTGTTTGCTTGCGATTCTCCGCGCTCAAAGACTTATTCAGAAAGGGCTCCACGGCGGACTTGAACTTGCCCACTCGGATCACCTGCATCCCCACCCCATATTTCTCCAGGGCACCAGCGTAGAAGCGCACCTCCGCGCTCAAGCCATCTATGGCCATATCGCCAATCGGGTCAATGGCGATGGTATCGGCCACGGAGCCGAGGAAATATTCCATCTCGCTCCAGTCACTGTCATAGGCAAAGATCGGCTTACCCGCCTCTCGGAACAGCTGCAGCGCTTTACGAATCTCTGCCATGCTGCCAAATCCGCTGCCCCCCGCAGCAGTGCCCCCTTGCAAGTAAAGCGCCACGACCTTCTCATCTTCCGCAGCAGCTTCAATCGCCTGGGTCACACTCCGCAAAGCCAAGCTAGAGTCAGGCAGATAGCCTCCCGCCAAGATACTTTCCCCCGTGGGCGTGTCCTGAACCTGGGTGCTGAGGTCATAGACCAAAACCGTTTTCTTGCGGGCCTTGGGGGTTTCTGGTTCTGTATTCGCAGCGGTCATGACCAAAGCAGTTAACCCAACAGCCCCTAGGACTGTGAAGAGAATCAGGCCAACAACAGTGGCTACAACGGTCTTAATAAACTGGAGCATGGGCGATCGCTAAAACATAGACCCGATAGGGGCAAAGGGGAAATATGGAAAGGTCAAAAAATGTAGGACGTTGCCCTTACTTCAGATATCTCTCTCACTACTAAATTTCCCACTTTCCTCGGCAAATCGCTCCTTTCTGAGGGATAGCGTTTTAAAACGAAACAGGGACCGGAGTGACTGTTCAACAGCAATCCAATCCCTGCTTTGTCTAAAGTATCTGGCGATACAAATTACCGCCTAAAAACCTGCCCAAACCTACATCGTGAGGGACTGAACATTGTTCTCGATTAGATCCGCCAAGTCCTTGAGGAATGCCGCTGCATCTGCCCCATAAATAATCCGGTGATCGCTGGTGATATTCACCGTCATTTGCTTCCGCACAGCAAAACTACCGTCAGCATTAGCGACAAGCTGGGGCTTAGAGCCACCGATCGCCAGAATGGAGCCTTGACCTGGAGGCAAGATGGCATCAAAGGTATCCACACCAAACATACCTAGATTGGAAATTGTGAAGGTACCAGTGCTGTACTCATCGGGCTTGAGTTGCTTGGAACGGGCACGGGTCACCAAATCTTTCCAGTTACGAGACAGGGAATACAAATCAGTTTGATCCGCTTGGGCTAGTACTGGGGTAATCAAGCCACCATCGGGCATGGCCACCGCCACCGCAATATTCACCGCAGAGCTGTACTGGATACCAGTCGGAGCAAAGCTTGCATTGACCACGGGATGCTTTGCCAGGGTGTTAGCGACAGCCTTCGCCAGCAGCGCGGTCATGGTGACGCCCTTGGGCTTGACCTGCTTGTATAGCGCATCCAGAGCATCCGTCTTCATGCTGTAGGCTACGCGGAACACCGGCACCGTGAGGCTAGCGTTCATGTTGCTCACCACAGCCTGCTGGAGACCAGTGAATGGCTTGAGTTCGCCAGGAGCCGCTGGAGGGGGTGTAGGAGCCGCCGCAATAAACGGAGCCGCTGCTGCCGCTGGAGCTGCCGCTGCAACTTTGCTAGGCAGGCTCTGGCCGCTGGCCGCTTCTACATCTGCCGCCACAATGCGACCGTGGGGGCCGCTCCCTGCCAGGGTCGCTAGGTCCAAGCCCGCTTTCTTGGCAAGCTTCCTGGCGCGAGGAGAGGCAACAACACGACCGCTGGCTTTGGGAGCAGCAGCAACAGCTGGGGCTGCATCAACAGGCGCAGCGGCAGCGGCAGGCGCGGCAGTAGTAGCAGGAGCGGCCGCCGCAGGTGCAGGAGCAGCAGCGGACTTGCCAGCACTGGCAGCTTGTTGCTTCGCGGTTTCAATTTCAGCTTCGGTTTCAGCAATCAGGGCGATCGCCTCACCCACGGGAGCAGTCTCTCCCGCCTCAGTCACGATGACCGCCAAATAACCTTCATTGAAGGTCTCAACATCCATATCTGCTTTATCGGATTCGACGATCACCACCGTTTCGCCCTTTTCCACCTTGTCGCCGGGGGCCTTCACCCAATCAACGATCTTGCCCTCCGTCATCGTGGAGCTAAGGGCGGGCATAAATACTTCGTGAATCATGGGGTGGTGTTCCGAATCCTGTTCTCAAACTGCGTCTAGGTCAGACCTGACCACTGCACTCCGAAGGGCATTCACGATGCTGGGGCAGCTCAGGTCGGGGCGGTTGGTCTTGGGCAACTGCCCATGATCAAAGCGTCTTTGTAAAAGTTGAAGCGCTTATATACCGTCGTTGATGGCTGGCTTGTCCCTGGCTTGGGGACTTTTAGACCTTTGGAATTGTATCTCGGGAGCGTTACCCACGACAAAGGCGGAGCCAAGAGAATGGCCCCGCCTTTAAATCGTTGCATAAGCGCTCAGAACTGGAGCCTCATTGCCAAGCTCTCAGGCCCCAGAAAACACTGATCTAAATGCCACCACGGATGTCTTCTACAACACCATCCTTGATCAGCACTTCCACTTGCATCTTCTGGATCAGGTTGTCGCCTTTGTTCAAGTTGAAGAAGCTCTCCAACTGACCTTGGTTCACCTCTTGATCCATCTCTAGCATTTGCACCTGCTGGAGCTGCTGGAGGGTTTTGTTCTTCTGGGTCAGGATCTCATTCTTCTTCTGGTTGACTTGAGCCTGAATGTTTTCCATCTGCTGCTTGACCTGAGGCCCATCGGGCTCAGCGCTTTGCTTTTGCATTTCAGAAATCGCTTGCTGACCCTGCATGTCGAGCTGTTGCAGCTGGTTGTCCATGCCATTGATTTGGTCCTGGAGCTGCTGCTGGGCTTCCTCTTTCCACCGGGGAGTCACGACAGCTTTCACATTAATGGTGCGCTTGAGAAGCAGCTGGTTGTTAGCGTCATCCATAAGTCTTTCTACGGGGGGTAAGAGGTGTACTTAGATAAATATCTGGTCAATGATAGCTTGGTATTGCGATCTGACCACATTGCGCTTGGTCTTCATGGTCTGAGTTAACATGCCGTTCTCGATCGAGAAGGGTTCGCTGAGCAGCTGGAAGTTAACAATGCGATCGTCAGGGCGATAGCCAGGCCGGTTTTGGACCTCCCGCTGTAATTCTTGGCGGAAGAGAGCCTGTACTTCCTTCTGGTCTAAATTGGCACCATCCGCAAACTGTAGACCTAGATTTTTACCATCGGCCCAGGCTTGCAAGGCATCTAGGTCAGGAACCACGAGGGCACCGATTGCTTTTTGATCCTGGCCCACCAGCATGATCTGGTTAACGTAAGGACTCCGCAAGCAAGCATTTTCAATGGGAAGAGGCTCAATATTCTCACCATTGGTCAAGACAATGGTGTCCTTGGCCCGTCCCGTCAGGATCAAGTCGCCCTGGGGACTCATCCAGCCTAGGTCTCCCGTATCAAACCAACCTTCCGTATCAATGGCCTTCTGAGTCGCTTCAGGGTTTTTGTAATAGCCCTGCATCACCTGCTTACCGCGAATGAGCACCAGGCCTCGCTCACCAGTCGGTAAAGGACGACGTGTCTCAGGATTAACAATTAACGTTTCGGTGTCGGGCAGTTGCTGACCATCAGCACCACGCAGATTGCGCCAGGGGCGACGTACGTGGGTAATGGGGGAAGTTTCAGTCAGACCGTAGCCGCCTAGAATTTCCACACCAATGAGTTCAAAGAAGTCCTCCAGGTAGTCGGCAATGGAGCCGCCACCGCTGACGATGAACTGGAAGTTGCCGCCGATACCTTCGCGGATTTTGGCATAGACGAGGCGATCACCCACCTTGTGAAACACCCAACGGAAGGGTAACTGCACCGCAGCCCCCAGCTTTTGTCCTGCAGAAGGCTTCAAATTCTCTAAGTCCAGCCCCTGAAGCGTGCGCTTGGCAGCAATGTAGGCTGCGCTGTTATTGAGGAAAAACTTCGCCAGCTTCTGAGTCTTCTCCGGCTGGCTGCGCAATTGCTTTTGAATCCCGTCGTAAATGGACTCCCACAGACGGGGCACGCCCACCATGTAATCCGGCTTGAACTGCTTCAGATCCTGCTTGACATAGCGAATATTGGTGTAAATCTGAGTTGCGCCTTGGGAGAAGCAGAAATATTCAAAGGTCCGCTCGTAACAATGCCAAATCGGTAAAATGCTCATCACCAGGCCACCCCGCCGGATGGGCACCACCGCGCTGGCTCCACGCGCTTGGGACAGTAGGTTGCCATGGCTCAGCATCACTCCCTTGGGCATGCCAGAGGTACCCGAGGTGTACATCAGGGTTGCCAGGTCTTCTTTCCGACGAGGCGAAGATTGGAGGCTATTGCCCTGCCCCGCCGCAATCACCTGGCCAAAGCTCAGCAGCTTAAGCCCAGGACATTCTTCAATTCCCTCAGATTCCTCATCGGTCAGCAGCGCCACGAAGCGCAGGCCTAGCTCACCCACCTCCGGGCAGAGCTTCTTCAAGGTCGCCAGATCCTGCACCACCAGGGCAACGCTATCGCTGTTCTGGAGGATAAACAGCAGCTCCTCCCTGGCAGATTGGGAGCCTCGCACCACATCCACGCCGCCGGTAGCCATGATGCCCTGGTCCGCAATCAACCAGCGAGGGCTGTTATCTGCAATCAGCGCCGTATGTTCCCCCGCAGTCAAGCCCAGTTGCTGCAAGCCAATGGCAAAGGCTTGAATCTGTTCAAAGATTTGTTGATAGCTATACTCAGTGGCTGGATTCCCATGGGGATCTCGCACAGCCAAGGTCTCACCAAAACGCTGAGCCGCCAGGGCCCACATTTCCGGCACGGACTGCACCTGGCTATAGTCCGCTGCGGCTTGAAGATTATTCTGCTCCTCGGGCATCAAGGTAGCTGGGGCAGGGGCAACAGCGGTCATTGTTGAAATCTCCTGAATCAAAAACAAGAAAGGAACTGGGATGCATCGGCGATTTCTGCGGTAGCTTACACCGCGATCGCCCTGCAATTCACACCATTACTGGCGCAACAGGGAAACTTTCTGGAGTATAAGCATTTAGACCTGACTAAGACGAATAGAAAGGACAGATCCTTGAGCTGGACAAAACCTCTGGCCTAGAAATATATGGAGAAAGAAGATCACCATCACCCTCAAAAAACAAGAAAGGCGAGGAGCTATAGCTCCTCGCCTTTCATCATTCAATTGACTCGAAGTTCAACTCAAAGTTGAGCTAAGACCCAGTTAGAGAACCGGCGTAAAGCGCTCTTTCTCAGGTACCTCAGCGTACTCAGCAACAATTTGACGGAATTCGTCACCATCAATGGTTTCCCGCTCAATTAGCAGGTCAACCAGGCGATCCATAACCTCGCGGTTGTCACGCATGATGGTCAACGTATCAGCGTAGGAGCTGTGAACAATCTTCTGCACAGCCGCATCAATCTGCTTGGCAATACGCTCAGAATACTCACCGCTGCGGCTCATCAGGCCTTGACCCAAGAATACTTCAGGGCTCTCGCTCTCCAAAGATAGCTGACCCAAGTCAGACATCCCGAAACGAGTCACCATCTGGCGAGCCATACCGGCTACCTGCTGGATATCGTTACCGGCACCCGTCGTAATCTCATCTTCACCAAAGATGACTTCCTCAGCAGCACGACCGCCTAGGGCACCCATGATGCGAGCAATGAGCTGATTCTTGGAAACTAGGCTTTGGTCCTCATCAGGTGCAAACCAGGTCAAACCTTGGGCCTGACCACGAGGAATCAAGGTTACCTTTTGCACGGGGTCATGGTCCTTAACCAAGGTTCCCACCATGGCATGGCCCACCTCGTGGTAAGCAATCAAGCGCTTGCTCTTACCATCAATTAAGGGAGTGCCTTCCATGCCAGCAACAACACGGTCCACCGCATCATCAATCTCAGTCATGGTGATGGCTTCCTTGCGACGACGAGCGGTCAAGATAGCCGCTTCGTTGAGCAAGTTAGCCAAGTCAGCACCACTGAAACCAGGAGTACGGCGGGCAATCACATCAAGCTTGATGTCGTCAGCTAGCTTTTTGTCGCGGGAGTGAACACCCAGCACCTCAAGGCGACCCTTGATATCAGGAGTATCCACAGTGACCTGGCGGTCAAAGCGACCGGGACGCAGTAGCGCGGAGTCAAGTACATCAGGACGGTTTGTGGCCGCGATGATGATGATGCCAGTGTTGCCTTCAAAACCATCCATCTCGGTCAGTAACTGGTTGAGAGTTTGCTCTCGCTCGTCGTTGCCACCACCAATGCCAGCACCACGTTGACGGCCCACTGCGTCAATCTCATCAATAAAGATGATGCAGGGAGCATTCTCTTTGGCTTTCTTGAACAGGTCGCGAACGCGAGAAGCACCTACACCCACAAACATTTCGACAAACTCAGAGCCGGAGATGCTGAAGAAGGGAGTACCGGCTTCGCCAGCAATTGCCTTTGCAAGCAAAGTCTTACCAGTACCAGGAGGGCCTACCAGCAGAACACCCTTAGGAATGCGAGCACCCACAGCTGTGAAACGCTCAGGTTTCTTCAGGAAGGTAACAACCTCTTGGAGCTCTTCTTTGGCTTCCTCAATACCAGCAACGTCATCAAACATGACGCCAGTCTCAGCCTGCATCTGAAACTTAGCTTTGGATTTACCAAAGTTCATTGCCTGACCAGGGCCACCAGGACCACCGCTACCGGAGCGACGGAACAAGAAGAACAGACCGACAATCAGTAGCACGGGGAAAATGAGGTTACTCACCAAACCTAGAATCGCGCCACCATTACCAGGGGCGTGGATATCTAAATTGACACCAGACTCAACCAAACGATCAATCAACTCAGGAGAGTTGTTACCGGGAAGGTCAACTCGCATGCGCTGCACACGGTTATCCAGCTCAGGATCAACTGCTTCAACGATTGCAGTGCGCCCTTCTTCAAACAAATCCACAGTGGTAACCCGACCAGCGTCGAGATACTCCATGAAACGGCCGTAGGTCATACGGGTGTTTGCTGCATTCTGGGTGGTTGGCCCATTGGAAGGCGCAAAGCTACCTTGCAGGAAGAAGAAGCCAATTAACAGAATTGGAACCGCCCAAAGGGCTACAAGTTTCCAAGAGAATTTCATAGGTGCCGCTGGTCTCAGAGTTTGAACTGTCGAGTCTAAAACCTTGCTATACGCAAAAAGAGATCCCAAGCCTTGACACAAGCAAGACGTTGAACCTGTCCCGTATAACCCTAAAAAGCTAGGGTGAACGCTGGATTAGAAGAATGTTTACTAAATTTAACGTATTGATTGAGAGCAGGCAACTAACGCTCTGTTTAGCTGCCTTTTAGAAGCATCATTTAATAAGCGAAACGCATTCTATACCTGCGTTATGGGACAGAGCCCTGAACAGCACAACTCTGCAATTTCCTGGTGGAATCATTTCTCAACCATCGCGTGACTCAAGTCACATAAAAGACTCGCTGTCTCTTTAGCCCACTCCCTGCAAAACCTGGAAAGCGTCTCAATATTACGAAAGGTTAACGACCTGGCTCTCGTAAGTCATTAGTCAAGGAAAGCTGAAAACCCTCACCCTCAGAGGATTACAATTAAAAAGGCTCGAAAGTCTGCCTAACCAATTGAGGATTTAGAAGGGATAAGCTGCCACGGTGAATCTGTATATGAGACATTAAGACATAGTGCGATTCCAGGAGTCTTGATAAATCCAATGATCGGTAGCGTATCTTCTTTAATAAAAAGGTTTTTGCTGCTCTCCATAGCGGCACTGTTTTTCGTTTTTCAGGCTGCGGTAGGTACCGCTGCTGCTGCGGAATTTGACGTCGAGACCCGGACTGTCAAGGCAACCCCTGCTGGTGACACTACGGTATTGACCGTTAAGCAAGCGCTCAAGGGCCGCAAGCTGTTTGGTTCCACCTGTAGCCAATGCCACGCAAAGGGTGTCACAAAAACCGACCCCAACGTTGGTCTAGATGCTGAAGCTCTAGCCAATGCCACTCCTCCCAGGGATAGCATCGAGTCTCTTGTGGATTACCTCAAGAACCCTACTACTTACGACGGTGAGTACGAGATTGCTGAACTCCACCCCAGCATGAAGAGTACTGACATCTATCCCAAGATGCGCAACCTCTCTGATGAAGATTTAACTGAGATTTCGAGCTATGTCCTCATTGCTCCTAAGGTCTTGGGCAATCGCTGGGGCACAGGTAAGACTAAGTTCTAACGTCTTTCCTCGTTTTCTGCTCTGAGAAAAGGGTGCTGCCGTCGGTAGCACCCTTTTCTTTTGGTTCAAGTGTCCACCTATTGCAATTTGAAAGAGATGCGGGCGTGAAGTCATAACCAGAGAACCCAACGATTTAAGAATTTACTCTTTGGCGATCGCTTTACTCCTGCTGGACAGTTCAAATTGCGGAATACCATATATCGAAGCTGGTGATAGATTTATACCTTCCGATTAGAGCAAACTAACCCCAAGCCTTATACCGGTTTAAACCATTCTGCGATCCATCCAATGGAATCATTGCAAGAATGGAATCCAGGATTCATCTAGCTCGCACCGCCCACTCCCAAGACTCAATTCTCCAGACGTCTCTACCCCATGGCCACCCAGATCATTCCTCTAACGTCCCTTCGTAAAATGCGTAGCCATATTCGTGGGGTATTGACGCTACCTGCCCTAGAGAACAGTCCTAATGAAGCTCTCACAGCCGATACTGCTCCAGCGACGTTGGGAGAGCTTGTGAACATGTTTCAAGCGCCCACGGCCCTGGAGAGTGGCAGTGAAGACGCCCCTAACGTGGAAGGGCGATGGTATGTAAGTTCGATTAATCCCGGTGATGCTTTACTGCAGCTCAAAGGCCTCACCGTAAAGTCAGGTTGGCGACTCGTTCCTTATCTATTACGCACCCCTGATGGTGGCGTAGGCCACATCTGTGCAGTCCCAGAAGATAGCAGCACCACTACCGCCTTGGTCTCTGCCTTGCCTGAAGATGGTGAATGGCATTATCCGCCCTATCCCAAAGGGTCCATGAGCCACACCATGATGGCCCTGGAAGGCGATCGCTCTTCAGCCTCATACATGATTGCCTCCATGCTCCTCAGGGAAATGAAAGAGTTTGGTGCCATCGGTAAAGATAAGCAATTCACCCATCACCGCATCATCGACAGTATTCCGAAGCAACTTCAGTGGCGCTGGAAAGGGAAAACGCCCAAGAACTTATCGCCAAAGGTCAAAGTTACGGAGACCGGAGCCGCTGTGGAGTTCTACAGCTGCCGAACCCAAAAGCCCTACGCCATCTTCCATCACCTCGACATTTACAGCGAGGAGGCCTATATGCCTGAATCCAAGGATGATGCAGTGGCAGTTGTCGCTGACTAAAATTCACCTAAGCCTCGCAAATATTTAGTCACAATTCATCTTGGCTGAACGGCGCAATAGAAAAAGAGCTGTCTGGGGAAGTCCCCAGACAGCTCTTTTTCTCAATTTAAAGGGCCTATTTAGACAAGTGTTGGAATGAAAGGTTAATGCTTCATCCCAACCAGGCACTAAGCTTTCACATCTTCCTCAGGAAGCTCAACTCGCTCAATGTGGGCCCCCAACTGACGCAGCTTGTCATCCAGAGACTCATAGCCACGATCCAGGTGACGTAGCTGTTGAACAGTCGTCTTCCCTTGGGCAGCTAAACCAGCTAACACCAGTGCAGCAGAGGCTCGCAGGTCCGTCGCCATCACTGGAGCCCCCGACAAGAACGGAGCCCCCGTCACTACAGCAGTGTCACCCTGGGCACGAATATTAGCGCCCATGCGCTGTAGCTCTGCCACATGCTGCAAGCGATTCTCAAACATCGTCTCAGTGATGATGCTGTTGCCTTCAGCTAGGGTCATTAGCGCCATGAGCTGAGCCTGCATGTCCGTGGGGAAACCGGGGAAAGGCAAGGTCCGAATGTCCACAGCCTTATAGCTCTCTGCGGGGACGATTCGCAGGGTCTCTGCATCGTCAGCAATCACCTGGCAGCCCATGGACTCAAGCTTGGCAATCACCGCAGTCAGGTGATCAGGCACCACAGGGGCAACACTGATTTCGGAATGGGTGATGGCACCTGCTACCAAGAACGTGCCTGCTTCAATGCGGTCAGGAATGATGCTCCACTCGCAGGTGTGCATCTTCTCCACACCTTGAATGGTGATGGTATTAGTACCAGCGCCTTCAATCCTAGCCCCCATGGCATTGCAGAAGTTTGCCAGGTCCATGACCTCAGGCTCCTGAGCCGCGTTATCAATCACGGTTTCCCCTTCTGCTAGGGTTGCCGCCATCATCAAGGTCTCAGTGGCTCCAACACTAGGGCAGTCCAAATAAATCTTGGCTCCCTTCAAGCGGTTACTTTTGCCCGGCACAGAGGCTTTGACAACGCCATGCTCAATCAACACCGTTGCGCCCATGGCTCTGAGGCCACGCACATGGAGTTCCACAGGGCGGGCACCAATGGCACAACCGCCAGGCAAAGGAATATTTGCCACGCCCAAGCGGGACAGGAGGGGGCCAATGGCAAAGAAGCTAGCCCGCAGCTTGCTCACCAACTCATAGGGCGCTTCAGAATGGCCAATATCGCTGGCATTGGCCTTGAGGCGATCGCCCTCCCGTTCAATCTTCACGCCCAGGGCCGTGAGGATTTTGACCATGTTGTTGATGTCTGCGAGCTGCGGCACATTGGAGAGGTGGCAGTCTTCAGGACAGAGCAGCATGCCCGCCATAATGACGAGGGCTGAATTCTTAGCGCCGCTAATGCGCACCTTTCCGCTGAGCGGATGGCCCCCTTGGATTTCCAAGGCGGAGCGGTCGACCTTACTAGCGGTATCGGTGCTGGCCTGAGCGGTCTGTTGAAGAGCGGGAGTAATGGTCCTGTCCTCCTAGAGGTGAGGGTGACAGACTCAACCTATGTAATCCCAAAAGATCCAAGAATTGAGCCAGGGGGCTGTTGCTTAAGAAATCCTATCTGACGAAGAACTGTCAAGCGGATAGAGCTCCTTGGGTGCACAGAAGTGTGATCACCTGAGTCCTAAGAGCACTTTCCCATCAATGGGGATTACGAGCTTAAGACTATGGCGTCAACTATTTCAGTGACCCGTTGAGGGCATTTTAGGGAGAATTTTAAGAGAAGAGCAGCAACTACGACACCTCTACTTAAAAGCCAACTAAACCTACGACGATGTAAGTCATATGTAGATTAGGCTATCCCTAAAGTTATAGCCAATTCGGTCTCTTGTATGACCGAAAAATCCAATCATGTCATCCGGTGGTTCCCTGAGAGATTGACAGCGAGCTCAAATGAATCCCAGATCTCTCCGAAAAATCTCGGAGCTGTCTTGGATGTTCTATAGAGAAAAAATCTCCCTACTAAGAGCAGCTTTATCGCTCTTAGACAGCAATTCAGTCTAGAAGGAGAACCCATCGTGAATGGAGCAAGCTGATGCTCTACCAACTATTTAGACTTTAAAGTTGTAGGATCATCACCTAAATCACAGATTACTCGTCTTCTGTGCCCATGGGAGTGATGAGCGTCTTTTTTCAGCAAAATGTCTGGGAAAGAGGCTATTGTGGCGGAGTCAAAAACTTATGGCCCATTTAGTTGACGAATTTCAACTATTGCTGAATTATTAGAAAGCGCTGGAACGTAAGTGCAAATTAAATATGCGGAACTGGCGGAATTGGTAGACGCGCTAGTTTCAGGTACTAGTGTCTTCACAGACTTCCGGGTTCAAGTCCCGGGTTCCGCATTTCAAGGTTTTTCTAATAACACCCACTCAATCGTATTTTGAGTGGGTGTTATTAGTTTGAGTGGTCCGTTCTACCTGGATAGCTGAACTGTTTCTTTTAGAGCACCCTGACGTCATGACCGATCCAGAAAAGTTGGTCCTCACCAGTCGTCAAAACCCATTGGTCAAGCAGCTGCGGAAGCTGCATCGGGCCAAGGAGCGTAATCGGCAGCAGCTCATTTTGTTGGAAGGCACCAACCTGGCAGAAGCAGCGATTCAAGACTCCTATGTCCTAGAAACTGTTTGCTTTACTGACGCCTGGCGATCGCGTCATCCCCAACTCTTTGCTCGTCTAGAAAGCAGCTCTGCCAATTTGGTGGAAGTGAGTCCTGAAGTACTGGAGGCGATCTCCACCACATCCACTCCCGATGGCATTGTCGCCACTGCTCCCCGCAAGCCGCCTAAGACACCCCAACTTCCCTGCTCCCTGGGCATCGCAGTGGAAACCCTCCAGGACCCCGGCAACCTGGGCACCGTGTTCCGTACCGCTGCGGCTGTGGGTGCAGAAGGCCTATGGATCAGTCGTGACAGTGTGGGCTACGACCATCCCAAAGTCTTGCGAGCCTCTGCGGGACAATGGCTTCGCGTACCTTTTGCGGAAGTGGAAATGCTAGAAGAAAGCATCATTCAAGCAAAAGCCCAAGGGATGAAGGTTGTCGCGACCCTGCCCACGGCAAGGCAAATGCACTGGGAGTATGACTGGACCCAGCCAACCATGATTCTTCTGGGGAATGAAGGAGCAGGGCTGTCCGAGCCCATCGCTGCTCTTGCAGACGAAGCTATCTCGATTCCCTTAGCCCCAGGGGTTGAATCCCTGAACGCAGCCATTTCTCTCGCCGTGGTGCTCTACGAAGCCCAGCGACAGCGAAGCCTAAAGCAATAACGCCAGGCTGCTTCCCAAACAGAAAGCTTCTGGACAACCCTCCCCTTCCCAAAGTCTCCGCGCAGTTTAAGATAGACCCTGGGCAATTCGGGCCAGGAGAGGCGACGTGAGCGATTTCAATTACGACCTAATCATTATTGGCGCTGGTGTGGGCGGCCATGGAGCAGCGCTCCATGCTGTCAGCTGTGGTCTCAAGACGGCGATTGTTGAAGCCGGAGACATGGGCGGCACCTGCGTGAACCGGGGCTGCATTCCCTCCAAGGCACTGCTGGCTGCATCGGGCAAAGTGCGGGAGCTTCAGGATGCCAAGCACCTCAATTCCATGGGTGTGAGCGTTGGCCCCGTGCAGTTTGACCGAGCTGCCATCGCTGACCATGCCAACAAAGTCGTCACCCAGCAGCGCGAGGGGCTAATCGGCAGCCTCAAGCGCATCGGCGTGGACATCATCCAAGGCTGGGGCAGCGTAGCGGGCGTCCAGAAGGTCGCTGTGAAGAGCGACAACGGTGAGCAAACTCTCACCGCCAAGAATATTTTGCTGGCCCCAGGCTCCACTCCCTTTGTTCCCCCAGGGGCAGAAGTGGATGGCAAGACCGTCTTTACCAGCGACCATGCCGTCAAGCTAGCAGACCTACCTGAATGGATTGCCATTATTGGCAGTGGCTACATCGGCTTGGAATTTGCCGATGTTTATTCCGCTCTGGGCTGCGAAATCACAATGATCGAAGCCCTGGATAAGCTGATGCCCGGCTTCGACCCGGACATCGCCAAGATTGCCGAGCGCACACTGCTCACCCCTAGGGACATCGAGACCTACAAAGGCGTCTTCGCGACCAAAATCACTCCAGGCTCCCCGGTTCAAATTGAGCTGACCGATGCCAAAACCAAAGAGGTCATCGACGTCCTAGAAGTAGATGCCTGCCTCATTGCCACAGGGCGAATTCCTACGGCGAAGAAGATGGGCTTAGAAGAAATGGGTGTGGATCTGGGGCGTCGCGGTTTTATCCCGGTGAACGACCATTTGGCGGTGCTCAAGGAAGACGGTCAGGCAATTCCTAACCTCTATGCCATTGGTGATGCCACAGGAAAGCTGATGCTGGCCCATACGGCGTCTGCCCAGGGCATGGCCGTCGTGGAAACCATTTGCGATCGCCCTCGCACCGTGGACTACAACGTCATCCCTGCTGCTGCCTTCACCCACCCCGAAGTCAGCTTCGTTGGCCTGACCGAGCCCGCCGCCAAGGAGCAAGCTAAGGAAAACGGTGGCTACCCCGTGAAATCAGTGCGGACTTACTTCAAAGCCAATGCCAAAGCGATCGCCGAAGGCGAGACCGATGGCATTGCCAAGCTCGTCTTCCGCCCCGACACCGGTGAAATCCTCGGAGCTCACATCTTTGGCCTCCATGCTGCGGATCTAATCCAGGAAGCTGCAAATGCTATGGCTCAGAAGGTCTCCGTCAACGATCTCGCCTTCTCCGTCCACACCCACCCCACCCTTTCAGAAGTGCTAGATGAGGCCTTCAAGCGTGCAGCGGGTGCGGGTGCTGGACATTAGGTTAGACATCTAAAACGCAGCGTAATGGTGGGTAGGGGCATGGCATCGCCATGTCCCCCCAAGCCCAAAGCCGCTTATAGATCGACTCATTTCTGGACCGCATCAAGCCACCTTTGTCCAGACCATCAGACCTTTAGAGAATCCGCCAATGAAAATTCGTCGCCGCCCTGTCAACCCGGCGGTTCGGGTTGCAGACATGAGCTTCAAAACCTCCCTGCAGCAGGATGAACCGAACAACATCCTCGAAGAAATCGTTTGGCACAAAGAATCTGAAGTTGATCAGCTGCGCGAGAAAACACCTCTGTTCCAGCTTAAGGGGCGAGTCCAAGCTGCCCCTGCTCCACTGGACTTTTTGGGTCGCCTCAAATCACAACCTACGACTCCTAGCGTCATTGCTGAGGTAAAGAAAGCCTCACCCAGCAAGGGCGTATTTCGCGAAGACTTTGATCCTGTGGCGATCGCTCAGTCCTACGCAGCCAATAATGCCGCCTGTCTCTCAGTTCTCACCGACTCCAAATTCTTCCAAGGTAGCTTCGAGAACCTAGCCTTGATCCGCAAGGCTGTAGACCTACCGCTGCTGTGCAAGGACTTTATCCTCTATCCCTATCAAATTTACCTGGCTCGCTCCTACGGCGCTGACGCCATCCTGCTCATCGCGGCTGTGCTGTCCGATGCAGATCTCCAATACTTCCTCAAAATTGCCAAAGCCCTAGGCATGACCGCCCTAGTAGAGGTCCATGATGCGCCCGAGCTAGAGAGAGTTATAGCCCTTCAAGGCGTTGAGCTCGTGGGTATCAACAACCGAGACCTCACCACCTTCAACACGACTCTGGACACCACCTGCGAATTATTGGCTGAATATGGAGAGCGCCTCAAAGACATCACCATTGTCAGCGAATCCGGCATGCATCAACCCGCCGACCTCAAGCGAGTTTCCGACGCAGGCGCAACCGCTGTTCTCGTAGGAGAGTCCCTCATTCGTCAGCCTGATCCCGGTGCAGCCATAACAGCACTGGTGGGTTAACCCACCTCCAACGAACTGCAACAGCAGAGCTTCAGCCCCTATGATCAGAAGCGACTACGTCAACCCTGTGAGCGATCGCCTTGGACTCCATACCCCTGCCCTCCCCAATTCATTACGAAGTTCCTCTACAACTGCTAGAACAAAAGGCTCGCTTTGCCGTGGGAGGACATCCAGCCCAGCGTGAAATGCTCCACGAATTAATCGCCACTTTGCGCAAAGCGATGGTCCAGCAGCGTCGTCTAGAAGAAAGCTGTGCCCGGGAGGGCTTAGAAGTGGATCACCGCTGGAGCCTAAATGACAATGCCTAACCCTAATTTCTCTACGATGTAACAGTTGAACGTTCTAGGTATATCCCACCGTGTTAGGTTATGGGTTGGATTCGAGTTTTATTTTTAACTCGTAAATATACCTAAGAAATTTTCGACCGCAGGGCTGTCCATCCACCATGTCCTCCACAAACACCGATGACCAGCCTGAAAAGCAACGGGACTGGCAATCTGCTGATTCCCTAGCCCAGCAAAACAGCGCTGTTAGTCCATTGCTGGACAACATCATTGGCGGAGCTGATCGCTTTGCAGCCGCAGTGGATGTTTCTGTGACCAGCGAGCAGCCTTCCCCCTCTTTAGACAAGACCATCGAACAGCTTAACGATAGTGAGCCACTGCCAGGCTTAGCAGATGGTTCAGAAGCTGCCGCCATTGAAGAATCGGACTCAAGCCCCAAATTACAGCAGCCTCGACAAGGGACTGAATTGGAGAGTTCAGCTCAATTGGAAGGAGCTAAAAGCTCACTAGAGCAAGAACATCTAAGCCTCAGCGAACAATATGGTGATGCTGGTCTACTAGCAGAACTCAACGCTCTAGCCCAAACCCAGCAGTTCCAGCTAGAGCAACATCGGGAATATGTGCTGCGTTCCCGAGCAGAGCAAGGCCAACAGATTAAAAACTGGCAAGAGCGCTGTGCGGCGCTGGAAGAACAGCTCGAAGCAGCCCGCGATCGCGTCCAGCTGCTGGAGCAAAGACATCTGGCTAGCCAGTCCCAGCTCATCCCCTTAGAAGTCCAGCGAGAAGCCGCCCAAAAGGTCACAGAAAGCCTGCAAACTGAAATACTGGATCGTCGCCAACGGCAAGCAACCCTTGAAGAACAGTTAGACTCTGCTGAAGCCACATTGCGAGAACAACAAGAAATCAGCGCAGCTCAATCCCAAGGCATCGTTGCTATGCAAGCAGAGCTGAGCCAAGCCCAGGCAGAGGTCGAGGCCCTGGAGACTCGTCTGTCCCACCAGGACCATCTACGCCAACAGCTCAAAGCCGATGGCAATCGTGATCGCCAGGACCGCAGTAAAGCCCGCGATCGCCAGCTCCAACTGGAACAAGAAACTACCCAAATGACCGGCCAGCTCCTCCGCCTCAGCGAAGAGCTTCGTCAAGCCCAGCACCAATCAAAGCAATGGCGTCGGCAAGCCCAAACCCAATCAGAGCAACTTCGAGAGATTGCCCATTGGGCAGCCGAAGCAGAATCAGTGCCGCCAGAACTCATGGCACTGCTAGAGCCTTTATTTAATAGCCCAGACCCCATAGAAGAGTCGCCGCCGTCTCTTTCCCCCGAGACCAGCCCAACAATGACTCGCCAGGTTGAAAGTAGCAATCCAGCAGCCAGCAATCCAACCGACATTGCTCCCTCCTCCCTGGACTTGCCTAACTTTCCCCATGGCAATGTCTAAAGGTCTAAGCTGAGGCCATAGGCAGATAGAACGACTCCATGAACGCGATTGACTACCTACGCATTAGCCTGATTGATCGCTGTAACTTCCGCTGCCAGTACTGCATGCCCGAAGGGGCAGCGCTAGATTATCTGCTCAAGTCAGCCCTGCTCCAAGACGATGAGTTACTGCTTCTGCTTAGGGAAGTCTTCACTCCACTCGGCTTCACTCGCTTTCGCCTCACGGGGGGAGAGCCCTTACTGCGCCCCAACCTAGCAGAGCTGATTGCCCACATCGCAGCCCTGCCCCAAACCCAGGATATTTCCCTCACCACCAACGGCTTTCTCCTCGCCGAACAAGCTGCTGATCTCTACGCTGCGGGACTGCGTCGCATCAACATCAGCCTCGACTCCCTTGATGCCGACACCTTCGACAGCCTCGCCGGAACCAAGGGCCGTTCCCGCTGGCAGCAGGTCTGGAACGGCATCCAAACTGCCTATGAGATTGGCTTTGATCCGCTCAAGCTCAATGTGGTCGTCATTCCTGGGGTGAATGACAGCGAACTCATGGACTTAGCAGCTCTCAGTATCGAGCGGGCTTGGCATGTGCGTTTTATTGAGTTTATGCCCATTGGCAATGATGACCTGTTTAGCGATCGCGGCTGGATCCCCTCGGAAGATATCCGTCAGCAGGTGCGCGATCGCTGGGGCCTCGACGAAGGCTTCGTCCTGGGCAATGGCCCTGCTGATGTCTTCAAGATTCCTGGCGCTAAGGGGACTCTCGGTTTTATTAGCCAGATGTCTGAATGTTTTTGCGATCGCTGCAACCGCATGCGTCTCTCCGCTGATGGCTGGCTGCGCCCCTGCCTGCTCAACGAGACCGGCCAGATCGACCTCAAAACAGCGCTCCGTCAAGGCAGAGAGCCAGCAGAGTTACGCCAGCAAGTGCAACAGCTTCTACAGCTCAAACCAGAAATCAATTACAAAGAACGAGATGCGGGCACTACAGGCCGTTACGCCAAAACCATGTCTCAAATTGGCGGTTAAGAGCCGACCTTTCAACTCAATCCCCAAACAAAAAATTAGCCTGTCGGGTATAGCCGCTTAAGCGACCCCGGCAGGCTTATAAAGCATAACCAATAGAACGATTCGATTAAGTGCCATTCCGTGCGTCTACTGCGCACCTGACGTATAAATAGTATCTACTAAAGGCAGGGTTTTGCCGCGATCCAGTAAACTTTATCGCCCTCCAGATAGTTTTCCCTAGGAAAATAAACTTTGCTGGGAAAACGCCAGAATTTGCGAAATCTCGGAACCTTGACAGCCAAAGCACGTCTTTGCCCGTCAGCTCTTTGCACCACCAACTAACTGTATGCCCTCTCAACTCTTTCCGGGCGCATGGGTGGTGCTCCCCTACAGCAGACCATTGACAGGACTCGGGGGACTTTAATTGGATTTGGTGAACCTGAGGAGCGTTGCAAACACACCGTCTACTCGGAAGAGATTTTGGCATAAAAAAATCCTCTGCTAGCAGCCGCGCAAGCAGAGGATCGATATATTGACGGATTTGGGAAGATACGAGCTAGACCTTACGGGAGTAATACTCGACCACGAGTAGCTCATTGATGTTGAGTGCAACCCACTCACGATCAATGGTGCCGTTGACCTTGGCTGTCAATTTAGCCTTGTCAAACTCCAAGTGGTTAGGCAAGTTAGCCAAACCGGGATACTCCAGGTTGGCTTCCACTAGCTTTTTAGAAGCATCGCGATCGCGCACAGCAATGACATCACCAGGCTTAATTTGGTAGCTGGGAATATCCAGAACCTTGCCATTAATAGTGACGTGGCCATGATTCACCAACTGGCGAGCAGCGGGAATCGTGGGAGCCATGCCCAAACGAAAAACAGTATTGTCCAGGCGCATTTCCAACAGTTGCAGGATGACCTGACCGGTGGAGCCTTGAACGCGACGAGCCTTCTTCACGTAACGGATGAGCTGACGCTCGGTTACGCCATAGTTGAAGCGAAGCTTTTGCTTCTCTTCCAGACGCACAGCGTATTCAGAACGCTTGCGACGACCTTGACCATGCTGACCAGGTGGATAGGCCCGGCGAGCGCTTTTACGGGTCAGGCCAGGTAAGTCCCCGAGGCGACGGGTTACCTTGAGGCGTGGGCCTCTAAATCGTGACATAGGTCATCCTCAATATAATCTTCCCAGTTGTCTAATATAGCAAAGAGTTCTGCGACTTCAACAACCTTTTTTACGCTATCTTTTCCAAGACAGCAAAAGCCCCTTGACTAGTGGAGTCATGGGGCTTTTGAACAGCTTAACGATCTGAGGAAGGCAGCCTAAGCGTGGGTCAGATTCTGCTTCACGACCTTCGTGATTTGGGCCATCTGCTGCTTCATTTGCTTCATCTCTGCCCGCATATTGGCATTTTGCTGGCGCAGGTCCTGAACCTCGCTTTGCAGCTTTTGCAGCAGCGTGGTGGCATCCAAGGCCACATTAGCCGCCATGGTTGCAGTTTCCGTCGGCGCTGGCTCAGCAGCCACTGCAGGAGCACGACGGTTCTTCGCTTTGGCCAGGGCAGCCTTGATCGCTGTAATCAGTTTGGTCTTATCGAAGGGCTTCGCGAGAAATTCGAAATGGTCAAAGAGTTCACCAGCATTTTCTTGAACATCTTCTTCCCGGCCCGACATCAGAACTACGGGAACCTTGTGCAGTTCAGGGTAAGACAGCATTTTGTTCACCACCTGCCAGCCGTTCATCTTGGGCATGAAGCAGTCCATGATGATCAAGCTAGGCTTTTCTTGATGGATTTTCTCAAAGCCATCGGCACCATCAACCGCTTCGACGATCTCCATATTGCCGGGGAGCATTTCTCTCACCTGCAAGCGCATTAGCTTACTATCGTCGATGATTAAAACTTTTTGAGCGGCCATGATTTTTCTCTCTGGTGCAGCGCTAAACGATGGCCCCTCGGGGCGTCGTGGAATTTATGCTCCTATGGAGTATTGTGCCCATCTTGAGCAAATTCATTACTACGGCAGTCAACGGAGCTGAACGAGAGACATTGATGCAGTTAATCCTCTATAGCAAACCGGGTTGCCACCTCTGTGAAGGTCTTCTGGAGAAGTTGGCGGCAGTCACCAACCTTCAGTTTGAGCTGGAAGTCCGCGATATTACGACTCAGGAGGCTTGGTTTGAAGCCTACCAATATGAAATTCCGGTGCTCTGCTGGGTCTCTCCCACTGGCCCCCAAGAGCTGCCTCGGTTGTCCCCCCGAGCACCAGTGGCTCGTTTAGAACAATTATTGGCAACCCATTGCCAGTAAATTATCACTAGGATTTTTCCCAAACTCCGATCAGAAAAACCCGTTCGAACGTCCCATCCACCTGCACTCAAGGCTCTTGGTTATGAAATTGCGATCGCTGCTGACCCAGGTTCCCAATCTAAAATTTGACGCCGACCATGCTGCCCTGGAGCAAACGGTCACCGGCATCAGCACCAACTCCAAGGCCATCCAGCCCGGCGAACTCTTTATTGGTATGCCGGGCACCCGCGTGGATGGTGGGACGTTTTGGCCTGGGGCAGTGGAACAGGGTGCGATCGCAGCGGTCATTTCCCCCCAAGCCCTAGCGGACAAACCCGCCACTGCTGGTGACAGTCCTTGCTTAATTACCGCTACAGATATTGTCGAAGTCTGTGCCCAGCTGGCTGAAGCCTTCTACGACCATCCCGTCCAAAAAATGAAGCTGGTAGGCCTCACTGGCACCAACGGCAAAACCACCACCACTCACCTGGTTGAGTTTTGGCTCAACCAGGCCCAGCGCAAAACCGCCATGCTGGGCACCCTCTACGCCCGCTGGCCCGGCTATCACCACACCGCTTCCCACACCACGCCTTTCGCGGCGGATCTGCAAAAGACGCTGGCAGCAGCGGCGGCAGATAACTGCGTTCATACGGTCATGGAAGTCAGCTCCCACGCCCTGGAACAGCGCCGTGCCTTGGGCTGTCGGTTCGAAGTGGCGGTGTTCACCAACCTGACCCAGGACCACCTGGATTATCACCCCACCATGGAGGACTACTTCGAGGCCAAAGCGCTGATGTTCAGCGACCTTTATCTCGATGGCAGGGCTGTATTGAATAAAGACGATGCCTATGGCCGCAAGTTAATTGAGCGGCTGCCTGATGAACGTGTTTGGACCTACAGTGTCGAGTCTGAAGCGGATCTCTACACCAGCGGTCTCAACTATGGCGCAGCCGGGGTTGAGGGCACGGTTCATACTCCCAAAGGAGAAGCCAAGTTCAGCTTGCCCCTGGTCGGTCAATTTAACCTGGCGAATTTCTTAGGAGCTCTGGGCGCTGGCTTGCATCTGGGTCTGGAGCTGGAGCAGATGATGGAAGTTCTGCCGAAGTTCACGGGCGTTCCCGGCCGCATGGAGCGAGTCCTCGCGGAGCAAAATGCTGAGAAGCAAGATATTAGCGTGATCGTGGACTACGCCCACACGCCGGATAGCTTGGAGAATTTGCTCAAGGCAGCGCGACCTTTTATTCCAGGGGAGGTCATTTGTGTATTTGGTTGCGGGGGCGATCGCGATCGCACCAAGCGCCCCCTGATGGGCGGCATCGCAGCCCGCCTAGCCGACAAGGTCTATGCCACCTCCGACAATCCCCGCACCGAAGACCCTGACGCCATTCTTAAGGACGTCGTCGCAGGCATCCCCGATGACGTCAACCCCGTCGTCACCGCCGATCGCGGTGAGGCCATCCGCCAAGCGATCACCCAAGCCAAACCTGGCGACGGCGTCCTGATCGCGGGCAAAGGCCACGAAGACTACCAAATCCTCGGTACTGAGAAAATCCACTTCGATGATCGCGAACAGGCCCGCGAAGCCCTAAACCTCCGCGTCAACGCCTGATCCTCCTCAATCAATCCATCACCACGTAGGGGCAGGGTTCCCCTGTCCAGCCCGGCATTGCCTTGCCGAAGCCGAGGGCAGGGGGACCCTGCCCCTACCGTACATGGGGGCAAATCTATTGAATGCGCATGAATTCGCGTTCCTAACTCGCGTTCAAAATCTCCCGCGAATCAAAATCAGGTGCCGCCAAAATAAACATCGACGTCGGCAACCCCTGGGTCATCGCCTGAACCCCTTGATAGGACTTCTTCAGCATCTCCAAACCCTCCTCTCCTTCAGGACTCGCCAAGCCCAGCAAAATCAAATCAGCATACTTAGAAGACTTACTCAAAACCTCCGGGAACGGCTTGCCATCCGTCACAATCACCTCCGGCTTCGCACTCAAGCGAAACCGCTGCACCAAAGCATTCAAATTCGCCAATGCCGCCTGCTCCGCCTGGGCACTGGGCACCGCCAGCTTGAGATTAATATCTGCATCCCGCCACACCCGGCTGGTCTGCAAAATATAGGCCACGATTAGCTTAAAACCGCCGTTGCGCTGCAACTCACTCACCCAAATATCAATGCGCCTCGTCTTGCCAAAGCCCACATCAGCATTGTCCTGAAGGATCATCACATTGCGACCCTGACGATAAAAGGTCTGCACCATCTGGCAATAGCGGTCTAGGCGCTCTTCATCCTGGGAACTTCCCAACAGCACCGTATTAGGAACCACAGGACCCAAGCCATAGGTCTGAACCAGCTGCTCTGCCCCCTCAAAGGTATCCTTTGCCATCATCACCCGCACAAGTCCAGCAACACCACGCTGCTCCATATAGCTGCGAATCGTCGATTCAGACTTTTGTTGTTTCCCCGGTTCCCGCGAACCGCTAGGCAGGATACTCGCCACCGTAATCAAGCCGCTGTTATGAGTCAGGGCTCGACCCATCTCAATCAGAGGCCAGCGTCGGGTCGGAATTCCCGAGAGGATCAAAAAATGGGGACGCCAATTGCGAGCATCAGTATGGGGCTCCGGTCCCAACTTGAGCAGGCTTTGGCGAAGTAGCGCCAGCCATAGACCGCGACCCACATCTCCCCAAGCACTCTGAATCTGCTGCTGCTTCAGCCAAACAAACACACCGATGACAATCAATGCGGCAAGAATCGTTGCCACCGAGTTAATCAAGAACATCACCGCCATGCAACCCACAGCCCCCAGCATGGAAAGGGACCAATGGACCCGGAAGGTGGGTCGAAAAGAGGGGCTCTTGAGGAAATTCTCTAACCCAGCCGCCACGTTCAGCACCATGTAAGTGGTGAGGAAGAACATGGTCAGAATGGGGGCCAACAGGTTTAGATCCCCTAGGGAAACCGCTAGCAAAACAATAGCTAGGGTGACAATTGTTCCAGTGCGAGGCTCGTTATCAGAGCCGTGTCCATTGCCTAGCCATCGTAAGGAGCGGGGGAGGACGCGATCGCGCGCCAAAGCTTGCAAGACCCTCGGAGCTCCCAAAATGCTGCCCAAGGCACTAGACAACGTCGCTCCCCAAACCCCCAGAGAAATCGCCGGTCCCCACAGGGCCATCTTCTCCATCACAAAAGAATCTGCCCGCAGGGTCTCGCTATCCGCCCAGTTCGCTAGGAAAAACGGAATGATCATATAGACCAAGTAACCGCTACCCACCGCCAGGAGCGTGCCCTTAGGAATGGAGCGGCTGGGATCTTTGAGATCGCCGGACATGCCCACGCCGGACATAATTCCGGTCACAGCGGGGAAAAACACGGCAAACACGACCCAAAAGGATTCTTGGGTGATATTGGCACCCTCGGGGATCTCCGTAACTGAAGGGATCGCCCCCCCCGCGAAAAATGACAGCAGAGAGAGAATAATCGCCGCCATAATCACGTACTGAATACGGATAGCAAAGGCAGCAGACTGAATTGCCACCCCCGCAACCAAAACGGCTGTGACAATGCCCACAATCGTCGGGTCCAGCATGGGGAAAGCCCCCACAAGGCTCTCGCTAAAGCCAATGACGTAAAGCGCAATAGATAGGGTCTGGGCAATGTATAGCGGAATGCCCACCGCCCCACCCACCTCAAAGCCGAGGGAGCGACTAATCATGTTGTAGGCTCCCCCTGTGCCCACTAGCCGGTCCGTTGCAATCTCCGCAATGGAAAGGGCTGTGAGAAATGTAATCGCTGTGGAGAGGGTGACGATCGCCAAGGTTCCCACCAGTCCCACCTGGCCAACAACCCAACCAAAGCGTAGATACATGATCACGCCGAGGATTGTCAGGATGGAAGGTGTATAGACCCCTCCAAATGTCCCTAAGCCATTACTGGCTTGACTTTCTGTGTCTTTGGAAAGCGTGGCTTCAGAGGAAGCTTTTCCGAGCTTTTTCATAGTGAAACCTAAACGCTGACGCAAATAAGCGTGAAGAATAAAACGGAAGAGGCAAGGCAGATATCTGGGTTCATATCACTGGGACCTTAGCCCTCAGCCAATCTTGCGAATAAGGGCCCATGGCTCCGAAGAAGGCCTAACAGGCGACGAACATTCCCAAACGTTCAAATAGATAATTAGTAGACCCTAACCCCGATACCGCCCCAAGAACCTCAACGGGAAGCCGAGGCCAAGCCAAAAGCCATAGGAGTAAATTAAGTGACTCTGATACAGGAGAAAATCCGCGAAACCAGCGGAAAGCCTATTCGCTCGCCATTAGCTAGGGACTCCAGCCCCTTAACTTATCGCAAAAGTGGCTTTTATACCCTCTATAAGCTGGTAAAACCACAGTCCTATGAGTCTTTAAGAGCAGGAGACCAACTTCCACAGCTTCACAATATTGATTGTTAGCCAACAATCTCAAGAATCCCCCTCAAGACCACATCGCAATACGAAGTCGAAACCATAACGTCTTACCCACTATCACCTAAGATTTCCCAGACTTGGAGTTCTTGCAGATGGAGCAACGTAATAACACGGGAATCTCGATTTTGCTTGACCAGGGCGCATCTCGGGGTTCCGTGGAACAGCCATGGTTGTAACAAAATTGCCCAGTTAGATTGGGTAACATTGGAGATGCTAATGATTGGGTTATTTAACCCCTGCGTTTTCTCCACTGCTAGGTGTTAACTTTTAATTAGTGAAACCTTGAGCGAGCTTAATTCAATCCGCTAGCTTCCATGGAAATTTCCTCCGTGTCTTCCCTCGAATCTCAGGTTTCTCCCCAGATATCCGCTGAGCTGGCCGAAAACCAGTTACAAAATGTGGATAAGCCTGGAACAGAGTTGATCCATAGCCTTGAAGCTCAGATGCAACCCAACGCCCACAGCGGCAAATCTGTGACTGAGTTTCGCAGCACCTTTACTGACTGCATGGAAATGTATGCCAATGCAGATAAGGTTGCCGAGTATTTAGACGAACACCATTCTTGGTTTCGCCGTTGTGCTGCGCCAATGGAAGCAGAATCCATTGGTGAAACGGGCTATGCCCTTAGCTTGGGGCGATTTGGCTCCTTGGGTTACCACATTGAACCCAAGATTGGCTTAAATCTTTTACCCCAAGATGCAGGTGTTTATCGCATTCGCACCATTGAAGTGCCCGACTATGAGGCCGTGGGCTATGACGTAGATTTCCAAGCATCCTTGGAACTCAATGAGCATGAGCCTAACGATGAGAAGCTTCAGGTTGATTGCTTGACTCGTGTGGAATGGACCTTAGATCTAGGCGTTTCCATTGAGTTTCCACGCTTTATCAGCGCTTTGCCGAAGAAGATGGTTAAGGGGACTGGCGATCGCCTCCTCAACCAAATCGTCCGCCAAATCTCCCGTCGCCTGACCCACAAAGTTCAAGAAGACTTCCATACCTCCATGAACTTACCCATGCCCAACACTAAGTAGGCAGGTAGATAGAAATTTCTTCAGCCCCCCCTGAGAGCAAATTATTGCTTCCAGGGGGGCTGCATTTGGGGATAAGCAAGAGCAAGCTGAACAAAGGTGACTTCTCCCCAGCATTCCCCCTTTAGCTTGCTTCCCTGGACGGCGCTTTACTGACCAATAATTGCCTTCCAGGCAAAGAGCGGCAGCGCTAACATTCGCTTCCAGCGCCAGGGCTCCTGGTACAAGCGATAGACCCACTCCAAGTTGTTGTCGCAGAAAAACTTGGGAGCCCGAATTTTATTGCCTGACCAAATATCGAAGCTACCGCCGCAGCCAATCCAGATGGCGTTAGGGCAGACTTGGCGATGCTGTTGAATCCATTGCTCCTGACGGGGAACCCCTAGACCAACGAGGATGAGCTTGGGTTGCTCTTGCTCCAGCTTTGCGAGTAGCTCCGCTTCGCCCTCCGCTTGGATGTAGCCGTCGCTGATTCCCGTGAAATTAATGCCGGGGGCTCGTCGCTGCCATTCCACTGCTGCGGCATCGGCCACACCGGGTTTTCCGCCGTAGAAGTAAACGGGCCAGCCTTGGGAGCCCGCTCGGCGCAGCATTTCTTCGGATAGTTCAATACCAGGGCAGCGCTCGACGGGCTTGCCACGGAGTTTGAGGTAGAGGACAACCCCCGCACCATCGGGGATTACGAGGTCAGCTTTGTTGATGACATCGGCTAGGATGGGGTCCTTTTCGGCAGCGATCGCCATTTCGGCATTGAGCGTCACCACGTGGATACTGTCGCCTGCATTGAGGCGATCGCTCAGCCAGTCGGGATAACTTTGAAGAAGTTGGATGGGCAAACCCAACACTGTAGTCGTTTCGGGGCGATTGCTCAGGGCAGTCATCAGTCTCTCCGGCAGCAGCAGACTCTGGGTTAAGCAACCGATTTGAGCCGGGACTATTGTGACTTAAATTGCCAGAATTGCAGGGGCTTTTTCTCGGGTTCCACCGAATTTTCAGTCTTACCAAGCCTGAGCATTTCCCCCAAGAGTTTCAGGAATGCGGGTGGCAGAGATGAAAAAGACTTGTTAGACTGCCATCAACAAGCGGCCCAGCTGCACAAGATTTATCGGGCGCAATTCGCCCAATCATCAATGACTAGCACCCAGCGCTACAACTTTTTTTGGTTTATGGAGGTTCACCGGAAGTGAGGCTCTAGTTAGCCTGTCACAAACTTCTCGGTGAACCGCAGTCCAAGGGCTGCGGTTTTTTTATGGTCTAAAAGCCTCCCAATCCTCATTACTCCTTCTCTTTCAACCCGCTTCAATCCAGGATTATTTCCATGAAACCCGCTCCCCTTGTTGGCCGCAATAGCTCCAAAATTCAAGATGCCTCCCCAACCACTGTTCAAGTCGGCAACGCCACCATTGGCGGAACAAACATTTTCATCGCTGGAGGTCCCTGTGCTGTGGAAAGTGCAGCGCAGCTAGAAGCGATCGCCAATCACCTCGGCCCCAATCGCGGCAACGGTCATATCCAAGCCCTACGCGGCGGCATCTACAAACCCCGAACTTCGCCCTACGATTACCAGGGCATGGGCCAAGACGGCCTATCACTAATTCTCAATGTTAGCCAGCGCCATCACTTGCCCTTCGTTACCGAAGTTATGGCCATTGACCAAATTGAATCCCTCAGCGCCCATGCCGATATGCTTCAGGTCGGCAGCCGCAATATGCAGAATTTCGACCTGCTCAAGGCCTTGGGCAAGGTCAATAAGCCTGTGCTGTTGAAGCGTGGCCTGGCCGCGACGATTGAGGAATTCGTTATGGCGGCAGAATATATCGCCAGCCATGGTAATTCCAATATTGTGCTCTGCGAGCGGGGCATTCGTAGCTTCGACAGCTACACCCGCAATGTCTTGGATATTGGCGCGGTTGTGGCACTCAAGCAGCTCACTCACTTGCCAGTGATTGTGGATCCGAGCCATGCGGCGGGTCGGCGGGAGCTGGTGGCCAGCTTGAGCCGCGCTGCGATCGCTGCCGGAGCCGATGGCCTGATCATCGAATGTCACCCCAACCCTGACCAAGCTATTTCTGATGCCCAGCAAACGCTGTCATTGGAAGCCATGGCTGAGCTGGTGGAAAGCCTCAAGCCCATTGCCACTGCTGTAGGCCGCAGAGTTGCTGAGCCTCAGCGGCAATTGGTTGCAGCCTAGGCCCAAAAACAAGACACCGGATGCTTTAAAGCACCCGGTGTCTGACGCAAAACTTAGTTGCCTAGGCAGCTAGTAATAAAGTGTCCTATTTCAGCAATTCAATGTTGGTGAACAGAAACTCAGCCGTAGGTGCACTGCCATCTTTGGGAGTGATAGCACGACGGTTGAGGACGGAATAGCCTTCGACCTTTTCGTACTCGTCTTCAAACAGGCTGACACCGCTGGTTGGCTCGCCGGTTTTGGGGTCGGAATAGACCGAGTCGTACTTATGGGAGAGATAGCCTTCGCCGGTTTGGTGGCTGCTCTGGGTGTGGATGGTGACGACGGTGCCATGCATGTGGCGATGGACCAAGGTGACTTCGTTGCCGTTGCCCTTGTCGGTGACTTCGTAGCGATCGCCCTCGGCCCCGTTGGTAATCATCAGCTCAACAGCACCATTCTCTTTGGTTTCGCCATATTCAAAGCTGTTCTTAGCGTGGGTCTTGTCAAAGGGACGGCGCACCCGGTGGATTGCAGTTTCCCACAGTTGGTTTTTAACCGCCTTAAAGACTTCCTCATCTTCAATGCCGGTGATTTCACCCGAAAAGCCCATGCGAGGATCGGGAGAAACCTTGGCCTTGCCGTGGAATTCAGCATCACCACATTTATAGGTCACATCTGCGGTGTAGCCAGGAAACTTCTCATCCCAGGTGTAGCGGTTGTCGTAGGCGGTACGGAAAAAGTCTTTGGCAGCAGTTTTTACAGCAGTCATATATCTTCTTTCGTCGGTGGCTTTCCCATTAGTGTAGCGCTTGGGCCTATCCAAGGAAGTACGGGCAGTTCTACAAAACAGGGAGGATGTGACTGAGCCAGAAGCCTCTCAAGTCTCTTGGGGTTGCATGACATTTAAGGGCTCACAAAAAGCGACTAAGCCTTGCTGAAAAGCCGCGATCGCAACAGGCAGGAGCAATGGCTTTGGACAGCTCGAACTCTCGCTCAAATGGCGCACCAGATCGGGCACCTCAGGCGATTTCTCGGCCTGGGCCAACAGTTGGCAAATGGCCACGCGGTAGCGTTTGGTGTAGCTCACCAGCCACTGGTTGCTGCTGTCAGGGGTTAGCCCTGCATGGAGTGCCAGGTTGATGGCGGCATCTTCCACATCGCCATCACAGTCTTCGATTTCGTTGAGCGATTTTGTCATGCCAGGGTAGTCAGCCAGCTCAGCCCGCCAACGATCCAACTGCTCCAAATCAACGTTCAGCATGGTCTAGGGAAGGAAAAAAATTAATCAATCGGAACCAAATTGCCAGGCCAATTGCCCAGCCTATCTGCTCGATTATTGACCACCTTAGCGTCACTCCTCAGGCCCGCGCTGCTGACCGTTACAAGCTGTTCACAACCTGCGACGGCGATTTAATCACAACGAACACCTAACCCCAAATCGCGTTCAGCCCCAATCACAACCGATACTGACGAAAGACATCGCTGGCGGCACGGTGCAGGAGCGAGTGGCGATGGACTAGCTCCATCAAATCCTCGCCATAGCCCCCGCCAATGACGCAGGCCACGGGATAGCCCTGGCTGACGCAGGTGCTGAGGACTTGCATTTCCCGGCGGAAGAGGCCAGTGTCAGTGAGGGCCAGCTTGCCGAGGCGATCGCCCACATGGGGATCAACCCCAGCGTTATAAAAAACGATATCCGGCTTCACCTGCTCCAGCAGCCCTGGCAGATGCTCGCCAAGAATGCGCAGATACTCATCATCTTCAGTCCCTTCATCCAAGGGCACATCCAAATCGCTATCCTTTTTGCGCAGCGGAAAGTTGATGCCGCAGTGCATCGAGAAGGTAAAAACCTCGGGCTGATCACGAAATATAAAAGCCGTGCCATCGCCCTGATGAACATCCAGATCCACAATCAAAATCTGCTTGACTCGCCCCGTCGTTAGCAAGTGACGAGCCGCCACGGCAAAGTCATTGAAAATGCAAAAGCCCGAACCGAAGTCTGGATAAGCATGGTGAGTTCCCCCCGCAGTATTGCAAGCTAGGCCTCGCTCCAGCGCTAACTCAGCAGTCAGTACCGTTCCAGAAACAGCACGGCAGGTGCGCTGAGCTAACTCCGCCGTCCAGGGCAAGCCAATGCGGCGCTGAGCCTTAGGGTCAAGTTTGCCATTGCAATAGGCATCAATGTAATCAGCCGTATGCACCAGTGGAAGTAGTTCTTGAGGAGATTGGTCCGGGCTATGTAATTGACTTTCGTTGACGACTTGATCTTTGACTAGGAGGTTTCGCAGGAGGCGAAACTTGTCCATGGGAAAGCGGTGACTGCTGGGCAGTGGGGCAACGTATTCGCGGTGATAGATGACGGGGAAGTCAGGGCGAGAACTTGAAGAAACGGGCGTTGCCATACGGAGCATCGAACAGATGGATTTGCATTCAATGTAGCTTGCAGTCTGGGTCAGCGTGACCGAGAACTTGATTCTCAGTCCCATAAAAAAGCGCTCTAGCCCAGTAGGCTAAAGCGCTTCTCCACAGCAGTAAACCAAGAACCGCTATAGCAAATACAGCAGCAAGAACAGCACAATCCAAACCACATCAACAAAGTGCCAGTACAACTCAGCCGCAGCGATGCCAAAGTGGCTTTCAGCGCTGTAGTGGCCAGGCTCTCTAGAACGCCACAGCACTGCAAAAATCGCACCTAAACCCAGCATCACGTGCAAACCGTGGAAGCCAGTCAGGATATAGAACGTGCTGGCAAACAAGCTATCGCGTAAACCAAAAGTCAACTGGCTGTACTCATAGCCCTGGCCAAAGATGAAAATCACCCCCAGCACCGCTGCCAAGCCAAACCACTTGCGTACTGCCTTCACATCGTTTTCCTTAATCGCATCCTCAGCGGGATGGATCAAGAAGCTACTGGCCACCAGTAAAATCGTGTTGATCCCCGGCAGCAGCAGCTCCCGCTCTGGAATCTGATCCGCTGGAATCGCATTAACAGAGCGGAAGGTCAGATAGGCCGCAAACAAACCCAGGAAGATCATCCCCTCAGCAATCAAGAAGAGAATCATGCCAAAGATTCGAAAATCTGGATGCTCCTCATGGTCATCATGACCGTGAGCCTGGGACTCAGCCGTCACCAGCACCTGGGATTCAGAGGTATCAACCGTGGAGCCTTGCATAGGTCAAAAATCAAGAAACAGAGCAAAAGAGCAATCAAATACCAACCGTTACCAGCCCTAGGGACATGTTAAGCCATGCCCCGACTGCCAAGGACTCAGCCTAAACAGGCGTTTTCCAAAGATCAGAGCCTTTCAGCGCCGTCACTGATTTCTTACCGGGCTTCGAGCCGTAGGCGTAGGAATCTTCGATCAAAGGGGGATCGCCTTCCCAGTTCTCGATAGGGGGAGGAGAAGTGGTCTGCCATTCCAGGCCCAGCGCATTCCAAGGGTTACCCGATGCCTTCGGCCCCGCAATCCAGGCATGGATGGCATTGTAGAGGAAGGGCAAGGTCGAAATTGCCAGCAAGAACGAACCAATGGAACAAACCAAGTTCACCGTTGCAAACTGAGGGTCATACTCAGCCACACGACGGGGCATGCCCTGCAAGCCCAGCCAGTGCATGGGCATAAAGCAGAGGTTGAAGCCCACCAAGGTCAGCACAAAGTGCAGGCGGCCCCAGGTCTCATTCATCATCCGGCCGGTCATCTTAGGGAACCAGTGGTAAATGCCTGCATAGAGGCCAAACACGGAGCCACCGAAGAGGACGTAGTGTAAGTGGGCAACGATGAAGTAGGTGTCGTGGACGTGGATATCGAAGGGCACCGAAGCCACCATGACGCCACTCAAGCCACCAATCACAAACATGGACAGGAAGCCCATGGCAAACAGCATGGCGCTGTTGAGGCTAATCTTTCCGCCCCAGAGCGTTGCCACCCAGCTAAAGACTTTGATCCCCGTAGGCACGGCGATAATCATCGTCGCCACCATGAAGAACATGCGCAGCCAGGAGGGGGTACCACTAGTGAACATGTGGTGAGCCCAAACGATTAGGCCCAGGAAGCTGATGGTGAGGGAGGAGTAGGCGATCGCCAAGTACCCAAAAATCGGCTTCCGCGCGTGAACTGGCAAAATCTCCGAAATCATGCCGAACACCGGCAGGATCATGATGTACACCGCCGGGTGAGAGTAGAACCAGAACATATGCTGGTAAACCACCGGCTCACCGCCCCCTGCAGGGTTAAAGAAGTTTGTGCCCACAATCAGGTCAAAGCTGAGCAGAATCAACGCCCCGGCCAAAACCGGCGTGGAGATTAGCACCAGCGCCGAAGCCGCCAACATGGACCAGCAGAACAGCGGCATCTGGTTGAACTTCAACCCCGGCATCCGCATCTTGATGATGGTCGTGCCAAAGTTCACGGCACCCAGGATTGAAGAGGTTCCCAGGAGCAAGACGCTCAAAATCCAGATCAGCTCGCCGGTCTGGTTATTGGTCAAGCTCAACGGCGGGTAAGAGGTCCAGCCCGAGCCCGGCGCTTCAATCAAGAAGCTGCCAATCAGCATCAGTCCCGCCGGGGGCACCATCCAGAAGGCGACAGCATTTAGCTTCGGAAAAGCCATGTCCCGCGCGCCCAACTGAAGGGGCAGCAGGAAGTTCGCAAAAGCGCCGGTTCCCGCAGGCACAATCCAGAGGAAGATCATCACCGTCGCATGGACAGTGAACAGTTGGTTATACAGCTCGCGACTGACGAGGTCAGAAGCTGGGGTGGCTAGCTCAGCGCGCACCGCTGTGGCCAGGGCACCGCCAATCAAGTAAAAGATGAACGTCGTCACCAAGTACTGAATGCCGATGACCTTATGGTCCGTACAAAAGGTGAAGTAGATCCACCAGGGGTGATGGCCTTTGTGCTGCGGACCGGATGGCGGTTTTGCAGCCCCTGGATTTTCCGTGATAGCTGAGGTCATGGGGATTGGGAAACGTGGTAGTAACAGAAGAATCGGACAAAACTGAAGTCAGGGGATAAATTCAAAGCACTGATGAATTCAAAGCGCTAATTCAGGGCCATAGCGGGGTCATGGTTCATGAGGCTGTGGTCCATCGAGCCATGGTCCATGAGACTGTGATCCATCTGCTCATGACCTGAAGCCTGAAGTTGGGCTAGCTCCTCGGCGCGAATGTCCATGTCCATGGCTTGGACGATGGGATCGAGGAGGTTGCCGTTGGATGTGGGGAGAGCCATGGCGATCGCCTTACCTTCCACATTTGCCGCTGCAATCTGGGTCTGCATCCAGGCGTCATAGTCCGCCTCATCATGGACAATCACCTGGGAGCGCATGGCCCCGTGATAAGGCCCACAAAGCTCTGCACAAACAATGGGATAAGTTCCAGCTTTATTGGGCGTAAATCGCAACTGAGTATTCTTGCCAGGGATCACATCCTGCTTCAAACGAAACTCAGGCACCCAGAAGGCATGAAGCACATCCTGACCTTCCATATCGAGCTGAACGTCCTTATTCACCGGCACATGGAGTTCACCGCTAATAAAGCCTTCGGGATAGTTAAAAAGCCAAGCGTATTGAAGCCCCTTCACATTGACGGTGACATCTGGAGCCGCAGCACCTGGAGCCGCACCGACCCCCGCCGCATACTTCTTGTATTCGGGATTCACCGTGCCATCAGCCAGCAGCATTGGCCCTTCAAAGGAACCACTTGCCATGGCAACTTGGGCTTGGGGTTCCATAGAATGCCCCCCATGATTCATGGGATCAAGGCCCCCCATCTGGTTGTAAATATCAAAGCTATAAACCGAGATACCCATTACCAAGACAGCAGGGATCGCAGTCCAGAGAATTTCTAACGGAATATTTCCATGGATGGGAGGACCATCAGATTCATCACCGGGCTGGCGACGGAATTTAATGGCCGAGATGACAATCAAGCCCTGAACCAAAAGGAACAGGCCAATTGAGATGGTCAGCATCACGTTAAACAACGTATCTACATCTGCTGCGGTATTTGTCGCAGCGAGGGGTAACAAGTTGTTGTTGAGACCAAACCACAAGCTCACCAAGGTAATAGCAATACCGGCGAGCAAAGTGAGAATTGTGACGGGAATATCCACAGGAGCGACCGAAAATGAAGGGTTGAAAAGCGTGAAAACCCTATTGGGTAAAGCAAGGGGTGAAGAGGGAGCAAAGCTCTAGACCATATCAATCAAGCTGATGCCTTCAGTTTGCCTAGCATCCATCGCCCTTAGCGGTTAAGCCCTATGAAAGGATGACGAGGGATGATACAGACTTAAATAACCGACTCTAGCCTAATGCAGTCCTTGGCTTGGCGGCATTAGCGCGCAAGATGCTTAACGATTTGTTTGGAATTGCAGCGTCATGAAGAAGTTGCCGTTGAGGCAACTAAATCGCTTATCTCTATTGAGCCCTAGTGAGATTTTTTGGGGCGGGATCATCCACTTTTGTAAACAACTTACAGGCAATATTTCAAAGCTTTAACGAGCAATCCCGATTGCATCACACCTCGGAAGGATAAAACATCAGATTCACGGTCTTTAATGACTTTTGAATCTATAGAAAACCCTAAAAAACGCTACAGCCCGTAAATATTGAAAATCTAATCGTTACAGTTATGGGGAGCTGTAATTCTAGAATTCAATATCGTGCGGTTTACATAAGGCTACAGAGTCATTCTTTAAGCCAGGCTGGTAAGGCAAGCTGCCCAGTCGAAAGCAGCATGGCTCCTTAAGCCGCCCCACGCAGCAATAATCTAGTCAAAGTCCAGCTCAATGACCTAGTAGGACAAGCGCCTCAATGATTGAGTCTCTGCAATCAATCTCATCTGCCCAACGGGCTGACCGCTCTGGGATTCAATGCCCATCAGAAAAAGCGATGTCCCAAGTTCACTGGTTAGCCAGTCGGCTAGCGGGTGCGACCTTGGTACTGATGGCCATTGGCAGTGCAACGAGGGTCATGAATGCTGGCCTAGCCTGCCCCGATTGGCCGCTGTGCTATGGCCAGTTGGTGCCTAGCCAGCAGATGAATTTGCAGGTTTTTCTGGAGTGGTTCCACCGCTTGGATGCTTCCCTCGTGGGGTTCGGCACGATTGGCTTGGCAACTCTAAGTCTCTGGAAGCGGCGCTTACTGCCGAGCTGGCTTCCCTGGGCGGCGATCGCCGCCTTCTTCCTAGTGGTATTCCAAGGTGTCCTTGGGGCCTTCACCGTCACAGAGCTATTGCGCTTTGACATTGTCACAGCTCACCTGGGCACGGCCCTGCTGTTCTTCAGCGTTCTGCTGACCATTGCGATTAGCCTTAAGCCTTACCAAGCCGTGGGCTCTGCTGGGTATTTGCGCTGGATAGGTTTAGCAGCTGCCCTACTGGTCTATGGCCAAAGCATCTTGGGCGGTTTAGTCGCTTCCCAGTGGGCCCTGCACCAATGCTTAGCAGGCTCTCAGTTGTGCAAAATCATGAACAGCCACATCTGGGGTGTCTTGCCAGCCACGATTGCTGTCTTAACACTGATATGTCTCACCCTCCGTAAGCCAGCAGTCTCCCCCCTCCTCAAACGCTTAGCCCTGGGAGCGGGATTGGCATTAGTTGCCCAAGCCAGTCTAGGCGTCGCCGCATTCAAACTCCGCCTTCAGGTCGAGCCCCTCACGGTGAGTCACCAGCTCGTCGGTGCCACGCTACTGGGGTTGCTCATTAGCTTCACCGTCATCGCTTGGCGGGATCAGTTCGAAGCTCAAAGCCTGCCCCAATCCAGTCCATCTCCCGCTATCACGACTGAAGCATTGGCTCCCCAAAGGTTGGCTTAACCACAGCTTCTCAGTCTTAGCTCACTCCCCGCATCTTCAACCTCTACTTCCAGGGCGATTACCTCACCGTTTTCATCAACATCGCACCTGACTCAAATTTCTCTAGACCTCGTTTTATTAGGTGTGACCTCGCAATGCAAGAAACCTTCAACAGCCCAGCTCCACGCCTCCATGCCAACGGTCTTGAGGTGATCAAGAGCTATTACCAGCTCACGAAGCCACGCATCATTTTGCTGCTGCTGATCACCACAGCAGCGGGTGCCCTCGTGGCCGGTCGGGGACAGGTTGATGGATTATTACTCCTCGCAACCCTAGTCGGTGGAGCTTTAGCATCTGGTGCGGCCAACACCATTAACTGCCTCTATGACCGCGACATTGATTACATCATGGAGCGCACGCGCTGGCGGCCGCTGCCTTCCGGGCGAATTCAGCCCAGGGATGCCCTGATTTTTGCGATCGCCCTCACGGCAATCTCCTTCACCCTCCTGGCCACCGTCGCCAACCTCCTGGCTGCAAGTCTAGCCATGGCGGGGATCGTCTTCTACGTCTTGATCTACACCCACTGGCTCAAGCGCCACACCACCCAGAACATCGTCATCGGCGGTGCTGCTGGGGCTATCCCTCCGTTAGTCGGTTGGGCAGCAGTGACCGGGGATTTGAGCCTGGCTCCCTGGCTGATGTTCCTGATTATTTGCCTTTGGACCCCCCCTCACTTCTGGGCCTTGGCATTGATGATTCGCGATGACTACAAGAACGTGGGCGTGCCCATGTTGCCCGTGGTAGAAGGCAGTGGCGAAACCACTCGCCAGATTCTGCTCTACTCCTTCCTACTGGTGCCCGTTACCTTGGTCCTGAGCCTTCCTGGCCAGAGCAATGGCTTGCTCTATGGTTTTATGGCTCTAGTGCTGGGGATTGAGTTGCTGAGACGGGCGATCGCCCTCTGGATGCAACCCGAAGAGAAATCTGTGGCTAAATCCCTGTTCACCTACTCCATCTTTTATTTGATGCTGTTGAGTGCAGCCATGGTGGTGGACGTCCTTCCCATTTTGCAAGGTATCAACAACGGTTTGATGTGCGAGGCCCAAGCGGTCCTCCATGCCATTCCAATGCTTCAAGCCCTGGGCTAGATACACCACCGCCAAGTCAATGTTCTATCGGCATATCAAAAGCGGCTCCTCAGGAAACTGAGGAGCCGCTTTTGCTTTAACTGAGATTGAGCCATCGTCCCCGATCCATGATCGGGGACATCAATTCAACTAGTCGCGAACCCAGGTGAAAGTGACCCGACGACCACTCAACTTTTCTAGTGTGTCCTGGGTCAGAGGCATTTCATACATCTCTCGACGAACACCAAACATGCGGCCTTTCACAAATACCAGCTTGGCACCTTCCAGGTCGCTCGCCTTAATCGTGGTGCGGCGCAAGCGGCTGTCCTTGTCTTCAGCTTCCATTTTCACCAGTTGGCGACCATCCGCGTTAATCACGCGTACTTCCTTGGCCCAGTCCAAAATGGAACGGAAGCCTAGCTCCACCTCATCGTTGGCAAGCTCAGAATTATTACTCACCTGGTACTGAATCTCATCATAGAGACCCAAGCCAGTGCTGTCACGGTCAATATAATGGCGGTTACAATTCACCGATTGACCGACACAAACACTGAGGTTCGTGAGATCTTCGAAGCTGATTGCCTCAAGAGCCATGGCCGACATCCCAGCCATACCGAGGGCGACAACCGCCCCACCCAAAGCTGAACCTAAGCGAGAGATAGAAAAGCGCTGACGCATAACAGTTAATTTGTGTGGACTTTTATGTAACCGAAGCCTATGGCATTCCGCTGGGGGCAAGGGATAGATACGGGGCAATCGCCAGAGTTGTTGAGTCTGTCTTCAAAAGAATGAGACACATCCACCTCTGGGCCTGCGCCCTTCGATTGCCATAGCCCATAATAAACGACTAGATTTTAGACGTTTTGTTCAGATTTTGACCGAGTTCATACAAACTCAGGCAGGCTAAAGGACAAGTGCGAGCTTCCCCTCTTTCAAGAGTTCCCTTCCGTAAACAGCGTAAAACCTTGGCTGGCTGGGGAAATTCCTCTTCATTTTGGTCAGAGCAATTTTCCTTAGCGGTAGTTATTTTTATCGTGGTTCTCTGCTCTAACCCTGCTCCTTTTGAAGCCAGTGCAGCATTCTATGCAGGTCAAAGCCGCCGTCGCCCATGTCGCAGGGCAACCCCTATCCATTGAGACAGTGGAATTAGAAGGTCCTAAAGCCGGAGAAGTTCTCGTCGAAATTAAGGCTACCGGTATTTGTCACACCGATGCCTACACCTTATCTGGCAAGGATCCTGAGGGACTTTTCCCCGCCATCCTGGGCCATGAAGGCGCAGGCATCGTTGCAGAGGTTGGCCCTAACGTAAAAAGCCTCAAGCCTGGTGACCATGTCATTCCCCTCTACGTCCCGGAATGCCGCGCCTGTAAGTTTTGCCTCAGCGGCAAAACCAACCTCTGCCAAGCCATTCGCTTGACCCAGGGTAAGGGCCTGATGCCCGATGGCTCCAGTCGCTTTAGCCTGGATGGCAAGCCCCTGTTTCACTACATGGGCACCTCCACCTTCGCCAACTACACTGTTGTCCCCGAGATTTCCCTCGCCAAAATCCGGGAAGATGCCCCTTTCGATAAGGTTTGCTATATCGGTTGCGGCGTGACAACGGGGATCGGTGCGGTTATCAATACTGCCAAAGTTGAACCCGGTGCCAATGTGGTTGTTTTTGGCCTGGGCGGTATTGGTCTCAATGTCATTCAGGGGGCTCGTTTAGTGGGAGCCAACAAAATTATTGGTGTGGATCTCAATCCAGCCAAACAGGAACTCGCCGAAAAATTTGGCATGACTCATTTCGTTAATCCGAAGGAGGTCGGTGACGAGCTCGTTGCTCACTTGGTCGAGCTCACCGATGGCGGGGCAGACTACAGCTTCGAATGTATCGGCAACGTTAACGTCATGCGCCAGGCCCTGGAATGCTGCCACAAGGGTTGGGGGGTCAGTGTGATTATTGGGGTTGCACCGGCAGGCGCAGAAATCAGCACCCGACCCTTTCAGCTTGTCACCGGTCGTTCCTGGAAAGGCACGGCCTTTGGGGGCGCGAAGGGACGAACGGATGTCCCCAAGATTGTGGACTGGTATATGGATGGAAAGATCAATATTGATGACCTGATCACCCACACCATGCCCCTAGACAAGATCAATGAAGCCTTTGATCTCATGCATGAGGGAAAATCAATCCGTAGTGTGGTGCTGTTCTAGCCGCTTCAGCCGGTCAAAATCAGCTTGACGTTGCGGCGCAGGCCATCGCTCCTCAGCTTCGGTATGACGGCTAGACGAATTAGCTTGGACTGGCCCCAGGTCAATAGCGCAGCACAGCTATAGGTCAGAAAAAACTTCACGCCAATGTTGCTGTAATCCAACGCACGAAACACCTCCACAAAAGGAATATGCCAGAGGTAGAGCCACATACTGTTGCGCGAGCAGAACAGGATGAAGGTCTCTACTCGCTTGAAGCGTTTAAGAGTTCCGAGGATGGGGTTGATGGCGAGCCAGAGCAGGGAAGACACTGCTACGGCATAGGCCAAATAGTAAGCCGTAGGTGGATATTTGAATGCCTGTAAATCTGGGAATGCTTGTCCCACTGCTCCAGCACCTAGTCCCAAAGCCAGGAAAATTCCCAGCGCTGTTCCAAATACAGCCCGTACTTGTCGCTGACTTAATCGAGGCAAACGCACACCTAGGGCAAAGATCAGGCCATAGGCGATCGCGTAGTAAACCACCAGGGATAAAAGTTTCCCCACCGCCGAATCTCGACTAGCCTCCAAGCTCACAATGAGCAGCAGCTCGTACAGACCATAAATCCCAGCGAGCAAGACTAAGTAAGTGCGATTGTCCTTAATGCGTCTATTTAAGCTCGCAATACCAGGTGCGATCGCCGCCACCAGCAAAAACACTCGGATAATCCAAACATAGGGAACCCCCATGATCCCCAAGAGCGCATAGCTACCCACCACATGCTTCAGCTCTAGCCATTCATGGCTAGGCCATACCCCATTGAGCACCACAAAATAAACGCAGAGGAATAGCCACATGGGAAGTAGCAAACGCCTTACCCGCTTCCAGATATATCCCCAATAGGATTCAATCTTGCTTGCCTTAGAAAAGGAAAGGCCTGCAACGACCACCATTAAAGGAACATCAAAATTCCTCAGCTGAAAGAGCCAATTAGGTGGATCAACATGGGCAAAGATAATTAAAGACAACCCCAAAAATCTGAGGAAGTCGATGCGTGAGTCTCTCACAATTCACCTGAGCTTAAGTGGAACAACTTCACAATGGAAATTGAGCAAGGTCGATCTAGATTTTGATGCAAGTTCATCATAAAGTTTGTGATCGAAAAAGCCTCTACCTACACCACATCAACATCTCAAAAGAGCTTTTATTAAAGCCTTGTTGAATATCTAAAAACTATGCCTGGAGAGACCTTCGCAGAATAAAAGTGTAAAAAAATACATCCCCTTCGACAGCCATTTGTAGAGACACAGATGTATCTATTACCTTCACAAACTGGTGAATTGATGTCACTATCTAAGACTCAATTTAGAAAGAATAATCGGAAATAACGTTGTGAGTTGCTTTCGCCCCATTCTTGCCTAAGAAGCAATTCTCTCTTGAGGGAGCTTCAAACAATGTGGCGAAACAAATAATACAGTTAAAATATAAGTGTAATTGCAGGATAGGTGTGGTTATTCCAGGGAGCTAATTCTCAGTAGTCTAATCTCCCCAATGACCCACGAATAACACTGCTTTACATTCAGTTCTTCCCCCAGCTCAACACCATGACAGATGCCTCAGTTCGTAGTCATGCTCCCCAGCTTCTATCCCAAACCCATTGTTTTGGGGGGGAGGTCCAGTTTTACAGTCACGTCTCGACAGCCTGCCAGGGGGAGATGGTCTTCTCGGTCTTTCTTCCTCCCCAAGCAGCGCAAGGTTCGGTTCCTGTGCTCTATTACCTCTCCGGCCTGACCTGCACCGCCGACAACTTCACGACCAAGGCCGGTGCCCAACGTTATGCTGCTCACCATGGCCTCATGTTGGTGGCACCAGATACAAGCCCTCGGGGGGATGAGGTGCCCGATGAGGATGGCAGCTGGGATTTTGGTAAAGGTGCTGGCTTCTATGTAGATGCAACGGAGGTCCCCTGGGCGGAACATTACCGCATGTACAGCTATGTCACTGAGGAGCTACCCCAACTCATGGCAGAGCATTTTCCAGCGGATACCCGCCGCCAAGGCATTATGGGTCATTCCATGGGGGGCCATGGGGCGTTGGTTTGTGCGCTGCGCAATCCCGAGCGTTACCGCTCCGTATCTGCCCTGGCTCCCATCGTGGCTCCCATGCGATGTCCCTGGGGAGAGAAGGCGTTTTCTAATTATTTGGGGGGCGATCGCGAAACCTGGAAGGCTTACGATGCCAGTGAGCTCGTCAAGTCAGCCAACTTTGGTGGCCATATCTTAATTGACCAGGGTGACGCCGATTCCTTTCTCAAGGAACAGCTCAAGCCCGAGCTATTTGAAGCGGCTTGCAAAGAAGCGGAGCAGCTCCTCACTCTACGTCTCCAACCGGGCTACGACCACAGCTATTACTTCATTGCTTCGTTCATTGAGGACCACATCCAGCACCATGCCATGGCGCTGATCGATTGACCACTCAATGGAATATCAACTCAAGCCTTGATCCGTCTGGCAGCGAATCCCAAACGCGGTCTTCTTGGGGTATAAATTCTCTGCCCAGAGAATTCTGGACAAGAAAAAACCCGGAATGACTTCCGGGCTCACAAGCAGCTTCTCATGTGTTTAATCCTAAGGCAGATCACTAGGAGAACAATGAGGCAGTCATCAAGTCTCCGAGCAAATCCTTAAAGAAGAAGCAAAGTTTAATACTCTCTAAAAAATCAATTGGGTCAGCCTAGGAAAAACAGCTTAAGTGAATTCTCTAAGCCCAAAATTTTACTTAGCGGCGGCGATCTCGCTCATAGCGAGGCCGTGAGGAACTGCGCCAAGCCAACCAACCCTTCATCATCTGTTGTCGTCCATCTCGGTCATAGGGACGATTGGAAACATATTGAGCTCGGCGACGCAGCACCCCCTCTGCCCGGTCATAGGTGTCAGACTCAGATTCATCCAGCTCAAGCAGTCGTTGAGCATCAATCGTGACAAACACATCTGAATAGCCATTTTGCCCAGGCATCAGTGCCATCTCAAGCCACCAACCCAAAGCAAAGCCCCCAGCGATGCCGCCCACAGCACCAAAAACTACGGCATAGGGAAAAGGAAAGCCCAGCAGCCGAAGCACGATGAGGAAAATGAGCCAGAACTTTAGACCCGATGTAAAGCCATCTTCTCTTTTGTTGAAGTTATTCTGCTGCACAGGATGTTCCTCAATGACGTCGCAGTTGAGCTAGATCGCAAAACCCTTTAAATGAATCGCAAATCTTGCTGGGGCAGCGGCGGGGTAGATGATGCCAGTACTTCCTCGATATCGAGCGCTATGGTGTCTTTACTATCTCAGCGCATCGCACCGCATTGTCACCAAAACAAGCGGGCTAGGAAGCATGTGCATTCTAAGCCATTGTTCCAAGCTTGGCCTGTTTTTTTGTGGCGAGACTTTGCTTTTGGGTTAGAGTCGCTAGCCTTGTCAATGCTAGCCCGCCCTAAGTAAGGTTCACGCTGCAATATAGAAACAATTGAGCCCCTTGGAAGATTTGTCTCCCAAGGGGCTCACTTTATACCGTTAAAACAGCTTTAGCGCTGAGTTGTATCCATCTTGGCGAGCAACCGCTCAGCCAATTTATCCGGCACCTCTTGGAGATGGTCAGGCTGCCAGTCGAAGAAGCCAACGCCCAGGGTGAGCGATCTCAGTTCCACGATCAGATCCTGCATTTCTGCCTGGGGTAGATAGGCCGTCACCTCATCCCAGCCCCCCCAATTATCCTTGCCGTCATAGCCCAAGATTTGGCCACGGCGACCGCTGAGTAAGCGCAGAACTCCCGAGGTAAATTCCATCGGCACGGAAATCACAACGGACAGGATCGGTTCCAGCAAGGTGGGCTGACAGCCGGGCATGCCCTGCTGCATGGCAATGCGCGCGGCCTGCTTGAAAGCTTGCTCCGAACTATCGACAGAATGGTAAGAGCCATTGGTCAACGTCACCGCCACATCCACCACGGGGAAGCCCAGGGGACCGTGGCCCAGATATTCCCGCACGCCGGTTTCCACGCCAGGAATATATTGCTTGGGTACTACGCCGCCGACAATGCGCTGGTCAAAGTTGAAGCCACTGCCTCGGGGTAGCGGTTGAATGTCGATGAAGACATCACCGAACTGACCATGGCCGCCAGTTTGGTGTTTGTAGCGACCATGGACGTTGTCGCCGCGCTTACGAATCGTCTCCTTGTAAGGCACCCGAGGAATGTGGGTGACCATGGGCAGCTTGTATTTGTTCGCCAGTCGAGCCAGGTTCACCTTGAGATGAATTTCCCCTTGCCCCCACAGGATCACTTCATGGGTATCGCCATGTTGTTCCCAGTGCAGAGAGGGATCTTCCTCTTGGAGGCGCTTGAGGGCGGTGCTCATTTTCACTTCGTCATCGCGGCGTTCCGGGGCGATCGCTAGGGCATAGACCGGATGCATCGGCTCAATGCCTGGCAGCGACAGCTCTGCATTCTCTTCCAAAGTCAGCGTATCCCCCGTCTTCGCCCCCTCCAAGCGAGCCACCGCAACGATGTCTCCCGCTTGGGCTCGCACCACGCCCATATGCTGCTGGCCCATCAGGCGATAGAGACCACTGGAGCGATCGCCATTCAGGGTCATGCCATCGCTCAATTCCCCCTGCCAAATGCGTACGAGGGACAGCTTGCCCGCCTGGGGCAAATAGAAGGTCTTCAGCACCTGGGCCACAGGTTGATCAGCCTTGCCCTTAGATTGACTGACTCCCCGTCGCTCTGCAGTTTCCTCTGGGCTGGGTGTCTCTAGCACCAGAGCATCTAGCAGGGGACGAACGCCTAGGTCCTGATCCGCCTGGCCAAAGAACACTGGCACAATCAGATCTGCCCCCAGCTCCCACTTCAAATCCTTTTGAATCTCTTCGGGCTTGGGCTCTCGCTCTTCCATCAGCGTTTCTAATAGCTGATCGTCAAAGCTAGACAAGGCATCCAGCATTTCTTCCCGCGCCAGCAGCTCCTCTTCTCGCAGGGCTTCGGGTAAGGCCATGGGGGTCGCTGGGCTGTGGTCTTCGTAATGGAAGGCCTTTTCGCTGACGAGGTCAATAAAGCCCACCAAGTCTTCGCCCTGGTGAACGGGATATTGATGGGGGACGAGGGGACGACTGGAAACGGACTGCAAGGTATGCAGCACATCCATGAAGCGGTTCTGGTTGGCCCGGTCCATCTTATTGACAAAGACGAAATGGGGGATCTCCCAGTCATCCAAAAACTTAAATAGGGGGGAGAGGGTGAGGACCCGTTCGATGTCGGGTTCACAAACAACGATCGCCGCATCCACACCAATCAGGGCATTCCAGGTTTCCTGGGCAAACTCAATCGAACCGGGACAATCGACAAAATTAAAGCGCAGCTCACCGAAGTCGGTAAAAGCTGCGCTTATTTCTACGCTAGTTTGGCGATCGCGGGCCTCTGCACAGCCATCTCCAACAGTATTTCTATCTTGAATCGAACCTTTGCGGTTAATGGCCTCAGTCACAAACAACAGGCTTTCGAGGAGCGTTGTTTTACCACTGGAATAGGGACCCACGATCGCCAGATTCCGGATGCCAGACGCAGCTTTACTTTGCATGCATGCCTCCTTGGGGTGCGGCCCGATCGCCGTTCACCATCCATATGGGTTGATGGCAGAGCAGCAAGTAGGACTGGGCCAGGTCTGATGCAAAAAGTCCACCAGAAGTGGTGCAAGAGCCTCTGCTGCGGTGCCTATTCGGACCCTAACGCAGCAGGGATCAGCCCAGATCCAGTTCGACATGGTTTTTAAGCAAATCGTTTTGGCCCGTAAACCTAGGTGAGGCTTTGGATCTTTTAGTAAAGCAGTTGTAACAACACCCAGTGATGAATCTTCCAGGGCTAAGCATCCTGGGGACTTGGATTCAAGTCCTGTTAGAGCAGGATAGTAGCTGCCTTTAATTTCCATCATTCAGCAATCTTGTTGGAATGGAATGTTGCGATATCACGTCCGAACTGATGTAACGATTTGAGCAGCCAATCTGATGGATTTCGACATAGCGTTCTACATTCTAAAGGTGTTCTGTCGAACGAAAATCAATAGAATGCTCCAGCCTGCGTGGATGAAAATTGGATTCGTTCCGCTTGATAGACCTCTTGCATAAATTCTGCCCCGCTCTATCGTTTTCCTTTGACTCTCTATGGAGTTTCGGAGAGGAAAATTGAAGCTTCTTTTTCCCATCGTTGGGGACAAGGGACCGGAGGATGGTGGGGATTTGCCTTCGCGCAAGAAGCCTAATTAACAGTTGCTGCTGCGTTGAATCCCTGAATGCCATGGTTTTAATTCCATGTCATGGCTCTGAAGCAAACTATAACTGCCTTGAAAGCCCACAAAGGTCATTCGCCGGAGTTGCATTTAAATCCAAATGTTTGGTGCAAGGAAGAATATATAGACATGTTGGAGCTTAACGGGAAGATCGTGTTTATAACCGGAGGTAGCGGTTATGTTGGCCGCAATCTTATTCGTATGCTTGTGAAACAAGGTGCTTCAGTCCGCGCCTTGGCAAGGAGTTCAAAATCTGAACGGGTCGTGAAAGAGCTTGGAGCTCATCCGATCTCCGGCGATATGCTTGATGAGAATGGTCTATCAACTGGACTAGAGGGGGCAGAATACCTCATTCATGCTGCTGCAAATACCAGTCATTCGGGCTACAGTGCCGAACAAAACAGGGCTAACATCGAGGGCACATCCCTGATATATCGGATAGCTCGGGAAAAAAACGTCGCAAAAGTACTGCAGATCAGCACAGAAGCTGTACTCCTCAATGGTAAGCCCCTGGTTAATGCTGATGAAACGACTCCGATGCCAACAAGCTGGGGTGGAGGATATTCACAAACGAAGGCTAAAGCTGAACAAATTGCCCTTGCGGCATCTGATGATGTGATGTCAGTGGTCGTGATTCGGCCTCGATTTGTTTGGGGCCGTGACGATACAAGCGCCTTGCCCCAACTCAAATCTGCAGCTGAGACGGGGCGGCTGGCTTGGATCGGGGGTGGGAGGTATCTCACTTCCACCACCCATGTTGATAATCTCTGTCATGGTGCCTTATTGGCATTGCAGAAAGGTCGTGCTGGCGAAGTCTATTTCCTGAGTGATGGTTCACCAGTGGTCTTTCGGGAATTTATTTCTGCATTGCTTGAAACCCAAGGCATCAAGCCGCCCCAGCGATCTATTCCACGTTTTCTAATCAGGCTTTTGCTCCTTCTTGGAGGGGGGCTTTCTCGCCTGACTGGCGGTCGCATTAATTCCCCTATCAGCCTGCAGGAGTACGCCACCATAGGCGTTGAAGTGACTCTGAATATTGCTAAAGCACAGAGCAAACTGGGCTATGAACCGCAAATTAGCCGAGATGAGGGATTGGCGGACTTGAGAACGTACCGAGATTATTTAGCTCGATTGGAATGATGGTCATTCAGTGATGGTCATTCAGGGATGGTCATGCAGCCTAGTCTCGAGGGGTTGATCAGAGTCGTTCTTAACCTGATTTTTTGACAGTCCATTTTTAGAAAACCTGAGCGTATTCCAGTTTTAGGAATCACTGATTTCTGTTTTCATCTCAATTGATTGAATCAATCGTAGATATTTTTTAGGGGAGCAAACTTATGGCGCGCCTGTCTTTATCCATTGAGCAGATAAAAAGCCATTACACCGTTGTGGTCATTGGCTCGGGATATGGAGGCGCGATCGCGGCTTCGCGGATGGCTCGGGCTGGACAAAGCGTTTGTTTGCTGGAGCGCGGTGCCGAAAAACAGCCGGGCGAATACCCCAATACCTTAGAAACCGCAGCTAAGGAAGTTCAAATCGATCTGCCAGGCAAGCATATCGGCTCCGACATCGGCATGTTTGACTTTCATGTCAACGACGATATCAACGTCTTAGTGGGCTGTGGTTTGGGGGGGACCTCTCTGATTAACGCCAATGTCTCCCTAGAAGCGGAAAGGCGAGTCCTGGAGCAGGAGGCATGGCCGAGTCAGTTTCGCGCCGATATCGATACCCATTTAAAGCAGGGCTACGAACTCGCCCGCGAGATGTTGAAGGCTGTCCCCTATCCCGAAGATGAGCCGACATTACCGAAACTTGAAGCCCTAGAGGAATCCAAGTCCAATCTACCGGAGGGGACTTTCTATCGCCCCCCTATAAACGTTAACTTCGAGAAATTTGAGAATAATCGCAACCATGTTGGCGTCTATCAGCAGCCCTGCGATGGCTGTGGTGACTGCGTGACTGGCTGCAATAATCACTCCAAAAATACGACTTTAATGAACTATCTGCCCGATGCTAAAAACTTCGGGGCGGAGATTTTTACGGAAACGGAGGTGCAGTATCTTGAGCGCCAGGGCGATCGCTGGCTGGTGCATTATCAAATTCAAGGTGCAGGTCGGGATAAATTCAATGCTCCGACGCTATTCGTCAGTGCCGATATCGTGATTTTGGGTGCGGGCGCCTTAGGCTCCACCGAAATTCTTCTGCGATCGCGCAATCAAGGACTGGCACTCTCCGAGCGCCTCGGTCAGCGCTTCTCCGGTAATGGCGATGTCTTGGCCTTTGGCTACAACTGCGATCGCGAAATCGACGGCATTGGCTGTGGCCCCAAATCACCTCCTGGCCGATCCCTCGCCGGTCCCTGCATCACAGGCATTATCGATCAGCGAGCAGGCTCCCCCATTCAAGAAGCCATGGTGATTGAAGAAGGCTGTATGCCCGGTTCAATCAACTCTCTCTTGCCCAGTACCTTTGCCCTGGCCGAAAAAGTGCTGGGTCAAGATACTGATAGTGGCGTCAAAGACGAACTCAAAGAGACCCAGCGAGAGATTAAAAGTCTGCTCCAGGGAGCCTACACCGGAGCCGTTCACAATACCCAAACCTATCTGGTCATGTCCCACGATGAGGGCGTTGGTGAAATGTCCCTGGATAATAATGGTCGCCTGCGGATTAACTGGCCAGAAGCTGGCTCCTATCCCCTGTTACAAACCATCAACGAGCGCCTGATCGCTGCGACCCAACCCCTAGGGGGCAGCTTTATCCGCAATCCCATTTGGACCGAACTCTTTGATCATGACCTGGTTTCGGTCCATCCCCTGGGCGGCTGCATTATGGGGGAAACCGCAGACAGCGGTGTCGTCAATCACAAAGGCCAGGTGTTCTCTAATACATCTGGGACAGATCTCTATGAAGGGCTTTATGTTAGCGACGGCTCCGTGATTCCGACCGCCTTGGCTGTTAACCCCCTGCTTACCATTTCGGCCATCACCGAACGAGCCTGCGCCCTCATCGCTGAGGATCGCGGCTGGAACATCAATTATTCACTGCCCTCTGCTCCCCAAGGACCCGCCTCCAGCCAGCCCCAACTCGGTTTGCAGTTCACTGAAACCATGGGAGGACATTTTTCCACCCAAGAAACGAAGGATTATCGCAAGGGGGCAGACCTGGGCAAAGCCAGCGGTTCTCCCTTTAGATTTACCCTGACGGTTTCCTCCAATGATTTAGACGACCTGTTGACCAACCCTCAGCATCAAGCCGAAATGGTGGGTACGGTCACGGCACCGGCATTGTCGAGCGATCCGCTGACTGTGAGTCAGGGCATTTTCAATCTACTGACGGTTGCTCCCGGCAATTCAAAAGCCCGTCAAATGATTTATCGTGCCCGGCTCAAGGCTGAGTCTGGCAAACAGTATTTTATGCAAGGTTTTAAGGAGATTGAAGACCAACCGGGCCTGGATCTATGGTCTGACACCACGACGCTGTTTATCACGATCTACGACGGCGATAGTGAGCAAAACCCCATTTTTGGCAAAGGGATATTGCATATCAAGCCCCTCGACTTTGTCAGACAAATGACGACCATCAAGGTAGAAAACGCCAGTTCTACCCCTGAAAAGCTAGAGGCAATAGCCCGCTTTGGTCAGTTCTTTGCTGGGCAGCTATTTGAGGTTTATTCCCCCAGCCGGGTCACCCCCTGGGAGCGGGAAATTCCCCTGTACACCCTTGAAGGTGTGCCCGATGCAGAAGCGACCACCCACTACTTCAGTACTGAAGATAAGCTGGGCCTCAGCTTAATGCGCTTTAAGAAGCAGGAATGTGACGATGTTGTACTGATTATCCACGGCTTAACTACATCGACCGACATGTTTATCATGCCGGAGCATTACAACCTGGTCCGATACCTCCACGATCGCGGCTTGACGGATGTTTGGTGTCTTGACTACCGCATGAGCAACCGCCACTCCTACAATCTGCTGCCTAATCGCTACAACATGGACGATATCGCCCTCTTTGATCATCCAGCCGCGATCGCCAAAATGCGCGAGTCAATCGGCAATCGTCGTATTCACGTGATCTCCCATTGCTTGGGAGCTAACTCCTTTAGCATGGCTCTGTTTGGCAAGACGGTAAACAACATTGCCAGCGCTATTTTCAATAGCGTTTCCCTGACGCCACGGGTACCCAAATGGTCGAACGTCAAACTCCACGTCGCTCCCTTTGCCACTGAATATTTGCTGGGCTATCCCTACCTCAACCCCGCTTGGGCGAGAGATCCAGGGTTAACAAGAGGCAAAATTTTCTCCTGGTTTGTTGATCGCTTCCATTCAGAATGCAACTCGCCGGAATGTCATATGCTCAGCCTGCTGTGGGGCGCTGGCTGGCCTGCCCTCTACAGTCACCAAAATCTCTTAGATGTGACCCACGATCGCGGTGGTGATCTCTACGGCTCGGTCACGGTTAACTACTATCGCCACGTCCGCAAGATGGTCAGAGCGGGTCATGCCGTTAAGTATCGCCAAGATCCCAAATACGATCGCCTGCCCGATAACTACATGACTCATGTCCCGGAGATTAAAACTCCCGTCCTGTTTATGACTGGCGAGGACAACCACGTCTTCACCAACTCCAATATTGTTGCCTACGAAACCATCAATAAAATTGTCCCTGGTCGCCACCAGCTCGCCACCTTCCCCAACTACGGCCACCAGGACGTGTTTATGGGGAAGGACGTTGCCGTCGATATCTTCCCAAGGCTGGTGGAGTTTATTAACGAGCACCGTTCCTAGCTGAGCCATTTTGTCTCTGCCGAGGTCACAGCTACCTTAGGGCGATCGTTGACCCATCGCCATTATCCAGTTTTCATCGGTTACTTGCATTGGACTGCGGAGTGGAGGAGAGCTGGATCTCCAGGAGCAGGAAGCGGGGCATTTTCCGGCTAATGGCGAAATGGTGCGCCAGTTTTTTCGTCAGTATTCGTTGTTTATTCGAAACCTCACGAGAATCTTTCCCCACATGAGTAACCCATTTGAAACGCTCCCCTGGCCCGCCTTAGCTCCCCCCATTTATCCCCAATACATCGTCAAAGCGGGCTGGCAGCGAAGGCAATTACTCAAATTGTTATGCAAGCCGTTCTCGACGATCAATCGCAAGGTGGTCGTCAAACCGGGGAGCCTTAGCAGCCAAGTGGTCTCCCAAACCTATGCGGTGGGGAATTTCACAATTATCTGGACGGCTGATCCTGCGAACTCGATGGGTCTTGAAGTTCGCCATCGCAGCAATCCAGACAAAACCTTGTGGGCTTCGATTCCAGGGCGCAGCTTTGTGGAGGGAGCGGCGCTGAAGCTGCGTATTTTGGAAGAGCGCGGTTCAGTCGAAATAGACGAGTTGTTCGATGCCATTTATAGCAACCAGACCGTAGACAAGATCGAACAGAAGGGTGACTTACTGCTGCTCAGCGGTCAGCTTCAGCGTGACAAGAATGCAGGCCAGAACACGATCAGGCCAAGCTATAGCCTCTCTTTCTATCCCTCTTCTATCACAGACAAAGCGATCGCGTTTAAGGTGCAAATCACCGATGGTGCCAACAGCATCTCCCAAGCTCGATTGCTATTCCAAACAAATGCAGACGAGCATTTCTACGGATTTGGCGAGCAATTTTCCCGCGTTGACTGCAAAGGCTACGAAATTCCTGTGGTGGCTGAGGAGGGTGGGATCGGTCGTGGGGATGCCGGTCCAAGGACGCTGAGACTTTTGGGGGTGACGGGGGAGCAGTTTTCCAGTTATGCGCCATCTCCGCAGTTTATGACCAACACAGGGCGAGGGCTCTTTCTGACTAATTCAGAACCGTCAATTTTCGATTTGCGGGATGACACTTTTGTCAGCATTCGGGTTGAAGTCAATGAACTAGAAGGCTATATCCTTGCCGGGGAAACGCCACTGGAAGGGATCGAACTGTTGACTCGTTTTGTCGGTCGCATGCCTGTTTTGCCAGATTGGGTCCATCAAGGAGCAATTATCGGAATGCAGGGGGGAACCCAACGGGTGCGTGAAGTCTGGCAAGAATTACAAAAGCACGATACGCCCCTTGCTGGGTTCTGGTTGCAAGATTGGGTGGGCCAGCGAAAAACGGCTATTGGCAAGCAATTGTGGTGGAACTGGACCCTCGATGAAAGTCGCTATCCCCAGTGGCCTCAATTAGTGGATGACCTGGCGGCGGCGGATATTGCGCTCGGCGCTTACATTAATCCCTTTTTGGTGGAGTTACCGAAGAAAGAAAAGAAGAAAAGACCCAAACGACGTGATCTATATCGCGAAGCAGCGACCCGAGGATTTTTGGTGCGAGACCATGAGGGTGACGTTTATCCAGTCAAAAATACAGACTTTTCGGCGGGATTGGTGGATCTGAGCAATCCGGAAATGCGTCAGTGGCTGAAACAGGTGATCGCGGATGAGATGTTGGCCATTGGCTGTAAATTTTGGATGGCAGACTTTGCCGAGGCCGCTCAGTTTGATGGGGGTTTTACGTCTGGCCGCAATGGACTTGATTATCATAATGACTATCCGGTGGATTGGGCCGAACTGAACCGCGAGGCGATCGCCAATCATGACAATGCCGCTGATTGTTGGTTCTTTACGCGAGCCGGCTTTCTTAAGTCACCGGGGTCCACAACCGCCATGTGGCTGGGCGATCAAAATGTCACCTGGGGAGAGAATGACGGTCTCCCCAGCGCCCTTGACGGCCTGCTCAGTAGTGGCTTTTCAGGCTTTAGTGTGAGCCATAGTGATATTGGCGGCTATACCAGTATTTCAAATATTATTCTGCGACTGATTGGTCGGGGATTTGTGCGATCGCGAGAATTGCTGTATCGCTGGATGGAAATGAATGCATTTACAGCCATCTTCCGCACCCACGAGGGAAACGAACCTGACCAAAATGTTCAGTTTTATCAGGATGACGACACCTATCAGACTTTTGCTCGCTGGGCGAAAGTCTACGCTGTGCTAGCCGACTATCGAAAAGTCTTAATTCAAGAGGCAGCGAGCAAGGGATATCCGGTGGTGCGGCATCCAATTTTGCACTATCCCGATGATCGTTATCTCTACCGGTTGGAGGAAAAGGAGCGGAGCTTTATGTTGGGATCTGAGTTCTGGATTTCGCCCGTGCTTAAACCTGGGTTAACCGAGAAGGTGGTTTACCTCCCCCTTGGAGACTGGGTGCATCTTTGGACAGGCCAAGCGTTTTCTCATGTCAGTTGTGGAGCTAAAGTCACAGTAGCTGCACCTTTGGGTCAGCCTCCCGTTTTCTACCGCAAGAACTCCCCATACGGAGATGCGTTGAAGTCTGATCTTCAACAACTGGGCATCTTGGAGTGAGTAATGCGGAGGTGGAGGCCAGGCTCAAGAGATGATGACCCCTGCTTCCCCTCGTTGACGATGTCACCGTTATCGATTTTCAGGTCGTCGAAACGTCAGGGTAATGGCCCCCCGCCCGCCTGCCTTAGCGCCACCCATGCCCATCAGCCGCACCTCACCTTCAGCGCCAACCTCCACACATAGCTCGATTTCATCCAAACGCAGCCCCTCTTTCTTCTGCGCTTGCGCTTCAGCTTGGTCAAAGACCCGACCCATGGCATTGATGAACTGGCCCATGCGCTGCTCCAGTTGCTTAGCGCTAACGGGGTGAGGCTTAGGCTCTACAAAACGTTGGTGAGAGGAATGGACGCCTTTCCCTGTGCGGAGGGTACCTTCGGGTAGGTTGGGGCCAGGAGTCGGAGGCTGGCCGTTGCTGGTGACGACCCAAATCTTTTCGTCGGTCATGGCGGGTTGAGGAATTGGAGGATTGCGCTGACCATTGTGGCGATCGCCCCACGGTATCGCCAGGGGGCCAGAACCACAGTTCCACTCGGCAGATCAATCACATCTGCTAATTGGCACCGTCAGAAGTAAAAAATAGAACAGCACCTGCGGATGATGGGACTCTGAACCTGCCAGTAATATGAACAGTCTGACTATTCTCGTGAAATCCTCCTAAACCATGCGAAATCGCTTTTTCTACCAGGCCCTAACCGCTGTAATTATTGGTTCTTTAACGCTGACAGCCTGCAGTTCTTCTTCAGATGTGGCAAGCGAAGGCCAGGGTGCGGAGAGCAGCGAGCAGGCTAGCAATAGCGATCGCACCGGCAAGAACGTCCTCGTTGTGGGGGCCATTCCGGACCAAGATCCCGAGAAGCTCAACCGCCTCTACGGCAAGCTCACCAGCTATCTCGCGGAGGAGCTAGATGTGGAAGTGCAGTACAAGCAGGTCACGGATTATCCTGCCGCAGTGAGTGCTTTCAAGGTGGGAGATTTGGATCTGGTTTGGTTTGGCGCTTTGACTGGCGTCCAGGCACGGCTTCAGGTGGAAGGGGCCAACGCGATCGCCCAACGAGACATTGATGACGAATTCACCAGCATTTTTATTGCCAACACTGACAGCGGCATTGAGCCCTTTGACAGCGTGGACGGCCTCGCTGCGCTCAAGGGCCGTCGCCTAACCTTCGGTAGCGAGTCTTCCACTTCGGGTCGCCTCATGCCCCAGTATTTCATGGAGCAGGCGGGCGTCACCTTGGCAGATCTCCAGGGGCAGCCTGGTTTTTCTGGCTCCCATGACACGATCCTAGAAGTGGTCCAAGCCGGCAGTTATGAAGTGGGTGCAATGAACTCTCAGGTTTGGACCAGCCGCCTAGAAGAGGGCAAGGTGGACGAGAGCAAAGTTCAGTTGATTTTCGAAACTCCCAACTACTACAACTACCACTGGATTTTGCAGCCCAGCGTGGACGAACGCTTTGGTGAAGGCTTCAGCGATAAAGTCCAGCAGGCATTTCTAGAGCTGGATTCTAGCGATGAAGACCAGGCCGATATTCTCGACCTATTTGGTGCTGAGAAATTCATCGCCACCGAAAACGGGAACTACGACAATATTGAGGCCGTGGGTCGGGCGATCGGCAAAATCAAGTAAGTCATTCGTCCTTGAACCAACAAGCCATTCGCCCCTGATTTGGTCAAACGCCAAATGAACTTGGGTGAAGCACCCCAGTCTGTTAGCGAGGGTGACCCGTCAGGGACGGCCTTCCGTCACTACGGCTGGGGTGTGGGGACTGGTCCCCACGGATTTGCGGCTCGAAGATTTGCGGCTCGAAGATTTGTGGCTCGGTCAAACTAACCCCAAACTCCAGCCCCTGATAACAGACGACATAACGTCATCGCTAATACCAAATCCTAATAACTGTCCCCCTAAACTCTCTGTGGGCGAACAGCGGTTCGCCTCTACAGCTCAACTGATGGGAATCGGGGGTCACCGAACCGGATTTGGTATAGGTCGTTAATAGATCCCACCCGGCACCGTAAATTGGCAGACCGAAGAACTGGTCTGATCTTCCCGACGCACCGGACATTGGGGCCGCACCAAGGGATTATCCCAAGCCATCAGCTCCCGCAATCGCGACATGCCCGAAATCGGCTGCAAGCTACGAATCTCGTTATCCCGCACATACAGCGCTTCCAACGTAAACGCATGGCCAATGGGCTGCAAATCCTTGATTTGGTTATGGTCCAAGCTCAACCAACGCAAACCGTGGAGCTGGCGTAGCGGGGTCAGATCCTCAATCTTATTCATCGACAGGTCCAGCATTTCCAAGCCTTTAAGCCGCTTCACAATGCGAGCATCATCAATGCCGTTATTGGCCAGGTTCAAGCGCCGCAGATTGCGCAGCTTCGTCACGGGCCAGAGGTTTTGAGAATGGACCGAGTTCAGATCTAGCGATCGCAACTGGGGCATATGCTCCAAGCTATCCAAATACTTCAGCGGATTGCTGTGAATGGACAGCACTTCCAAATTCTTGAGGTTTCGCAGGGGGCGAATGCTGGTGATCTGGTTGCCGCCTAAATGCAATTCCCGCAGCAGCGTCAGTTTCGACAGAGGCGTGAGATCGCTGATTTGATTGGTCTTAGCAGGCTGAATTAGATTGCCCCAGACAAAGGGCTGCGCTGGATCAACGTTAGCTTCAGCTTCAACGCCAGCCCCCTCAGCTACAAGTTTTCCGGGCTTCACATTGAGCTGTTTGGTTTGCTCAAGCTGCGCTGGATCAGCCTTGCCCGATTTAGCCTGACTCGCCTTCGCCAGATTTGCCTTGATCGAAGCCTGGTGGGCATGGGTGCGGCGATCGCTGGTCAGCAGTCCAAAGGCCACCTCCGGCACCCCAGACAAATCCAAAATCTCCAGCTGAGTTAAATTCTCCAGCGGTGTCAAATCGGTAATCGTACTTTCCCGAATCACTAGCCGTCGCAGTTGGGGATACCAGCTGATCGGCTCCAGCGTCGCCAAACCTCTCCCCGGAATAATGAGCTGAGTCGAACGGCTCAGCAGCATATGGGCTTCGCGGCAGTCCTGGGTCTCCACAGCCTGGAGCATCAAGTCCAGGGTGATCTGCATGTCTGTGGGAGCCGTGATGCGGCGATCGCACCAGTAAATAAAGCCCCGAGAGTCCGCAGTCACCTTCGCCTGGGCATCGGCGGGTAAAGCGCTGCTGGACTGAGCATCATCAGCACTTTGAGTTGGCGCAGCTTCGAGGCTGGCTGCGACGGGCTGGGGCAATGCTTGGACAGAGGGCGCGATCGCGGTGGCGCTGGCGATCGCCAACGCAACTGATGCCCAAACAGACTTGCCAGGCAGGGAAAAAATATTCATCTTGATGCCACTGAGTTGACCGAAACGGAACGTTGGCCCAGTAAGTTGGCCCAGTAATTCGGCAGTTGAAGGGATGCAACTTCAACGACGGCAGTTCGTTAGATACGATTTGGGCCGCTGTTAAAGCCTTCTATGCCTAGGCTTACAAACCGGATTCGATGCAACTCATGACTCAGGATGTTTGGAGATCTGGCCCTTAGCTCGACTGATCCTGGCGAAGCGTTGTCCCCCAGATCAGCTCCACGCTTCTAGCGAGCTGCTGTTGTGAGGACAATTGCCAGTGAACGCCCAGCCCCGATAATAGGAAAGCTTGACCTGATTGCTCCCACCTAGCTTGCCCGATGTCCTTGTCAGAACCGCAATTATCCGTTGGTCAAATCTCTAATCGGCTTTCCTCAGAGCCCCTGCTTTCGTTTCAGCAGGTCAGCCATCAGTTCCAGGGGCAAACGGCCCTAAGTGGGATCAATTTGCAGGTGTATCCTGGCGATCGCCTCGCCCTCGTCGGCCCCAGCGGTGCAGGCAAAAGCACGCTGCTGCGCCTACTCAACGGCAGCCTTTCACCCAGCCAGGGCAGTATCCAAGTCCTGGGTCGCGACTTTAACCAAATCTCCAATCGCCAGCGCCGCAAACTCCAGCGCCAAATCGGCACCATCTACCAACAGTTCAACCTGATCAACTCCCTGCGCGTCATCCACAACGTCAATGCAGGCAACCTGGGTCGTTGGTCCCTACCCAAGGCCATCCTCTCTCTGGCAATTCCCCAAGAAGTCGCCGCTGCCCAAGCGGTCCTCACCCAAGTGGGAATCCCTGAAAAAATATTTGAGCGGACGGACCAGCTTTCCGGCGGCCAACAGCAGCGCGTCGCCATTGCCCGCGTCCTCACCCAAAATCCCCAAGTCATCCTCGCCGACGAACCCATCGCCAGCCTCGATCCCGAGCGCAGCCGAGAAATCATGGAGTTGTTAACTCAACTTTGCGCTAGCCCCAATACCGGGAAAGGTCGAGCCTTGGTAGTCAGCCTGCATGATTTGGAGATGGCGAGGGACTGGTGCGATCGCATCATCGGCCTTCGCAATGGACAAATCTGCTTCGATTGCGCCACCGCAGAACTAGAGAATCATCAGCTTGAATCGCTCTATCAAATTGGCAGCAGCTCAATTTAGATAAATCATTCGGGAAAGCTAAAGCTGATCCCGTCAGGAATGAGCAGCTATGGCCCGTGCCGCAAAATCGTGGAAACAAATCCAAGGGAAACGAAACAAGCGGAAACAGCCGGAGCGATCGCCACTCAAAGACAATCCCCTCAATAACCCTGGTGAATCCCTCGCCCAAAACATTGAAAACTACTTCTATGACCAGGTTTTAGTTTGGTGCCTCAGTGCTGCATTCGTACTGATATACATCGTACTGGAATGGTATTACTACCTGACGAATACGCCTCGCCAGCCTTTGCTCCTTAGCATCATGTCAATTCCTTTCATTGGCTATTGCTCATGGCGAGTCTGGCGTGGACGCAGACAAGTCAAACGAATGCGCCTCGGCCTAGACGGCGAAAAGGCTGTGGGCCAATACCTCGAACGCCTCCGCACCGATGGCTACCAAGTCTTCCATGACATCGCAGGTCAAAGTTTCAACCTAGACCACGTCATCATCGGCCCTGGCGGCATCTTCACCATCGAGACCAAAACCTACAGCAAACCCAAGCGAGGCAATCCTCGAATTAACTTCGACGGTCAAACGCTAACCATTGGCAGCTACCCGCCCGATCGCGATCCCGTCACCCAAGCCAAAGCCCAAGCCCATTGGCTCAAGGAGCTTCTGAAAGAAAGCACGGGCCAAACCTACAACGCCAAACCCGTGATCGTTTTTCCCGGCTGGTTCGTCGAACCCCTCTCAGCCCAGCAACAAGAAAAGCTCTGGATTCTCAATCCTAAAGCGCTCCCAGCATTCCTAAAACACACTCCCGTCCAGCTCAGCTCGGAGCAAATTCACCTAGCGGCCTATCATCTCTCTCGCCATTGCCGAACCAGCTAATCACGTCATCCAGCCATCAGATCTGAAAGACAAACAAACGCGATCGCCCTGGACATAGAGAAATGCCTGGGGCGATCGCGTTCTTAATCTCAATAGATCTAGCTTTAGCCCATACGGCGCGACAGCAACTGCTCTTCCAACGCCGCAATGCGACTATAGGCAGCCGTCAACTGAGCCGTTAGGCGTTGCACCTGCATCTCAGGCGGCATAATCAACTGCCCTTCACTATTGGAAGGAAGCGCAGAATCATCACTATCATCCAGCACATCCTTATGACTCATCGTCTTGGAATAGGTCTGGGAATGCTGGATAACCGAAGCATCTGGTTGAGCTGAACTGGAGCTATGCAAGGAATTCATGCTCCCCAGAACCTGCCCAACGGAATTATTTAACTGACTAATGGAATCAACAATACTGCCAAGTGTTGCTTCGACAGCTTCAATTCTTTGATCTGTGGAACTCATCGCATCGTACCTAAATAGAAAGAATCACCCACAAAAGACAAGTACTCGGTATTTTCAAATGATGAAGGAATACTTGTAATGCCATCACTTAACAGTCAGTGAGTCGAAATCGAAATTGAGCAGCTGTCCTGGACGAGGAGGTTGCAATAGAACCAAAACTACACTGCAATAACGACAAAATGAGCTGACAGCAACGAGAAGACCCGGAGATGAGCCGTTTTCAAGAAGCTCCTAACCTTGCGAGATCACAAATGGGTTCACAAGCAAGACACTCAAGGGAAATTGAGTAAAACATCTTCAATTGACATTGACTCAGCTCAGCCTTCTTAGGGACAGTGGAAGGCCATAGGCCCAGCTATCACAGTGGCTAAAGGGGAGTGACACCAGTTCTAAGGAATTAGAGCATGTGTCTGACAAATATCAAGGAAGAGTCTCCGAGTAAAACTGAGATCTCAAAGCAAATTAGCTTTGGGATAAAAGACCTTTTCGTCATCATCAAAATCAGAGAACGAATTGCCTTATTACAGCTCAGCTCCAGTGATAAAGGGGGAAAGACTTTCCTAACCTATAGCGTAAGGCTCATCACCGAAGAGATTCCAAATGAATGAAATCTAAAGATGATAAGTAGTAATGGGAGTTACCAAACGTCCTAAACAAGTTAGGTCGTCGCTACAACATTAGGCAGTCGATCAGCCTTGACTTCACTTATGTTATGCATTGGCTATAACAATTGCTGAATCCCTACGAATTACTTAACCTTCTCGCTGTAATGGCTCACTTTGAAGCAGTAGTTTCTTCATGAAGAAACTCCCTTCAATCCAGTGGGATCTACCGTCAATCCTTGGTTTCCAGTGATCCCCAACGAAAAACCGCATGTTCCCAAGGGGGAGCGTGCGGTTTTTCAATATTCGGAATTGAATTGGCAAAAACTAAAAAGTAACGAGAAATAAATGCTTAGAAATCTTCCGCAGCATTATTCCAATTTCTAGCTTTGCTGATCACCATCATCAAACTCGACTAGGAGGCTTGGTGATGTCCTTAATCTTCGCTATCTGGAAGACCTAGCATTTGGTCCGTTGAGCAGCCCGGCTTAACCATGGGGTAGCAGTTTTCATCCTGCTTGACCCTGACATCCATGAACACAGGGCCATCATGGGCCAACATTTCGGCGATCGCCCCTTCTAGCTCTCCACGCTCCTTCACCAAGATGCCCTTGACTCCAAAGGCCTCAGCCAGCTTCACGAAGTCAGGCATGCCCGTCTCCATGTTGGAAGAAGAATACCGCTGACCGTAGAAGTTTTGCTGCCACTGGCGCACCATGCCCTGCCAGCCATTGTTCAAGACCACCGTTTTAGCCTTGATTTTGTACTGGGCTAGAGTGCCTAGCTCTTGGATGTTCATCAGGATGCTGGCATCACCGGCAATGCAAATTACCGTTTCATCAGGCAGTGCCACCTGAGCCCCGATCGCTGCTGGCATGCCAAAGCCCATGGTGCCTAGGCCCGCACTGGAAATCCATTGGCGAGGACCGTTCTTGAGGAACTGAGCCGCCCACATCTGGTGTTGACCCACATCAGTGGTGAAGTAGGCATTGGGAGCTGCCTTGTCCAATGCAACAACAACTTCCTGGGGTGAAATGCAATCGGGGTAGCTGGGAGCAATAAGGGGATATTTGGCTTTCCAGGCATCCACGCGATCGCGCCAGGGCTGGGTCACCTGAGTATCAATCTGACCATTGAGCGCCCCCATTTGGCGCAGCATTTCCTTCAATACATGGCGCACATCTCCCACGATGGGAATATCGGGTTGACGGTTCTTGCCCACCTCGGCGGGGTCAATGTCGATGTGGATGACCTTGGCATAGCGGGCAAACTCATCCAGCTTGCCCGTGACGCGATCGTCAAAGCGCGCTCCCACTGCAATTAAAAGGTCACATTCACTAATGGCATAGTTGGCATAGGCTGTGCCATGCATGCCCAACATGCCCACGGCGAGGGGATGTTTCTCATCGAAGACTCCCTTACCCATCAGTGTCGTGGTCACGGGAATTTGGAAGGCCTCTGCCACAGCTTTGACTTCGCTGTGAGCACCGGAAGAAATGGCACCGCCGCCCACATAGAGCAGCGGTTGTTTGGCGGACTTAATCAGCTGTAGGGCAGCCTCAACTTGGCGAGCACTCCCTTCTAGGGTTGGCTTATAGCCCTCTAAGCTAACCGCGCCCGGTTCCACCGGCACATAGTCAAACTCTTCCAAGCCCACGTCCTTGGGCACGTCAATCAATACTGGAGCAGGACGTCCCGTGCGGGCAATGTAAAACGCCTCAGCCACAATTCGAGCCATATCGCGGGGATCGCGCACCACATAGGAATGCTTCACCACCGGCAGGGTAATACCAAAAATATCGGTTTCCTGGAAGGCATCGGTACCAATATTTGGACGAGCAACCTGGCCCGTAATCACCACCATGGGAATGGAGTCCATCTGGGCTGTGGCAATTCCCGTTACCAGGTTTGTTGCACCGGGACCAGAGGTACCAAAGCAAACGCCCACTTCTCCTGTTGCTCGGGAATAGGCATCGGCAGCATGGGAGGCACCTTGCTCATGGCGGACGAGGAAATGTTCCATTTCCCCCCGCTCTTCTGCCAGGTATAGCTCATCGTAAATGGGCAGAATTGCCCCACCGGGATAACCGAAGATATGCTTCACCCCATGGCGTCGCAAACTGTCAATCAAAGCAAAAGCACCAGTAACCCGTTGACTGGCAACGGCGGTGGGCTGGGCAACAGTAGACCTCATGGCAGCTCGCTCTCGTACGGAAGAAAACAAAAGTCATTCCCAAATGAATGATCTGGTTTGAGAATGCACTCTGGAATACAAAATATTCTGCCACCAAAGATCTAGCCATAGGGGGTTTCGAGAATAAAACCTCATCTACTGGCTGAAATTGGCGCATTAACGGCGGAATGTTGCAGGTGAGTCCAGCACCAACAACAGCTGAGCTAATAATTGAACAGCATCTATAGATTGATCCCTGTCCAATCGTCCCAAATTTAATTTGAAGGAGGATTTTTGATTGGGCTGCCAATGTCCCCAGGACTGTTGAGGCGATCGCCACAGGTCCAAATGCCCCACCGCCGGGTCGCAGTAAAAGTAGCCATCGCTGGCCCCCAGCCATTCGCAGCTCTGGGCCGTGAAGCGATCGTGTCCCAGGCGGAACCGAGGGAAACTATCCCCTAACGGCAAGCCCCAGCCGTCCAATGCGATCAATCCTTTGACCGTTCCTCCCTGTCTTTGCCAATGTCGTGCCGCCGCTACAGCCCCGACCACGCCAGCACTAAATCCAATCCAAGTTGTGGGAGTGTTGGGTAGAAGCTCCGCTTGCTGCCAACGCTTTGAGATATACGAGCCAATCAAATCAGGCGCATAGGGAGCAATCTCGAAGGGTAGCACCCAGAGTTGCAGAGCCTGGGCAATATCAAACTGGGTTGCGATCGCCCGTTCGAGCGCTGCAACAAACTCATCTGTCAGCCCAGGCGGATGAATCCCAGGACAAATCACAACAATCATCCACCTATCCTAAAGGTCGCCATAGCAACAATGGCCAGAATCGCAATGCGATAATGCGACTCTAGCCATCAAAACAAAATGAGGTTGATTGTGTCTCTGCCCAAACCCGAATTAGCCCATACCCTAAGACACTGGTTGGGCCGACTGCATCGCCCTCAGAACTAGACCGGGATCTACCCAGCTACCCCGATGCTTCAGCCCCCAATGTAGATGGGGACCTGTTGTCCGTCCCGTCATGCCTACCCGACCAATGCGAGCGCCAGTCTGGACAGCTTGCCCCTCTCGAATTTGAATACTGCCGCCACGATCCACCAAATAACGCTGACCGCCAATTTTTTCGACCTTGCCCTTCATATGACAGTAGATGTGCTCCCATTCCCCGGATTGGACCACAATCGAGGTGCCGCACCGAGTGTTATCCGTCACCTCTACAACTTGGCCGCCCCACCAACTGCGGATGAAGCTTCCCTGGGGCGCAGCTAAATCTAAGCCGTAATGAAATTCACTGCTACGTCCCCCCGTAGCCGATCGCCGATAACCAAAGGCCGAGGTATAAGCCTGAAACCCCTCCACGGGGAAAGAAGCATTGCGCCAAATCTGCACCGCCGTTTTATTTCCGCCCCACCCCGTTAGCTGAGCCTGGGCAACCGGAGAAAAGCTCGCTAAGCCTGCACAGATAAAGCCTAGGCTAACCAACAGTCCCAAGGCTTTAAATCGGTTATTGCTGCGCAGAGGCAACCGACGTCCCGCAAGCTGTCGAAAGCCCCGAGCCGTCGTCGCCCAATGCCAAAAACGCCGGGCTCCAATATTCAGTCCAGAGACAATAGAACGATTCCAACTACTCACAGTCTGTCCTTTCTCCCGTTGCCACAACCTTTGCAAGCGCCAAACCGGCTGTATCATACCCCAGTGGCTCCCAAGCAAGCCTCTTCCAGTCTGCCTTAGGACATTCCCTTCAGGCATCAGCCAAGACATTGACTGAAACAGCGAAGCCATTGTTGCTGCCCTGATTAATATCCCACCAATTCCCCGTAGATATAGCCCTATGGACGGTAACTTTTTATCCAAGCTTAAACCTAACCGTCCGGGGAAAGGCGGCAAGTCAGGCTCTGAAAACAGCAATTCAGGGACAGGATTGGTTCTCAATCAAACCCTGGCATTCATCATCAAGCGGCTTCTTCAGGCGCTGCTCACGCTGGTGATTGCTTCCCTGCTCAGCTATGTCATCGTTCAGCTGGCCCCAGGTAACTACGTCGATAGTTTGCGGGAGAACCTCCAAAACGACCCTGAATTGATTGACCGTCTTGAACAACAATTTGGCTTAGCTGGAGAACCCGCCTCTCCCATTGAGTCAATTGATAATCTGAAATCTTTCCTCGGCAGCATTGGTCCCTGGCTTGGTTGGGTGATCCCCAGCTATTTCAAATGGCTCGGCCAAGTGCTCCATGGCAATTTGGGCGAGAGCTTTGTGTTTAAGCGCCCCGTCGCTGGGCTACTGACGGAGCGGGTGGGTGCAACGCTACTGCTAGCTTTATCTTCTTTAGTTCTGACCTGGGCGATCGCCGTTCCCATGGGGGTCACCGCAGCGGTTAATCAAAATAGATGGAGCGATCGTCTCCTGCGCAGCCTCAGCTACCTGGGCCAAGGTTTTCCTAGCTTCATCACTGCCCTGCTCCTGCTCATCCTGGCCCAGCGAGTCACGCCCTGGCTCCCTGTCGGCGACATGACCAGCATTGACTATGCCGACATGTCCTGGCTCGGCAAAATCCTAGACGTGGCCTGGCATATGATTTTGCCCACCATTGCCCTCAGCGTCGCCAGCTTCGCCGGGCTCCAACGCATCACCCGAGGTGAACTCCTCGAAGTTTTACGCCAGGACTACGTTCGCACCGCCCGCGCCAAAGGACTCCCTGAAAACCGCGTCATCTATCGCCACGCTCTACGCAATGCCATTAATCCTTTAATCACGCTCTTAGGTTTTGAATTTGCCAGCCTACTTAGCGGTGCCTTTATTGCAGAGTACTTTTTTAATTGGCCTGGATTAGGCCGCCTTATCCTTAAAGCAGTCTTTGCCCAGGATCTCTATCTCGTCATGGCCAGTCTCATGATGGGAGCCGTCATGCTCATCATCGGGAATCTACTGGCAGATTTACTGCTCTCCGTGATAGATCCACGGATTCAATTAGGGCAAGCGGAGTAGTTAACCTCTCCATAGGAAGTTTGCCTGAGCAACCATGAAACGGAATTCACACTCTAACGAAACTCCGTTCAGCTTGGCAGCGTTCTTCAAGTCATCCTGCGACAGCTAGAGGCCTTGAGCAAACATTAAATAACCTCTAGTGGAAACTACTGAAGAGACCTTTCGCACATCTGCGGAGAGCGAGTCAATAGCTTGTTCATCAACAATAGAGACTGCGACTATTTGATTCCCTGGCCAATCAATTGTCGTAGAGACTGTTTTACATCCAGAAGAATAGTGGAAACTCCATTAAAACCAAGCGCAATCAATAGCAAAAAGGAAAGGGCAGTAGCAAGAAACTGATTTTACTTCTTCCTTTCTGCAAACTGCATCATTAGAGTTGTGTTGAATTCAACTAATGAGCTGAGGGGCTAAGCATATCAATTATGAATAATTTCACCATCGGATAACAGAGCTAAGGGAAAGCATCGAGCCTCCCAAATGCTCCTCAGTAGGAGCATGCCTCGACTGAAGAAAGACATCACTCAAACCACATCTAAGGAGTTTCTCTGAAAATCGCACTGGCCAAAGCCGGTAATTTCCGTAACAGCACTTAAGAGCTAGAAGAAGACTTTGGGCCTTGCCAAAAAACAAGCCAGAACTAGCTCTGAATCAACCTGTTTCTATCTCAATGGAAAACTATAGAATCATATTTTCCTAAGGGAAATTCTAACAACTCGTCTTTAGCAAAACTGCAATGAGATCAAGGAAAGAATTAGCCAAGAAACAATAAAGCCCAAATGCAAAAAACTTTGTGGCACTTGCGTTGTAGCTGGGCACTATACAGCTATAAGCACCTCGATTCCTAGAAATTTCAGATTGGCTTGCCACTGAATGAAGGGACTTGACGCAATCGTCCAACTTTTAGGCCTATGAGTATCGTTGCGGGCACCTACGAAGTTTCAGAAGCGCTTTCGGTCGAGCAATTGCTAGACCGTTTGCAAGAGGTTTTGAGATCTCCTGCTAGCGGAACAATTACAGTGAGCAGTGCCAATGGTGCTCCCATCGGCAGCCTGAGATTTAAGCTAGGTCGCCTATTCTGGGCGACTGGCGGCCAACACCGCTGGCGCCGCTGGAGTCGTTTGACCAAGCAACTGGGTCTTCAGTTGGAGGGGGTCAATCCTCCCACGGTTACTAGCGAGGGCGATTGGGAATACCAAGTCCTTGCGGCGGGTCTCAATCAGCGCAAGATTTCCCAGGAGCAAGCCGTTGCCCTACTAGAGCAAACGATCCTGGAATCACTGTTCGATATTATTCAGGGCTCCCAAGGGGGATGTAAGTTTAGCAGCACCATGGTGTCGGATTCCATGACCGAACTTCTCGCGGTGCAAAACGGTCTTGCCTTGCTAAATCAAGCCCAGGAACAATGGCAAGCCTGGCAGGCTGCAGGGCTCAGCGACAGCTCTCCCGACGCAGCACCCGTTGTCCGCAACGCCGCTGCCCTCCAACAACGCACATCTCCCCAGACTTACCAAACCCTGACGAATCTGCTCAATGGGGAATCAACCCTGCGAGAACTGGCCGTCGTGATGCGCCAAGACCTGAAGATGCTGACTCAGACGCTTCTGGCTTACGCCCAGTGGGAGCTCATCGGACTAGAGACTCTAGCGGACATTGAACGACCCGGTCGTCAGGGTGCGACTGCTTCCCAGGCTGAACGAGGCATTGCAGCTCCCCCGAACTCAGGGACTTCTCCCCCCGGTGCCAGTGATTCTCCATTGATCATGTGCATCGACGACAACCCAAAAGTCTGCGAAATGTTGGAGAAAATTCTCACCAGCGCAGGCTATCAATACGTCGGTGTTCAAGACTCGCTCCAGGCTCTGCCGGTGCTTCTGGAGCGCAAGCCAGACTTTATCTTCCTGGATTTGGTCATGCCTGTTGCCAGCGGCTACGAGGTCTGCTCCCAAATCCGGCGGATTTCCAGTTTCAAAGATATCCCTGTGGTGATTCTCACTGGCAACGACGGCATCATTGACCGGATTCGCTCCAAGGCATCGGGTTCTACCGACTTCATTTCTAAACCCTTAGATGTCGCTAAGGTTCTGGCTACCATCCGGCATTACATCCCGGACCGCGTTCCCAATGCAGCCTAAAGCCTGCTCATCTACTCAATCTCTTCTTTTTCAATCGTTTCTCCCTTCTGACCATGAGCACCGCATTACTCGTTGAAGACAGTCTGACTGAAGTCGAAGTCATCACACGTTACCTCAAGGGCTTGGGCCTCCAGGTGCTTTGGGCTAATAGCTGTGAAGAAGCCAAGGAGCATCTCAGCAAGGGCACACCAGACTTAATTGTTTTGGATGTGATTCTCCCCGGCCAAAGTGGCTTTGAGCTTTGTCGTGAACTCAAGAGCGACCCCACCACGGACAGCATTCCTGTGATGATTTGCTCCACCAAGAATACTGAGACTGACAAGCTTTGGGGCGACATGCTTGGGGCCGATGCCTACTGTGCCAAGCCGGTGGATCCTCAAGAATTTGAAACCATCGTCCGCAAGCTCGTAAAGGCCTAAAGCTATGACGACCTCCTCTAACTTGGCCCCAGAAGGCCCCATTGCCCTGGAGGATAGCCCCGCTGAGCTGACCTCCGAAGCCACTGCTGGCCTAAAAAATTGGCTGAATCAAGGTAATGATACCGGCCAAAATCCCAGCGCCAACGCAGCGGTTCCCACTGTTGAAGAACAGCGCCTCCTTCGCTTTTCCCTCCAAGGAAACGAGAGTGCTCTATTGCCTCTAGACAGTATTCAGGAAGTTTTGCAGGTGCCTAAGCGAGGCCTATTGCGGGTTCCCGGCATGCCTCGTTCCATCCTGGGAGTTTCGAATTGTAGAGGCTCCATTCTCTGGATGGTAGACCTGGCATTGCTCCTAGGCTTGGAGACAGCGCCCACTGCCTCCGCCGCCCAGCCCTGGCAGGCTCTCAATCGCGCCCAGCAATCCCTGAACACCATCACGATTCAAGCCGCAGGTGAGTCCCTCGGTCTGGTCGTTCCCAAGGTTATGGACATTGAAACCCATGCCACTAACCAAATCCAACCGCCATCTGCCGATTTGTTCTCCTCCCAACTGCTGCCTTTCCTCGCAGGCTATCTGACGCGTTCCTGTAGCCCTGTTTTTAGTGCCAGCGCCCTAATTGAACATCTCCAACTACAACGCTCATAACGCCTAGCTTCTTGCGAAGTTCCACAGCCATGAAAATTTTCCAACGCCGTTCCCAGTCTGAGTCCCCCGCCAATGCAAGCGGCCCTAAGAAAATCGACGATCGCCTCCAGGAGGTTTTTGTCTACGACGAAGGCGAGCTACCCAATGCGGCTAGCGTTCAGAAGCGACCCCAACTCGCCGCTAGCAAGACTCAACCCAACGCAGCGCAGGCATTGGAGGTGAGCCCCAACGGCAATTACGTCCAGAACTTACGCAAAAACGGCGGTGACCGCACCTATTCACCCAACTCATCAGCTCCAAACAGTCAAGGATCTTCAGCAATGGCAGGCGACAACAGCAAATTCATCACAGTTCCCTACTCCCTCATGCCCGCCCAGGGCACTGGTCAGCCTCAAGAAAGTGCAGCGGATAATATTCCCAATCGGCAGCAGATTGAAGAGGCTGTGATGACCGCTGTGCAGCAGCATGTGCGCACTGATGCGATGAATCAAGAAGGACTCAAACAGCTCCGAGCCCAGGTTCAAACCGTGGCTCTGGATATTCGCAGTGCCAAAGATCGCGAAGCAGTGATGAAAGCTGCGGTCTTTAAAACGCTGGAAGCCCTTGGGGCCGATCGCGTTACGTTCTACCGCTGTACCTCCCCTGAACAGGGATTGGTAGAAGCCGAGGCTGTGGTTCAAGGCTGGACGCCAGCGCTGGGAGAGTATTTGCCCCTTGTCTTCCTGGGTAGCGGAGATATAGAGGACTATCAGAAGAATCAAGTCCTGGCCTTTAGTCGCGATCAGGAAATTGAGTTGTCGCCTTATCAGCACCAGCTGATGGATAAGTATCAGGTCAAGGCCAGTCTGTCTTTACCTGTAGTACTCAATGAAAAACCCTGGGGTTTCCTAGTGGTTCATCAGTGCAAGCAGGAGCGCCAATGGCATGATTTTGAAATTGATCTGCTCTATCAGATCGTCACTGAAATTCGCCTGAAGCTGCAAGCGCTGGAATTTGAATTTGAATTTCAACAACAGGTTGACCATGGCGCGGCCTTGGTTAAAGTCATTGAGCAGATTCAACGAGCTGAAGGAGTAGAGGGCATTTTCCGCACTGCCACCTCTGCCATTCGCAAAGCCCTGAATTGCGATCGCGCTGTCATCTATCAGTGCAACGAAGACTGGAGTGGAAAGGTAGTTGCCGAAGCCGTCGGCAAAGGCTGGGTTTCCATCCTCAAAGAACAGGAACGGGATCAAGCCTTTTGCAGCTACATCCTGCCGGACAATTGCTCCTTCGTAAACCTCTATCCCGATGATGAGCAAGTCATCACTTTCGAAAAGGACAATGCACTCTTCCGGGCCACCAATGGCGGTCAATTCAACCATGGCGTTCCCTACCGCAAGGTTGATGATGTCTATGCTATGGGCTTCTCGGATTGCTACATCGAGACCCTAGAGAAGTTCCAATGCCGGGCCTATATCCACGCCCCCATTTTCCAAGATGGCAAGTTCTGGGGCATTCTCTGCGCTTACCAAAACAGCGGTCCTCGCAAATGGACCATGGGTGAAGCCAGCTTGATGGTCAACTTGGCGACCCCGCTCAACACTGCCTTGCAAATGTCCCGCACGGTCCAGCAAGTCAAAGACCAAACGAACGAACTCTTTGAAGCCGCTAAGCGTGAACAACTGGCCAGCAGCATCATTGATCGCATTCGCGGCAGCTTTGACACGGACCAGGTCTTCAAGGTGACGACGAAGGAAATTCGTCGCTTTATGAACTGCGATCGCGCCGTGATCTACAAATTCCATCAGGATTGGAGCGGTACTTTCGTGGCCGAGTCCGTGGGCTCTCGCCTCAACTCCATCCTGGGCAAAGGCTTCAGCGCTGACATGGGCAACTGCCACAGCCTCACCAGCCTACGTCCCGAGGGAATGCCGCTGGATAGCCGGGATGTGAAAATTGCGGAAATCAGCATTAAGGAAGGCCGGGATTACAACCGCAGCGGTTTCTTCCTTGATGACATTGAGGCCCATGACCTACCCGGCGACTTCATGGAAGCCATGGATGGCATTGGTGCCCGTGCCTATATGATGACCGGCATCTTCGTAGGGGACAAGCTGTGGGGAATGCTGGCGGTCTACCACGGTGAGATTCGTGCTTGGCAAGAAGGAGACCGTAAGCTGATTGCTCAAATTGCAACCCAGTGTGGTGTCGCCCTACAACAAGCCGAATTCGTCACAGAAATTCAACAGAAATCCGCCGAACTCAGCAGCGTTGTTTCCCGCGAGAAGGCAGCCAAGGAAGAATTCCAGCGGGAAGTTGTGGAACTGCTCCGCGCCGTCGCTCCCGCCCTGCGCGGTGACCTCACCGTTCGCGCCCCCGTCACCGAAGACGAAGTCGGCACCGTGGCCGACGCTTACAACAACACCATCCACGCCCTGCGCAGCATCGTGGTCCAGGTGAAGGAAGCAGCGACCCAGGTTAGCTCCACTTCTAAGACCAGTGGTGAGGCGATCGCCCACCTCTCGAACAAGGCTCAAAAAGAAGTTCATGTGGTCCAGAAAGCTCTGACCGAAATTCAGAGCATGCAAGGCGCAACCGAAGAAGTGGTCACCACCGCCCAAGGGGTTGAAGCTGCGGTTCAGCAGGCCAACCAAGTGGTCAAGCGCGGTGACAACGCCATGGACCGTACTGTGGACGGCATCATGGCCATTCGCTCCACTGTGTCCGAGACCAGCAAGAAGATTAAGCGCTTGAGCGAATCTTCTCAAAAGATTTCCCGCGTGGTCAGCCTGATTGGTGACTTCACCACCCAGACTCAGCTGCTGGCGCTGAATGCGGCAATTGAGGCGACCCGTGCTGGTGAATACGGCCGAGGTTTCGCAGTGGTGGCTGACGAAGTCCGCTCCCTGGCTCGCCAGTCCGCTGAAGCGACGACGGAAATCGAGAAGTTGGTCCAGGAAATTCAGGCTGAAACCAGCGCGGTAACCCAGGCCATGGACACGGGCATTGACCAGGTGGTCAGCGGTACCAACTTGGTGAACGAGACTCGCGATAGCCTGACGGAAATCGTCGAAGCCACCGCTCAAATCAGTAGCTTCGTCGAGGGCATCACCCTGTCTGCCAACAGTCAGTCCAAGCAGTTCAAGTCCGTTGCCGAGACCATGAACGGTGTGACTGAGCTGGCCTCCGAAACTTCTAAGGAATCCTTGGATATCTCCGATTCCTTTAAGGAACTGTTGACCACCGCTGAAGATCTCCAGGCCACCGTGGGCAAGTTCAAGGTCTAACCAAACCCCGCAATCGGCAACTCGTAGGTTGGGTTGAAGCATGAAACCCAACAGGCCCAAGCCCAAGCTACCAAAGCCCAAGTTTGTTGGGGTTCGGAAGCCTCAACCCAACCTACGTTAAGACTCTCTCTTCCACGCCCCGACTCTTCCCGCCCTCTCCTCTCCTGCCGCTATGTCCACCGATTCCTCCCTCCGCGAAGAAGCTTTTCCCTATTTCGTCAATGAGGCGACTGACCTGCTGCAAAACATTGAGCAGGATCTGTTGAGCTTGCGGGAAGACCGCACCTCCGCCCGTGTCCATAGCCTGATGCGCTATGCCCACACCCTTAAGGGTGCCGCGGCAACTGTGGGTCTGGAAACGGTGAAGCATGTGGCCCACGTCCTAGAGGATGTCTTCCGCGCCCTCTACAATCCCGATATTGAAATCGACGACGAGGTCGAGGCCCTGCTGTTTGAGGGCTATGACTGCTTGCGCACGCCGCTGATGGCTGAGATCAACGGTAGCCCTGTTGATGAATCGGACATCTTCAATCGGGCAGCGGCGATCATTTCTCGGTTGCAGGACAAACTGGGCGATCTGTTTGACCGCGAAACCCCCATTCCCACAGCGGAAGAACTGGGCTTCGACGTGGTCAAGTCCATGTTTGAGGTGGGTGTGGAGCAGCGTCTCAATGCGTTGCAAACTGCCTTGGCGGATGGCACAGCTCCCGGTGAAATTGCCACAACGCTACAAACAACCTGCGAAGTTTTTTTGGGCCTCGCCGAATCTTTGCAACTGCCGGGCTTTGGTAGCATCGCTCAGCTCACCCTGGATGGCCTAGCCAGTCAACCCGGTAACTTGGTGCTATTACAACAGGCCTATGAGGACTTGCGAGCCGGTCAGCAGTTGGTGTTGGGGGGCGATCGCGAGCAAGGTGGGCAAGCCTCCGAAGCCCTGATGGCCCTAGCTTCTGGAACGGGCAATAGCGCAGCGAATAGTCCTGAAGCCAACATTACCGACGCGGGTGCTGCTGCAACTAAAATTCCTGACAACTTGCCCGACAATCTCGACATTGGCGGATTGGAAGGTCTCTTTGGTGGACTTGGGGAAGCTCCTCCAGTCATTGCCTCCCAGGAACCCGTTGCCGAAGGTTTGGTTGCCAGTGCCGATGGGACTGACGTCGGTCCCGACATGCTGGACGGTCAACTTGAATCGCTGTTTGGTGATATCGAGGATGAAGACCCAGATGTCACCGTGCCAGATTTATCGGCCATGGGTGCAGCCGCGATGGCTCCTAGGCCAATGGGCATGCCCAGTCCCGACGGGGAAGCCAGTATTCCCCCTATAGAGGCTCCCCTCGCTAGCCTGGATGATCTCTTTGGTGGCGTCGAATCTGCGGCCATTGCAGATACTTTCACTTCCCATGAAGAAGCAGAGGCTGCGACGGACCCCGCTGAAGCGGAAACGACAACGGAGGCGATTCAGCCAGCCGTCCCAGAACCCAGCCTAGCTAGCACCGCTGCTGCCGTAGCGCTTTCCCAAGCCCAGCCCGTCGCGAGCGAGTCCGCAGCCCAGCCCGAAAGCAATGCTGCTCCAGAAGCCCCCATAGCGCCTCAAAACCGTCGCAGCTCCAAAGCAGCAACTCTGATTTCTTCGGGGTCTACAAAGGTGAGTCGGAACCGGGAATCTAAGGTAACCATGCGCGTGGGCTTAGACCAGGTGCTGCGCCTCGACCACCTTGTGGGTGAATTGCTCACCAACCAGATCCAGTCTTCGGAGCAAGACGATCAACTGCGCCAGGGCATTCTTGAACTGCTCTCCCAGTTACGCACCCACCGCCGCACCCTCAGCGACTTACAAACCGCTGCCCAGCAAATTGGCACAGACGAGTGGGGCTTTTCCAAAGCTCAGCGCGATGCCGATGCCCTAGCAAGCATTTCCCTCAACCCGAAAAAGGCGAAGGCCAAGCCCGCCCTAGCCATTCCTCAACTTCCCCCCCAGCGATCGCTCAGCGAGCAGTTTGATGCTTTGGAAATGGATCGCTACGGCGACCTCCATATCGTCACGCAAAAAGCACTCAACGAGTCTGTTCAGCTCGAGATCGTCATTGAGGCCCTTGCCCAACAAACGAAGCAGAATCGCCAAATTTGTGATGGCCGCCAACGCCTCTTCCGCCAGTTGCGCGATGATTTAGCCTCTGTCCGTCTCAAGGCCGTCGGCGAACTCTTCAAGCGCTTCCCTCGGGTGCTACAGCAACTGAGTACGACCTACGGTAAGCAAGTCGAACTGGGACTGTTTGGCCAGCATGTGTTGATCGACAAGGTCACCTTAGATTCTCTTTACGACTCCCTGCTGCATCTCATTCGTAATGCCTTCGACCATGGCATTGAAACGGCTGAAGAACGTCAAGCTGCAGGCAAGTCTCCCAAGGGCAGAATTGAGCTTTCTGCTTACCAGCAGGGCAACCGCACGGTGATTGAGATTCGCGATGACGGTAAGGGGGTGAATTTGGAGCGCATTGCTGAGAAAGCGATCGCCCAGGACCTCCTCAGTGCCACCGAAGTGGAAGACGTCACCGAAGGGCAACTGCTGGAGCTGATGTTCCACCCCGGTTTCTCCACCGCCGCCTCCGTCAGCGACCTCTCCGGTCGGGGTGTGGGCCTGGATGTGGTGCGTTCCCAAATCGAATCTCTGGACGGCAGCCTCGCCATTCGCTCAGAAGCTGGAAAGGGGACCAGCTTTATCCTCCAGTTCCCCCTCGCCGTCACGATCACTAAGCAGTTGATTTGCCGCAGTGAAGGTACCACCTATGCAATTGCTGCCGATGCGATCGAGCAAGTGCTCTTGCCTCGCGGTGAGCAACTGCGCACCCTCAACGATGGTCGCCAGATCTTGACCTTGCGCCAGGGTGACCAGGATTCGATTATTCCGGTGCTGAACCTGTCTGAGCTGGTGGACTATGTCCATCCCCCCACGGCGAACAATGACGGTGAAGCCGTGGTCATGCAGCCCGTACTCTTGGTTGCCTGTAGTGACGGCCTGCGAGGCATCCAAGTGGATCAAGTGCTGGGCGAGCAGGAGCTATCGATTCGTGCCATGGGCTCCACCGTCGAACCGCCAGCCTACATTCAGGGCTGTACCGTTTTGGGCGATGCCCACTTGGCCCTGGCCATTGAACCCAGCCTGTTGCTGGAGCAAGTTTGTGGCACAGGCAGCCAAACCAGCAGCATCTCCCTCAAGCGTCGTGAGACCAGCGAACTCAAAGACAGTGTTAGCCGTGCTCCCCGCGTCTTGATTATCGATGACTCCCTCACCCAGCGTCGCACTCTGGAACGCACTTTAACGAGTGTGGGTTATGACGTCATCCAGGCAGAAGATGGCCTCGATGCCATGGTCAGTCTGCAAAAGAATGCCGATGTGGACTTGATCTTCTGCGACTTGGAAATGCCGCGCATGAATGGCTTTGAATTCCTCAGCCAGAGCCGCACCATTGAGGGTCTTACCGGTGTTCCCATCGCTATCCTCACCTCCCGCAGTGGCGGCAAATACCGACAGCTTGCCATGGAGCTGGGTGCTTCGGAGTTCCTCAGCAAGCCCTATACGGACTATGAGTTGCTCAAGACAGCGACTCAATTGCTGGAGAAGAAAATGGCAGTTCCCCAATCCTAAAGACGAAGCTTTAACTTGACCCCAAGGCATTCAATCCAACGGGGGATCAGGTCTGATTGGTTTTTTATTCCCTAGTCACATCCCGCTTAGGCAAGTCCGTTACCTATTCTCCTTCCCACAGACCATGACCCATATTGACGCCAATTCCACCTGCAAAGCCGTGGTTTTCGATGCCGCTGGTTTTCGTTTTGCCCTGCCGCTCAATAGCATCGGTCGTATTGTTCACCGTGGGCTGCTCCAGGAAGATCCCAAAGTAAAGGATCTGCTGTATTTCGAAAATGAGCCCCTGGAGGTCGTGGATTTGGTGCAGTTACTGGCACCTGGGACTACAGCAAGTCAATCAGATTTCTTTGTGATGACCGAGGTGGGACGACGCTTGGCGATCGCGGCTGAAGCGCCCCCCATGATGATGGAGTTACCTCTGAATGGGGTTCACAATGTGCCTTCGGTTTATCAGCAGAGCCTTCATGGCCTGGCCCAGCAAATGATTATGGTGGGGGAAGCTGATGCTACCAGCAGTGTTTTTCTCTTGGATCTGCAACAGCTTGGGCAATTGGCGATCGCTGCGTAACCTCCACCAGACCCTAGCAGTCAAGGTTATTTGGCGTGAACTTATTCGCCCATCGCATCGTCAAATTTACAGAGCTTTCAGGAATTTCCCTCCCAGAATGGGTTGTTTATCCTGGGGACGTTCCCACGACTGGCTTGCAGTCTAGGGCGAACAGGCATTACCGCGATTCCCGAGACCAACAGCTAATCCTATTCACAGCTAACCCATGAGTTTTATTCGTAAGAGCGCGATCGCCCTGGTTGGAGCTACCGCGATCGCGGGTGGTGCCGGAGCCTATGTTTATTTCAACGGTCTACCCGGTGGCGGTGGCGGCGAAGGACTCTATGGCAGTGCCGAGATTATTCCCGATGACGCCATGGCGGCTGTGGCCCTGACCAATAATGCTGAGGCCTGGAAGAACCTCGGTAACTTTGGCAGTGCGGCGACCCAAGCCCAGGCAGATGAGACTCTGCAAGACTTCAAACAATCTTTTTTAGATGACACGGGCCTGTCCCTGGACGATGACATTCTGCCCTTGCTAGATGGCGTGGTTGTGGCGCTGTTGCCTCCCACCAGCGTTGAATCTGCTGATGCGCCGGAAATGCTGGCGGTGATTAGCACTAACAATCCCCTCAAGGCGTTGCAGCTACTGACTAAGGCTAGGGATGGCGGTGAAGTCCAGATTGAAACCAGCGAGCACCAGGGCGTAACGCTGTCTGAAATTACGCCTCCCGAAGGTGGCAAGCTTTACAGCGCCGTGCTCAAGCAGCGCCTGGTCATTGCCCCGACCCGCCGACCTGTGGAAATGGCGATTGAAACCAGCAGGGGCGACGACTCCTTGGCAGATCTTCCCCAGGCAGCCCAGGCTCTTAAAGGCAGCGATGATTCGGTGGTGCGTCTCTACATCCCTGACTACGGCGATCTGCTCACCAATGTCATCGCTCTCTCTCCCGATGCACCTCCACTCCCTCCAGAAACCCTGGAGCAGTTGGGCAAGATCGACAGCATCGTCGCAGGCCTGAGCATCGAAGCGGAAGGTCTACGCCTTAAAGCGACCAGCGAACTTGACCCCTCCCTGCGCCCCGCAGATTACAAAGCAGGCCAAGGTGATGCAGTGGATCGTTTCCCTGCCAACACTGTTGCCTTCTTCAACGGCCAAGGCATCAGTCAGTCCTGGGACAAGATGCTGGAGCAATCCGAAGCTATACCCGAAAGCGCGCAGGTTTTTGAGCTGATGCGTAATGCTTCCCAGCAGATTGATGTGGACTTGGATGAGGATGTCTTTAGCTGGATGACGGGCGAGTTTGCCTTTGGGATCGTGCCGGTTGAGGAAGGTCTTGTTGGTCAGTTGGGCATGGGCGCGGTGTTTGTGATGGACAGCGGCGATCGCCCCGCCACGGAAGCGCTGTTTACCAAGCTGGACAAGCTGGCCGCAGGCAATCAGGTCAAAGTGGATGAAAAGAGCGTGGGCAAGCAATCCATCACTGCTTGGGGTGCCCCCATTCCCGGTAACGATGAAACCGTTGTCGGTCGTGGTTGGCTGGATGAGGATTCCATGTTCCTCGCCACGGGCGATAGTTTGGTGGCCAACATGAGTGAGCCCCCTGCTGAGAATCTGCCCAGCAATCCCGTTTTCCAGAACATCATGGCGGAGTTGCCTAAGAATGGAATGGGCTATGGGTTTGTCAATGTAGAGCAGGCGTTAGCATTGGCATTGAACTCTCCCATGCGTAGCCAAGTGGACCCTCAAGTTACGGAGTTGTTGCGCATGGTGGAAGGCGTGGGCATGACCTCTAGCTGGGAGAAGGCGGAGACTTCTGAGGTGGAGTTCTTTGTTTCGCTCAAGTCTGAAGAGGAGCTAGAAGCCGCTGCAAAGTAAATCGGGCAAAAGACGCCTAGACCAAGACACCCAGTGTTTTAGAAACACTGGGTGTCTTGGTCTAATTAGAGTGAATCTCAGACCATGAAGGCATAAGTGCTATCGGTCGAACTCAGGTGATTCGCAATTTCTACTTGAGTAATATTTTCGTCACTTGCTCGCGTTGACAGCATTGGCTCTGATGCCCTTTAGCTGCTTTTGTTTGGGGGCAATGACGGTGTAGCTAACGTTGAGGGTGTCGCCTTCTTTTACATCGATGTTGACGTGGAAGGGGACTAAGGCTGGCGCAGGCGGTTAGCAGGCTGAGCTGGCGAAAGGAGAGGCGTGGCATGGTTCGCTGGTTTACCCGGAGTGTTTAGATTTAGGGTGTCCTAGTTAGCCTTAGGAAAAATTCTCTGAAGGAAGTTCTAGGAATGCTGCTTTAGTTCCGGCTTTGTTGGGTCTACATTCGTTTGAAGCCAATTTCTAAAGCAGTTGAAAATATTGATACTTCAGGATTTTTCACGTATTTCTGATGATTGTTCCAATTTTGATCGTATTAAATAACACGGTGGTTTAGCTCTGGATAATCAGATTTATTCCTGTTGACTACTATTTTTCTGGCAATAGTACGGGGTAGCTGATGTTTAGAACAATAGTTGTTAAATGGTCTCCTAAGAAACTCTTTTAGTTAGACATATTGGACTAAGCTTTTTAGCAAAGATTCAGGCATTAGCCTTCCACTTCGGCGTGAAGCATCATAATGAATACAGTCTCCAAAGGGCAGGAGAAGCAAGTACTTTCATCGGATGGTGAAGTATCCTTTTTACCCCTTTCCTTGCTGTCCACAAGTCGTAGAGAGTTCTACGATGGTAAGCATAGAAAGCCTGGTGAGCGATCGCTTCAGCTCACGGTAAAAGCCGGCCTAAGTGATGAATTGACAGAACTACCAGCTGACCTGATTGGTTCAATGTTTATGATTGCACCAGCGGGCTTAGTAGACTCTCCCAAAGTGGAGGGAACTGATACTATTTTGCCCACTCAAGATGGTTGGACGCATCTATTAAACGGTGATGGGATGGTGTATAGAGTTGACTTTGGACAGCCAAAGCCAAAGTTTTCATGTCGACTGATGAGCAATGTTTCTTACTATGCCGATAAAATTACTCATCAAAAATACCCAGTCCTGAAATTTGTTACCTTTGGGATTGCGCGCTTGTCAAACTATATTGGAGCAAGCAATCAGTCAAATACTGCTTTTCTAAAATTTTCTGATGAGTCAAATAATTCAAATCGACTATTGGTTACTTCTGATGTGGAGAGGCCTATTGAAATTAATCCAAGTTCACTACGCATAATTGCTCCTGTTGGTTTAAATCGAGAATGGGAAGCCCCGCTAAAAATTGCTTCTAAAAACAAACCAATTCAAAGTATTCTGACCACTGCTCATTTAGTGACTGAACCTGATTCCAATAATATTATTACCATTAACGTTGTGAAATCTTTATGGAAATTAGTCACAACATCATTACTGAAAGCATTGTCTTCTAATGGATCTCGAATGAGGTCCTTGAAGTTCTTTTCTAAAATCTTGTTTTTGTTATTCAAAATTGCTGATCCATTTGTTTCATGGCTACTTAAAGTACTAGATATAGATTCATCTGAAAAACTTTACCTATTACGATGGAATAGTGAGACTGATGATGTGGAACGATGGGAGGTCTTACTATCAAATGGTTGTTCAATTCCTATTGAACAAACAGTGCATCAAATGGGGATTACAGAAGACTATATAGTCTTTGCGGATACAGCTTTTAAAGTCGCATTTTCATCGACTTTACCTGGTCCAGATGCTTCTCAGGAAATGGAAGAATCTCAACAAAATTTTTTCTCTTGGCTGCGTTTGCATCGAAAATACCTGAATTTTCCACTTCGGCAAGATACTGCTTTATATATTGTTAGTAGAAAACAGTTTGACGAAATTAAACCTGGTGGCACTTTAGTAGCTCAGAAAGTGCTCTTATTAGATGCAGCTATAGTTCATTATCAAGTAGATTATCGAAACCCAGATGGGAATATACATCTTCATGCTGCCTTAAATCAAGCAACAGATTTCTCTGAATTTTTGCATTCAAAGGATTCTTGTGTATTTAAAGACTCTGAGACTTTAACTCGTGCTTCTAGGATGGCAGGTATGTTCTCTGGTGGAATGAAAGTCAATCGACCTAAAACATATGTTATTGATGTTGATTTGGGAAAAGTAATTCATGAGACAAGCATCTCGCTTGATGATGCTTACAAATATACATTCTCTCTGGGAGCCGCTGCATTTAAAGACGATACCCCAACTCAGCAGTATAAGGATATTTATTGGAGTAACGTTGGGGCTTGGCCTGAAATCATACTAGAAGATCTGGCTGATCTATATAAATCTCCAAAAGAAAAAGAGACAAGAGAATTTAAGAGATTCTTAACCCAGATGCAATCCGGAGTACCAACCTCTATTTGCCGTATACATATTGATCAATCTCAAGAGTATCCCGCTATATCAGTAGCTGATTCTTATCAATTTCCTGTTGCAAACAAAATCGCTTACTACGGTAATTCACCCCAGTTTGTCCCTAGACCTAATACAACTCAATCCACTGATGGTTATATTGTTTGCTCTGTAAACTATTCTGATCAAGCTTGTTCTGCCTCTGAAGACCATGAGAATTTTAGAAATTCATGGTCTAGAAATAGTGAGATTTGGATTTTTGATGCTGAAAAACTAAATCAGGGACCTCTCTATCGTTTAAGCCATGCCCAATTAAATTTTGGTATGACTATACATACTACTTGGCTTAAGAAGATTGTGTCTCCAATTAAACAACGAAAATATGATGTGAGTAAAGACTTTGAACATCTCGTAGCTTCTGCTATGGAATCTCACTCTACAAATAATCCCTATGAAGCTAAGCTAATTAGTCAGCTATTTCAGGAGATTTATGCCGAGATAGAAAAAGAACAGGGTGAAGCTAATTCTTGATATCTCATATTGTTTGAGTAAGGTAGATAAAGGAATAGCTCAGTGACGGATGTATTTGAATTTTTCGATGTTGATATGAAGCCTATACAGCAACTTGAAATGGCCTCATTGCCTCAGTCACTTTTGTCCAATAGTCGCATCGAATATTATGATGAGCCTTCGAGAGATAGAGATCAATGCTCACTAATACTGACAATTAAATCTGGCTTGTCAGACAACTTGACGGTTCTTCCCGATGACTTACAAGGGCATTTTTTTGTTGTCGGACCTTCAGGAGCTATAGACTCAAATGTAATGACTAATTCAGATAGCATCTTGCCTGCTCAAAATGGTTGGACCTCTGTTCTAAATGGAGATGGGATGGTTTATAGAATTGACTTTTCTTCAGGTCAAGCTAGACTTTCTTCTCGACTTCTCAAGACAGTCTCATCTTATGCTGACAGCATATCCCATCAAAAGTATCCTTTACTGAAATTTTTGAGTTATGGAATAACTCGAATATCTGAATATATTGGGATCTGCGATCAGTCAAATACTGCTTTTTTACCTCTTGGACAAAAGCAAAATACTGCTGATAGCTTGTTAGTGACATGGGATATGGGAAGACCTCTGGAAATTGATCCTGTTTCCTTAAAAACAATTGGTCCTGTTGGTTCTAATCAGCATTGGCGAGAAGTTGCAAAATTTATGTTTACTTTTCAGCCTCTTGTTCTCAAATTTATTATGTCTTCTGCTCACCCCATTTACATACCTGAAAGTGGTGACGTTTTTGCGGTAAACGTAGTTAAGTCGATTCGTGAGATTGTTGGGTTATCTCAGCTATGGGAACGAGGCTATCAGTTAGCAGTAGCAAAATTTAAGCGAATCAGGTTTTCTAAAAGAATGCTGAGGCTTGCTTTTACCTTAAGTCATTCTGTTATTGATCTTGGAATTAGATGCCTTAAAATGCTCAAATTCCTAGCTAAAGAAAATGTATACATTGTTCGATGGAATAGTAAAACTGACAAATTTGAGTCTTGGAAGTTGTGTTTACCTAATGGTGAATCAATTCGAATCAGACAAACGGTTCACCAGATGGGGCTTACTCAGAAATATATTATTTTTGCAGATACAGCATTCAAAACATACTTTGGAGCAGCACTGCCAAGTAAGAGTCAGTTAAAAGACTTAAAACTATTTGAAAGGATTTTCTTTTCTTGGCTGCATAGTAAACGAAACTATTTGACATTCTCCTTGTCTAAGGAAACTCCCATTTATTTGATTGAGCGAAATCAATTTGAACAAGTAAGTCTGGGAAAAGATATCATTGCCAAAAGGATTGTATTGGAAGATGCATCCATTGCTCACTACGAGGTTGATTATGATGATACAGATGACAAGATAATTGTTCATGCTGCATTGAACTCAAGCACTGATTTTGCTGAATTTGTCCGTCAGGATGATTGCTCAGCATTTGATGATGTTTCATTAACACAACGAATGAAGAGTATGGCTGGAATTTTTGTAACTGGGATGGAAGTTAATTGTCCAGTTACCTATGTTCTTGATGCGAAACAGGGGACGGTTGAAAGAGAAGTAAGGCTTCCTTTTGAAGAGGCATGTAAGAATACCTGGTCTCTGGGAATTTGCACTTATCCAAACCATCTCTCGTCTGATCGCCATGAAAATATTTACTGGAGTAACTTTGGTGCTTGGCCAGAAGCCTTACCTCAGTCAATTTTAGAATTGTATAAAGAGCGATATGCTGGGCAACCCCAAAAGCTAGAAACTTTTCTAAAACAAGTCAAAGAAGGATTACCCACATCAATTTGCAGAATTCATATAGCGCGACCTGGAGGGTGCCCAGACTTGTCAGTTGCAGATTCCTATGAGTTTCCTAAAAATGGCTATTTTGCCAACTCTCCTCAGTTCATCCCTAAGGAAAATGCTACGGGCTCACTAGATGGCTACATCATTTGTACGGTGAATTATTCTGATAACCTGTGTTCAAAGCCGAAAGTGATAGATGAAATTCAACCATCTTGGTCAGAAAATACTGAATTTTGGATCTTTGACGCAGCAAGTTTAAAGCAAGGTCCCCTGTATCGTTTAAGCCATGCCAAGTTGAACTTAGGAATGACTGTTCATACAACCTGGCTCAGAGAAATTAGCTCTCCTAAAAAATGCCGTCGCTACAACGTCCGTCAAGACTATGAAAAGCGTGTAGCAGCAGCAGTTAAATACAATGCCAAAAGAAATCCCTCTCAGGCAGGGCAGATCGCACAACTCTTTGAGGAGATCTATGCTCAGGTTGAACAAGAGAAGCCTTACTAATTCCCTGATGATTTCTTTGATTTACGTGACTATTTTTAGCTAATTTTTGTGCTGTCTTTTGATTTCGAAAACTATTTTTGTATTTAGGTGAGCCTAATGATTTCCTTCAACCCTTCTCAAATTCTGATTGATATACTGACGAGAATGTTAATTGCTATTGTCGCTTTTATTCTAGGCCTGGCAGCTTTTCCTGCACTTTTTATTCCTGATATAGCTGGAGAGATGACAGGATTTAGCTCTTCTCTAGCTGGACTCACTGAGATCCGAGCAACCTATGGTGGCTTCCATTTGGGGTTCACAATGTTTCTACTTTGGTGTTGTTCGGCGGTTGAAAGATATCAATATGCGCTATTTGCGATCGCGTTAATGATGGGCGGATCCGGCATAGCACGGATTGGCGGACTAATATTAGATGGTATGCCCACCTCCTTACATTATTCAGGGCTCGGAATAGAATTGTCTGTTGCTCTAGCTGCTATTTGGTTAATGAGCTTACGAGTCAATAGCTCAGCCTAAAGTGATTATCTATGTGAGCAGTTTCACACAAAATCTCTCAAAAGGCTTAAATCTAATACGGGTCATATTCTCTGCTGCTTGCAGCGTAGAGAAAACTCTTCAAACTAAACCGCAGTTTTAGGAGCAGCCTCCTCTTGCATACCCCGTCTGCTCGCAGCGAGGTTCTTGGTTTGAGACATGGATAGACCTAAAATCTCGATAGAATCATTTAAGTAATAATTGCACATCTGCCAGAATTTTGCTTTTTTACTCTGATTAGATCGGATTCTAGTCGAGTAATCAAGATTTCGAAAATTATTGCCGAACTTGAATTGAATCATGAATCTTATTTCTCTAGGATCTAATATTTGGACTGCTGTTCAGTCATTAGATTTCTTTGGGCTTGAAGTTGGAAACCGCATGACAGTAATTCGATTGGAAAGCGGTGCCTTAGTTTTGATTTCGCCAATCAAAATGACGAGAGAAGATTGCCAATACCTAGATACTCTTGGAGTCGTAAGTCATGTTGTTGTGCCTAACCTTCTACTTCATGATCTACATGTTCACACTACCCAAGAGCTTTACCCTAAGGCAAAATTATGGGGAGTTGATGGCTTGAAAGAAAAAAGGCCAGATCTCGAAATCGATGACTTACTGAATAAGTCAGGAGCATTTGAGAATGATTTATTATATCTCCCATTTGAAGGAATTAAGACGGCACTGCCCGTCTGGACAGTAATGGATATCAACGAAACTGTCTTTTTCCATCGGACAAGCCGCACATTGATTTTGACAGATGTCGCCTTTAATTTTGATGAAAACAATGTCTTGAAGACTCAAATAGTTGCTCGATTGTTGGGATGTTATAAAAATCTAAGACCATCTTGGGGAGAGAAAATGCTATCTACAGATAAAAAGAGCGTAGAAGATTCTGTTCGAAAAGTTCTGGCCTGGGATTTTGAGCAAGTTGTTCCTGCTCATGGAGGTATTGTTGAGGAGAATGCCAAGGGGAAATTCAGGGCTTCCTATGAGTGGTTTCTGGGTAAATCACTCTGAAGGTTGCTCGAATGAGCAAAGTCGGCCTTAGCGATAGCTACACTAAAGCCCATTCCCAATCAAAATAAACGGAGCCCAATAATAAGGATGGCTCAACGCCGCCGCCTCCACCACCGACTCCTCCGGCAACTCCGGCGGCTTAAACGCAAACCGACTCTGCCCAGCACCCCGCCCCTTACTACCAATCAACCTCAGCTGCGCCGCCTGTAACGCCTCCAGCTTCGTCATCTCCCCCCCCTGCAATCCCTCATAAAACGCCGTCATCAACGCCTGAGTTCCCCCATCATCTACCTGCCACAGCGATGCCACCGCCGCCTTCGCCCCCCGCTGCTGGAACTGATAGCCCAAACCCAAAATCTCCTCACCATTGCCCAACTGCCCGCCCAATCCCGTCTCACAGGCACTCAGCACCACCAGATCCACATTGTTGAGGGACCAACTGTTTATGTCCCGCAGCGTGGCGCGATCGCCATCCCCAAACACAATAAACGAATCACTCGGATCCCCCGGCACAAAGGCCGCATGGGTCGCGAAGTGAATAATGCCATGGTTTTCTAGCTGAGGCTTCACCGCATCCACCGTGAACTGTTCGTCCAGCAACTGCTTGCTCCCCGGCATCAGCTCCATCAGCGCCGCCACCTCAATGCCTGCGAAGGGCAAGCCGCCGAAGCCTAAGCGGCGATCGCCCACGGCCATGGCATAGTTCAAGCCCGGATCGGCAAAGGCTCCCGCCAATAGCTTAGGCTTTCGCAACGGCTGCTTCGTCAGGCTGGTCAAGGACTTCGACGTGATGTTATTGACCGCAAAACGTTCAATCAGCCAGCCCTGGCCGTCGTGCAGCGCCCCCAGGGGCACATAGCGCAGCGGTCCATCTGGGGCGTAGATAATCTTGTCAATTTCCGCCTGGCTCAGGTCACTTTCCAAAGGCTCAACTAACCACTGGTAGAGCTGTTGGGCCGGTTTCTTGGCATCGCTGCTGGGATTTTGCAGGGCCTGGCGAAATTCAACGATAGTGCGGTTTAACTCCGCACTGCCCACCGGCACCGTGCGCCGCAGCGGCGGGCTATCCGGCGTCGTGATAATTAGCTCCAGGCGCTCCTCCAGCACTAGGGGATAGAGCATGGCCGCATCCAGCTTGCCCAGGTCTAGGCGCAGCTCGTCCAATGCTGTGGGGTCAATGCTTTGGCGGCGGGTCTTGCGGCTGAGCTGGTCCAGATGAACCAAAACGCTGTCGTTTTGCAAGAAGCCGTTGAACTGCTGGTTGAGCTGCTCTTGCAGGGCAATGATGTTGGTAATGCGCTGGGTTTGCTGGGGCGATCGCTCCCCCTCCGCAATCTGCCGCAGCTCCGTCAGCTCCAGTCCCAGATCCACCGCAGATTTTTGCAAATTGCCGTACTGGGCCAGGATTTCCTGTTCGGGGCGCAGAATGGTTAGCGTTACATCATTCTCGCCGCGCTGGGCGACTTGATAGTCGTTTTGGAAGAAGTCTTCCACTTCCTGGATTTTGAGTAGATCTAGGACTTCCTGGGCTTCGATAACGCGATCGCGTTGTAACAGCAAGTCTGCCAAGTTGCGATAGCTTGGAGCAAAGGTCTTTTGAAAGCCTTCCCGCTGCTGACGATCCAAGCTAGCCAAGTCGCCTCGCACAGATTCTGTTACCGAGACAAATTGCTTGTAGAAAACAATTGCCAGCTCAGGCTGACCCTGCCGCTCCAGGTTGTTGCCAATAAAGAAATAGGCGTTTCGCTCTAGATTGCGATCTCCCAATTCTTGAGCCAAAATCGCCAACTGCTCATAGCTGCGTCTGGCTGCCGCAGGCTGGCTTAGTTTGCCCTGCAACATGGCGATGCGACTCCACTGCCAGGCTTCCTCGGTGAGATTTCCCTGGGCCTGGAATCGCTCAAGAATATGGTACGAAATGTCCAGCGCTTTATCTAGATCTCCTGCTTCCTCGGCTTCGCTGGCAATTTGCAACAGGGCGATGCTTTCAATCTGAGGGCTTTGGGCCTGCTGGGCCAACTGGAGTAGCGTTGTGCTGGTCTGGTCAAAATCCACTGGAACCTCAGCTACGGCAGGCACCATGCTGCTGGGGTCAAAGCTTCGAGCTTCTTCCATCAAGGCCATAGCCCGGTCCATATCTCCCAGGCCAGCGTAAATAGAGCCCAAATTAACCTGGCTTTGGGCAATGACCATGCCGTGATTCCCCGCCTCAGCCAGGGTCATCGCGGTTTCTAGGGCAGCGATCGCCTCAGGCGTCTGACTCTGCCGCTGATAGACATCCCCCAGCTTGCGCCAACTATCGGCCAGGGCCAGCTCGCTCTCGGGCAAGACCTGGGGCTGGCCATTGCTATCGACCTGACGATTGAGTTGCTCATACAGCTTAATCGCTGCTTTCAAACTCACCACCGCCGCCTCGTAATCGCCCAAATTCACCTGGGCTTCCCCCATGCCGGCCAGCATCTCGGCCTCATCGTTTAGGGGCGGAGCCAGATTCTCCGGCATGGACTGACGCAATGCGCGTAGCGCTGCTAGAGCATCCACTTTGGCCTGGAGCATTTTGCCCGGCTCCCCCACCAGGGTATAGCTCGAACTCATGCTGCTCAGGTTTTCGGCCATGCGACGGCGATCGCCCAATCGCTCAAACACTGCCAGTGCCTTTTCAAACGCCGTAATCGACTGCTGGTAGCGAGGCATCACCGAATAGACATTGCCCACCTGGTTAAGCTGCTCCCCCATCAAATGCTCCAGACCCAAAGCTTCATAGCCTTGGGCCGCTTGCTCAAAGCGTTGGAGCGCTTCGTCATAATTTCCAGCAAAAAAGTGGTTACTGCCCAGACGGGATATGGCTCTGACCTCCTCGGGTGGGTTGAGCGTTTTGCTGTCCAGGACAGATTGGAGCTGCGATCGCCCCTTGGCTAAAACCTCCTGCGCCTCATCGGGCTGGCGATTGAACAAATATCCATAGGCCAGCAAGTTATAAGCGGCGGCTTCCCTCAGGGGATTATCCAATTCCTGGGCGAGCTTAACGCTTTCTTTGAGCAGCGCGATGCCTGCCTCCTGCCTGCCTAGGAGCAAATGAATTTTGCCCGCTTCAAAAACACCCTTGGACAAAACCTCTCGATAGGCTCGGGTCTGTCCAACCGGCTCTTTTCCCAGCTGGGTCAATAGATCGAGCCCCTGCTGAATATGCTCCAGGGATTGGAATGACAAACTGAGATAGTCATAGGCTGCGCCTAAAGCAATCAGCGCCTCAGCTTCCTTCAAGGGCTGCTCGATGCTTTGGTAATGGGCTAACGCTGATTCCAGCAGCGGAACCGCTTCTTCTTCGCGGGTTAAGTCGCCAAAGAGCTTGGCGAGCTCATGGCTGGCTTGGGCCGCTGTGGAACTGTCGCTGCTTTTGATAATGGCTTCATAGCGTTGGACCGCTGTGAGCCAGTCGCCGCGATCGCGTAATGCTTGGGCCTCTGGGAGGGGCGATCGCGCATCACCCTGGGCCAGTTTTGCTCCAGCCTGCGCCGCTGCCAAACTCACCTGAGCATGACCTGTCTCAGTCTCTGCTCCATATCTTGCCTGCTCCACTGCTGCCTGCACTGCGGCCCCAGGAGCCATCATCAGCAATGTCAGCATGGCCCCGGCTCCCCAGCGACTTCGAGCTGTGGTGCCTGTCTGCCGTGACGAATTTAAGCGATCAAGCAAGAACGACTTCATACGGTTTAACTAGCACCTGAGTGGGGGCAGTCCAGGTTGGATAGAAGCCTAGCTGTAATCCCAGCCTACCCTGCAAAAAATCGCTCTTCTCAGAGGAATCGCAACGGGATTATCACTGGGTTCCGGCTAGCGCCATCCGTTGACTTCTAGGCGATCCTACCGAGCCCATCTCTGCGATTCCGGAAGATGCGACCAATCCTTAAAACCTCCCTCCAGCCAGCTCTACGCTATTGAGATGGAGATGTGGATACCTCTGAGACATTAGGGACATCCTCATAAGGCATCTCTTCCGATGGACGCTGCCACAAGCGACACCTTAGGGAGCAGCTCTGTTCTCTGGCATGTGAAGGGTCTCCGCCCCTCGCAGGTCCATCAACAGAATTAGTTTTAGAGCAAAGTTGAATAGCAATAGCTCAAATTAGTTCATGCCATTGATGAAGTTATCAGAACGGCCATCACAAATATCCTCTCAGTGATATATTTTCGGCTAGACCCAGGGAAAGCTTGAACATAGAGATTGCCTAGGGTTAGTCCCCCTTAGCTATGAATGGGCCACCTCCCTTGCCATGGCTGCTGCATCTGGATACAAATTTCGACAGATCCCCTGAACGTCAGCTATGAATTATTCGCCTTATCAACACTTTTTAACGAGCGGTGTAAACCTCTCTCTAATCGCTTTATTTTTTCTCCTTGTCTTGCAATGGGGCATTGGTATTAAGCATCAGCGCCCTCCCGGCCAAAGATTTTTACCCCACGGCTGGCAACCCTGGTGGGTGAAAATTCGGACGACAACTCCGAGCTGCACATATTATTTTGGCCCCTTCCCATTTCGTTGGATGGCCGAACGTCATCAATCTGGCTATTGCGAAGACCTCGCTGTAGAACAGGCTCAGGGTATAGATGTGGTTATCCTGCGAGATAGTCCAAATGAATTGACTTTGTTAGAAGAATTAGATTAGAAAAGCTTGCAATGAAATTCTTCTGAAAAAGCTTTTTTCAGGATGAAAATAGGGGCCATAACCCCTATTTTTGATCAACTAAAAATGTCCGGATTCTCCCTGAGGCGAAGGTGATTTGAGGTCAGATAGACTTCAGTCACTCATTCCTTCTTAGGAACTCAGGGCAATGTTGAAAGTAATCCAAGGCGGTCGCGTCGATCATCGCGATAAAGTGCTGCATTCCTTCGCAGCAAAGCTCAAGCAGCGTCAGCTTGATTCCGTAGAGCCCAGTGGCCCCTGCTGCCCCTGGCCCTGCCCCTTCATCGATCCCATGGCAGCGTAGTTGCAAAACTGACCCATAGGAATCTCAACAAAAGTGGGATGCTGAGCAATCAGCATCCCACTTTTGCGTTAATCATTCCCTTGCGAATAAAGCTTAAGCCCCGAGCCATTGTGAGGGAGCGATCGCCCATAGTAGAGTCAGCACTCCAGGGCCTTGTCCATGCCATCCCGTCCCCACCTCTTCTACGGCCTCACCAACAGCCTTTGCTCCCAATGCCTCAGCAAAGTTGAAGCCAAAATCCTATTCCGCAAGGGCAATGTCTACCTGGCCAAGCACTGCCCCACCCATGGCCCCGAAGAGGTGCTGATTGCTGATGACATCGACTACTACAAGCAATGCCAGGAATTCATCAAGCCCGGCGACATGCCCCGCCGCTTCAATACCCCAATTAAATATGGTTGTCCCTACGACTGCGGCATCTGTGCGGACCACGAACAGCATGGCTGCATCACCCTGGTAGAGCTAACCGAGCGCTGTAACCTCTCCTGCCCTATCTGCTACGCCGATGCCGGAGCTGAAGAAATCTCCGCCCAGTCCCACCAGCCGCGCAAGCACCGCAGCTTGGAGCAGATTGAGCAAATGTTGGATGCGATCGTGGCCAATGAAGGCGAGCCCGATGTGGTCCAGCTCAGCGGCGGTGAACCGACGATCCATCCCCAATTTTTTGAAGTGCTGGAAGCGGCCCAGCGGCGACCGATCAAGCACATCATGATCAACACTAATGGGGTACGCATCGCCAAGGAGCCAGAATTTGCCAAGCGCCTCGCCAGCTATTTGCCCGGCATAGAGGTGTATCTACAATTTGACAGCTTTGACGAAGGGCCGCTGCGAGAGCTGCGCGGGGCAGATTTGCGCCAGGTCAGGCAGCAAGCCATCGATCGCCTCAACGAATACAACCTCTCCACGACCCTGGTCAGTACGGTCAAGAAAGGACTCAACGATCATGAGATCGGCAAAACCATTGACTTTGCACTGAAGCAAAAGGCGATTCGCGGTGTGACCTTTCAGCCCATTCAGGCAGCGGGGCGATTGGATGGTTTTGAGGCCGGGCGCGATCGCTACACCCTCACGGAAGTCCGCCGCTCCATCCTGGAACAAAGCGACACCTTCAAACCCAAAGACCTGCTCCCCGTCCCCTGCCACCCCGACTGCCTCGTCATGGGCTATGCCCTCAAGCTGGCTGGAAAAGTCATCCCCCTCACTGGTCTCATGGACCCCACTGATTTTCTAAGCGCCGTCCCCAACTCCGTGGTCTACGAGCAAGACGAAGAACTCAAAGACAAAATCTTCAAGCTCTTCTCCACGAACCACTCCCCCGCTTCCTCCGCCAGCGCCCTCAAGCAGTTGCTCTGTTGCCTGCCCAAGGTCAATGTCCCCGCAGGCATGGGCTATGACAACATCTTCCGCGTCATGGTGGTGCAATTCCTCGACGCCTATAACTTTGATGTTCGCTCAGTTAAGCGGGCCTGCATTCACATTGCCCACCCCGATGGCCGCATCATTCCCTTTGATACTTATAACCTCTTCTATCGCGAGGGCTGCGCGGGACAAGCCAAGCTGCAAGAAGTGATGGGGGGAATGCCTGCGATCGCAACCCCCATGACCTCGACTATCTCACCCGTCTCGATAAATTGAGGGAAAATTCACGAGAGCACAATAACCGCAAGACATTCAGCGGTTTATAAGTATCATTCCGACCCAAATAGACTGTAACTTGCTGAGTTATTCGTTTGATTGCTTAGTCAGCAGGAAGCTAACGAACGTTGGATTTTCGCGGCGGCAGTATTACCAGCGATGCAAGATTACTGCTGGATACTTCACCAATTCGAAACCCTGGGAGGTCGTGAACGAGATTTCTAGGATTTTAGCCGCTTCTAATAGCAGATTAGGCCATTTCCCGAGATGTCCTGCTGCGAGAAGTTGATAATTTGTATCAAATCCGTGAGCGACCGTTTACTTCTTCAAAGAAGGTCAACCAGGTCTTGCCCGTCTGGGTTGAGCCCCACAGGACAAGCTTAATCCTCAGGTGGCTTTCTGCTCACAACACCTCTCAGACCTCATTTGAACAATTCAATAGCGGGACATTAATGTCCCGCTAACCGAGCTTCGACTTCGCTCAACCCCTGGTCTCTCGCCATGCAAGGACCTCGCTGGTTGAACGGAGCCCGAAACCGGGAAAACCATTGCCACGTCTATTTCAGGCGACCTCCTTAAAAACTTCTTTCTAAATCCACTCGTGAGAAATTCAGGGATTAATTTTTAACATATTTTAATGCCTAATGTTAGCCTGAAATGAAGAAGTGAAATTAGAGAATTAGACCCGGAACCAGAAAATTAAATTTATAAGATTATCTAGTTTTTGACGGATTCATAATTATAGAAAGCAACACTATCTAGCCTATTATTTGGCGAAACCCTTATTCCTTCGATGTTGTAAATTTCCGGAACAGTAGTTTAAGTATTTCCTGAGAAATCACTCAGATGAAACTAATACATGCCGAAAAAAAGAGGCTAAATTGTTGGTTAGTGATGAATGAATTCGTCTCTAACGATTCAGTTTCAAGTGAAGTTTTCTGTGTCAATTAGAGATGCTTGTTCGTACACGCAGCTTCTCGGGTGAAATAATTTACTTGAGCATTTGACCTCAATGTATTTCATCCGACAGAGTACATCTCTACGGAGTCTAAATGATACTTTTGACTGATTCTTTGTAAGAGGGATTGAAGTCGTTAGCCTTGTGTCTATAAGGATTTGGCGATTTTTTATCTTCTCTTGTTGTCTGAAAAAATGTCGTAGTTACATATTTTCTAGCAAGTTGATTGGGCTATACGGACTCTTCAAGTCAGTCTAATTTCTTACCAAGCTTGGAATTTTGTAATTACTCCTTAGAGTACTGCTGGCAATCAAAAATACCAGCTAACTTCTTCGATGAATCCAGATACTTAAGAGGCTATAGAAGCCCTGGTGACATCGTACTGAGACCGTAATCATAATTAGGACTAGTTTCGTGAGCAATACTCAACAAGTTTTCGTTTCCTTTGAAAATATTTCCCCCAGAAATGGAACTGCTTTATCTCCGGCATGGGTGGGTTTTCACAATGGAGACTTCGATTCATTTGATGCTGGACAAGCTGCCCGCGCAGGTATCGAGCAAGTCGCTGAAGACGGTTTAACAACTAATATCACCCGAGAATTTAGTGATTTTGATCGAGGCGCTGCCCAAGCAACTATCGCTGGACCCAACACCCCGGACTTATTGCCTGGTGAGGGAAATGGCGTTTTACTCGACATTAACAATCCAGCGACGTCAGGACGGTATCTAAGCTATGCGGCAATGATTCTGCCAAGTAACGATACTTTTGTGGCTAATGACAACTCCCGTGCCATTGAGGTCTTTGATGATCAGGGACGTTTTATTGGGGCTGATTTTGTCATCAGGGGTAACCAGGCTCGGGATGCGGGCACAGAAGTGAATGATGAAATTCCTGCTAATACAGCTCTGTTTGGTCAAGTTGTAAATAACACCGGAGTCGATGAAAACGGTGTGATTGGACCTAGCAGTGGCCTTATTCCTAATGGACCCATTCTGAGTTCAGAGCAGTTTGGCAATGCAGACTTCACTCGGCCCGGTTATGAGTTTGCACGTTTGCGTGTCTTTAATGCGATTAACGGTGACGATAACTCAAACCGCCTGGTTGGTCTACGTCGGACAGATGACTACATCAACGGAGGCAAAGGCCGTGATATTCTCGTGGGCCGGAGTGGCAATGATCGCCTGCTAGGGGGGGGAGGCCGTGATGATTTACACGGTGGTACTGGCAACGACGAGCTCTTTGGTGGCGGAGGCCGCGATAAGTTGCTAGGTGGCAGAGGCAACGATGAACTCTTTGGTGGTGGAGGCAATGATCTCTTGAGAGGTGGTGCTGGCAACGATGATGTGCGAGGTGGTACTGGCAACGACAAAGTCTTCGGTGGCAGAGGCAATGATGATTTGAGGGGTGGTAGAGGCAACGACAAGCTCTTTGGTGGCAGAGGCAATGACGTTTTACGAGGTGAGGCCGGTCATAACAAATTGTACGGTGGCTCTGGTAGTGATACCTATGTGCTATCAACGAACGGCGTTGCCAGTGTTCATGGCTTTAACCTGTACCAAGGCGATCGCCTGAGCTTGGGGTCCAGCAGCGTGAGCTTTAATGATCTAGACTTCGTGCAATCTAGAGGCAACACCATCGTTAAAGCTGGTAGTAATGTCATTGCCACTCTGCATGGTGTTCAGGCTAAATCCATCACCAGAGAATCTTTCATCTAGGAAGATCCTCAGAGGTTCTGTGAACCATTGGTCTAGCATCAAGTTTTATACACTTGTGCTAGGCCTTTGAAAGAGAGTTGTCTGTGGATTCACATCCCACACCGATAAAAGGTCAAGGCTCAATTCTCTAATAGACCTTTTACCAGAATAAAAATCCGCCCCTATCCCCGACCCCTTGCCCCTAATTTTGGAGGAAGGGGAGGTCTCAAAGTTCCTCTTCTAGTTTTGAGAGACGGACTTAAGGAGAGGGCTAGGATTAATGCAAGGGTCTAATCAAACAATCTCTCAGAAAAGTCTGGAGATGAGGTCTCTCATCTCCAGACTTTTCTTGTTGTGAGATGCATTTATGGTTTTTGGTCAGGTTGTCCACAATGCCAGAAAGTGAGATGAAGTGTTCTTTGATAAGCGATTAGAAGTTTTTCTTATCTGGTGCTTTGTAGTCTAAATAGAGCTATTCCTTCTGAGAAGGCTCCTGAGAATTCAGTCAAGCATAAAAGCTGAAATTCCTACTAACCAATGAGATGTCGAAGTTTCGTGAGTTTGGGCAGCATCATAGCTCCACCTGCTACAGCTAAGTGCTTTCCCCAAGCGATCTTCCATCTGTTTGCTATGTCTTGGCTACCTTACTTACTAGGTAGCTGATTTTTTTAACCCTCAAAATGTTGAATCTTGAAACAGCCAACCGTCTCTATTCCAAAGCATAGGACTAAAGGTTGCAAACGTTATTTCTTCTAATCCAGGGATCTTCAGTATGTTCTGCACCCAGTTCAGTGATTGATCATCCTGCTACAACTATAAGTCTTTCTCAAAAAACTCTTCGAAAAGAGGATTCATTGTCTCTTGTCGAGCTCAAGTTCTTAACAGATTGAATGGAGTGAACTACCCTAGCTTACTTTACCTTTGAACAAGCTAGATTGTTGATGCTAAATATTTTATCTGCTGCCGTAGAAAATATATAGATCATATTACTTGCTTGGAGATTTATGTCTCTTCTTCCTTGGTAAATCCTGAGAATATGCTTCGTAAAAGATTCATTTTTCCGTATCTATATGAGTTTTAGGAGATTTTATTCTCAGCCTTCTAGAGTAGAGATATGACAGAATAGAAGCAAGAGAGAAGCCAAGGAAAAATCTGATAGCTTTTCTCTCCAGATATTGATGAGATAAATAGAATTGTCTTTGTCAATTTAAATGATTTAGAAAGTCTCTTCGCTGGCCAAAGAATCTGCTAAAAACCTGCAAGATCTTGCCAAATGAGCACCGGAATTGATCTGGAAAATGGCATTGCCATTCATTGCTTGATTGACTTCTCCAAATCTCTTCTAAGATAAGTCTCCCTAAAAATAAGAAGAACTGGCTGACTTTCAACTTAGATCCAACTAAGAATCCTTTATGACCTCTAAAACTTGAAACCATGACTATTGCAACTAAGACCTCCACAGAACCAGTTTCTAAGACCAACACATCGGTAGATATCTCACACTCCCGTATCTTGCTGGAGAAGCTGGCCTATAACTGGCATACTCGAGCTCAAGTAGGTCAAGTCAGGAAGAAAACAGAGTCTGCATTGTCGGATGAGATGAGCTTTGATCCGATGCGGGAAGACTTCCGCTTAGACCTACTACCCTTTAAAGAACATCCTGATTTCTTGTCCGCTCCATTAGAGCTTAAGAAGAAGGCGCTTTCTTGCGGCTGGATCGCCTACAACGAGAAAACAATTGACATTGAGGCCAGGGTAATTGCACCAGCTTGTAATCACATCATCTATCGTGAGATTCCAGGTGTTGAAGATAGTGCTAGCCAGTTAATTGCCGCTGATACATTGGTTGATGAAGCTTACCATATTCAACTAGTCGTCAACGCCTGCAACATTACCCGAAAGCATCGTCAACTCCAGGACTTACGCCTGCCTAGCTTTGCCTTGGTGAAGCAAATGGAACGGGAGAAGAGCCGTCATGCAGAGCCCTGGAAAAAACGTCTGGTTCAAATGGCAACTGCTATTGTCTCTGAGGTTTTTGTTAGTGACTATCTCTCATTACTAGCCTATGACAAGGAGATTCAGCCTCTTAATCGCTTGACAGTCTATACTCATTTGAGAGATGAGAAAGCTCACCACAGCATCTTTTTGCAACTTGCAAAATGCATCTACGCTAATTTGTCTGTTGAAGAGCAAGTTTTCTTTGCCCAAGTCTTGCCTAAACCTGTGCGTTGGTTCGCTGATGTAGAGCTAGAAGTCTGGGGCATGATGCTACAGCAAATTGATTTCCCAAATGCTCAGAAAATCATTGGCGATACTGCAGCTGATACGGAGGTGGATTTGATTCGAGTTGATTACTCTGATGTCATCAAATTAGCGAAAGAATTAGGTGTTCTAGACTCTGCACCTGGCGCAGATAGCTTTGCCAAAGCAGGTTTGTTCAGCTAAAGGTACTAGAACAACTTAGGTCGCCTCTAGGACTGTTGAATGCTTGCCAGAGAATACTTGCATCTACTCATTCTCAATTCATTATCTCACGACCTATAACGAGAGATTGGCAGCTTTAAGCATTCCCTCTATTTGCTTGACTTGATTTTGTGATTGCTTTCTTTTACCCAAAGTTCACTTCTCAACTAAACAACTCAGGAACGAAAATGAAAACTGCTCTTGTTATTCGCCACATTGCATTTGAAGACCTCGGTAGCCTAGGCCCAATCCTTGAAGAACAAGGGTATAGCATAAAGTACTTAGAAGCTGGTGTTGCCGACTTTGCAACGCTTGATCCGGCAGGCCCTGATTTACTCATCGTTTTAGGAGGCCCGATCGGAGCCTATGATGAGCAAGACTATCCTTTTCTTCAAGATGAGCTGAGAATCTTAAAGTATCGACTTCAATGTGATTTACCCACGCTGGGGATTTGTCTCGGTGCCCAATTAATTGCTCGTGTGCTTGGGGGAAAAGTTTATCCTGGGACGAATGGAAAGGAAATTGGCTGGTCTCCTATCTCTCTAACTGATGCAGGACGACAGTCAGTATTGTCTCCATTAGCTCAAACAGATGCAGTGTTGCATTGGCATGGCGATACTTTTACCTTGCCTGAAGGCTGTTTGCGTTTAGCCTCTAGTCGCCAGTACGAGAATCAGGCGTTTTCGTATAAGCAAAATATTCTAGCGCTACAGTTTCATCCTGAGGTTATTCCTCAAACAGTAGGAAGGTGGTTCATTGGCCATGCTTGTGAAATTTCAGGAACAAGCGATGTTACTGTTGCGCAGCTTCGCCAAGATACCGAACAACATGCGGGAGCATTACAAAGCTCCGCAAGTCGCTGCTGGCGAGCATGGGTGAATCAACTTAATCCAGTGAAACCACTGTACGAGATGCCCACTGCATGAAAGCCGCGCTGTTATGACAGAACTCGCTGTTAGTCATGGCTCAACTTGAGAATGAAGGAAGTACGGTTCATCTTGGCTGTACTTCCTCATCGCTCAATAGAAAAAAGTGTTGTGGGACTGTAAGGGTGAACAGACGGCTATATGTTCAGGCTGGCTATCAGTGGTCCCCAAATTTACACCCCGAGAATCATCAATTCTAGGCAATGAACTCCAAGCTTTGTGTTCATTGGTCAGATGAGGTCTCTAGTTGATGAAGCGTTCCCCAATTCGAAAGATTTTGAATTAGCTCTCTTATTAAGCTCATGATTCTCCAATAATTTCCCACAAATGGTTAGAATCGCCCCAGGGATCGGGAACCCAACAATCCCACCCACCACAGACGACTGACCATGGCAGATAACTTCAGCGAATCCAGCCCCGGCTGGGTGGGCCAAAAACTCCTGCGCCGCGCCTGGGAATCCGTGGAATATCGGGTTAACCAGATCAACTGGCCCGACCCGCCGGAGATTCCCCAATGGGAGCCTCCGGAATGGTTGCAAGGATTTTTTAACCTACTGGGAGCCTTGGGGCGTCTGGTCTTTGAGCATTGGCAGGGGCTGCTCCTCGCCCTACTGGTTACAGTCTTATTTCTCTTGGGACGTTGGCTCTATGGCCGCTACGGCGATCGCCCCTTAAGCGCCTACGGCAACGAACTTCTCCCCGAAGAAGCCAGCCTCATCCCCGGCACTGTACCTAGCTGGCTCGCGAAAGCCCAGGACTTCCGCCAGGCAAAGCGCTATGGCGAAGCCTGCCGCGCCCTCTACTTCGCCATGTTGCTCAAGCTCGACGAAGCCGAAATCATCCCCCAACGACCCAGTCGCACCGATCGCGAATACCTCTACCTCACCCAAGACTTGCCCCAACCGGATGCCTCCCAGCTCCTGCTAGAGACCCATGAACGCCTCTGCTTCAGCCGGGCTTCCGCCAACGAAGACCTGTTTCAGCATTGCCTCGGGGCTTACCAAAAAATTGAGCAGCAGGTCGAAGCCTTAGTTAAGGCTAAAGCCGCCCAAGCGGAGGTGGCCCAATGATCGACTCAATCAATCCGCTTAAGCAAAACCTCAAGCGTCGCTGGAAGTATCTGGCGATCGCCGCGATCGTCCTCCTTGTCCTCACCCTCCTGTTTGCTCCCCAAAGAGGCAACCAAAATCTTTACGGTTCCACCTATGGCCGAGGTCCCAGTGGCTATGGGGCTTGGTATCAATATATGGCCGACCAGGGCACGCCCATCCAGCGATGGCAAAAGCCCCTGGGGAAGTTTATTGAAGAACATGGCGAGGGCGATCGACCCGTCACCCTGCTTCAGGTGGGAGCCAGTCCGATTTGGCTTGAAGATTACAGCAAAAATCAGGATGAATTGGAGGTTTGGCTGGCCCAGGGCAATCGTTTGATCGCTTTAATCTCTCGGGGAGAAGTCACCTTAGCCCCTGCCCGCAGCGAGATTGAGACGCCGCTAGGTCCAGTTACGATTGAAACCCGGCGGCGTTTCGTTGACGATCAACCCAGACAAGAATTTGAGGAGCCCTTGGAGGCTCGAACCCAACTGGATCAGCAATTAGATACGTCCCCGACTTATGCTCTAGTCAGTCCGGTGCAAGAGTCTGAGGCTCTTGAGTCCGGCAGTATTAATCTGCTCGAAGACGACTATGGTGCGATCGCCTGGGCAGAAGCAGAAGGTAAAGGCAGCATTATCTATGCTGTCACGCCAGACCTAGGGGCCAACGCCTACCAAAATTCACCGGGTAACTTTCCCTTCCTAGCGGGTCTTGTGAAAGCCAATGATGCCGAGCTATGGATCAACGAATACAGCCATGGCTACAAGGATAAGGATGCTGAGAGTGACTCGGCAGCCGTGACTTGGGGAGATTATTTTCTAGGAACGCCTCTCATGCTGGCCTGGATTCAGCTATTGGTCTTGCTTGGGGTTACCCTCGTAGCCCTCAACCGTCGCTGGGGTCTGCCCACCCCGCTCGAAACGCCTAAGCTCAACAACAGCGAAGCCTACATCGGAGCTTTGGCAGGTGTCTTGCGCCGCTCCGGTAGCAATGGCTTTGTCCTTAACCAATGGCAGTCTGCGGAGCGCCAGCGGCTCCAGCGGCAGCTAGGCCTAGGCAATCGCCCCATTGAGCTCGATGCTTTGCTGAAAAGCTGGGAACAGCAAACGGGAGAATCCGCAGACTCAGTTCAACGCCTGTTGTCTCCCATCTCCTCAGGTTCAACCGATCAGCTCAAGCGCTGGTTAGCCAGCCTAGAGCAGGTAAGAATGCTAAGCCGCAAGCACTTCTCATAAACGACTGAGTTCGATAGCTTGCTAAAGCGCCTGTCGAGCGCTCTGGGAATAAATTCCCAGCTTCAGAACGAAAGCCCACTTTAGTGGGCTGCGACCCTAGTTATACCAAATCCGGTTCGGTGACCCCCGATTCCCGTCAGTGTGTCGGTAGGGGCGAACCGCTGTTCGCCCGCAGAGAGTTTAGGGAAACAGCTATTAGGATTTGGTATTAATAGGCTGATGAACTTCGTTTGGACGAACTTTAGCTTTGAGCCGTGAGCTAAACCTTAAACCTCACGGCTCAAAGCCCAGCAAGCCATAAGTTTGTCGAACTCATCAGGCTGAACTCACATATTGCAAGTCCAAGGACCACAACAAAGGCGGCTCCCTGTAAGGGAAGCCGCCTTTGGAACAAGATTGATTGTGCAGAATTGCTTATGGCTGATGTAGAGAGGCCATCTCTGTTCTAAGAAGCCCTGGCTGGAATTTCCCATTAGTTTGGAAACTCCACCAACTGCCTTGATCAGGCTTTAGACGCTCGCAGCAGGCTGAAATAGCGTATCGAGATAAACCCGGCTTGCACTGCGATCGCGTTCACCGTTTTGAATCAAAAACAGAGATAAAGCCGCGCTGAAAGTCCGATCCTGGTCCCACATGGGGCGATTTTCCAGGAAATGCTTTAAGCAATCATGCAAATCTTCAGGGATATCGACCTGGAGACTAACAGTATTCGCCATCATAGGGAATCTCCTAACTTGCTAACACGTAAACTTTCTTCGAGTCCCTGGCATCCAGCTATGAAGGCGATCGTCGGTGGCCAAGAGAGGTGGCTGACTTGCGACTTAATATAGCGATTTTGCGAACCCGTAAAAACAACCAAATTACAAAAAAATAATTGAGTTGCTTGGGGCTGTTGTCTAGGAAACGCTGCCCTATTGTGCGAGGACATACTGAGGCTGTCAATCAGCAGAAACGCGCTGGCATAGAACAGTCAATCACTGGTCTAACGGTAGATTCAGCAGTTGAGGCCGATCCCTGTTACGTTCTGTAATATTTTGCTCATGTTCCAAAAAATACTCAATCTTAAGGCTTATTCCACAGGTATTCCGGCAAGGGGTGAATGCTTCGTTCAAGCCTGTGGAAAAGCGCGATCGCACTTGGGGAAAAGCTGGGGAAAGATGGTGGAAATTCTGTGGAGGCTGTGGGGAAAAGAAAGCGCAAAACTTAAGGATTGATTTTTGGCTAGTAAAATCTCGCGTCAGATAGAAATTTCTTTACCCCCTTGACGAGGCAACGGAATACATCACCATTTATACGCAGCTTGCGTAAGTACACTTAAGTGTTTTTTGCTACTACTGCCTAGCTCTCGTTACTAATTCTGTTTTCTCATCTGCAGAAGTCAACCCCTCTCTGCACAGATATATAGCGTATTTCAGAGATCTTGACCTAGGGGTGCTCTAGCCCCCTCTAGGGAGAGGGGTATGACTCCTTTAGTGGGAGATGGTGACAGCAACTCCCTCGCCTGAACAATTGAGACAATGAATTGGCCGCCCCACTTACAATGAGATGGTTTTGGAAAATGCCTTATATAAATATTCGGCAAAGAGCTTGGGTTGTTTGAAATGGACAGCATGTTGATGAATGAGCTCGATGGGCTTAGCTCCTCTCCGCTGCTCCAAAATGCGAATGCCTCAGCCATATTTGCCAGGACCTATATATAGTGAGGCAGGTTTACAGCAACGAACTCACTGGTTCGGACGCTTGCTATCCACATCACTGCCAGTCCTCATTGGGGTGGGACCTGTGATGGATGTTTCAACTGCTGTGGCTAAAGCTAGCCTGCTGAACTGTCTCCCCCCTCCGTTCTTTTCTTCATCTCTACTGCCATGAGTGAGCTTCGCCCCGTCATCGGTCGTTTAAGTCAAAGCTTGGGACGCGTCGTCGTGGGGCAACCCCAGCTGGTGGAGAAACTTCTTGTGGCTTTGCTGGCGGGAGGCCATGTCATTTTGGAGGGAGTGCCGGGCATTGGTAAAACCTTGGCGGTCAAGGTCATGGCCCAGCTTATCCAGGGAGACTTTCGCCGCGTCCAGCTCACCCCCGATGTTCTTCCCTCGGACATACTGGGCACCAATATTTTTGACCTCAACACTCGGGAATTTAGCCTCAAGCAAGGCCCCGTTTTTACAGAAATCCTGCTGGCTGACGAAATTAACCGCACGCCACCCAAGACCCAGGCTGCTCTGTTAGAAGCCATGGAAGAGCAGCAGGTCACCCTCGATGGCAATAGCATGGCGCTGCCGGAGCTCTTCTGGGTGGTGGCAACTCAAAACCCGTTGGAATATGAAGGTACCTACCCCCTGCCGGAGGCCCAGCTAGATCGCTTCTTGTTTAAGTTGGCGGTGGATTACCCCGAACGCAGCGCGGAAAAGCAGATGCTGATCAACCACCAAAAGGGCTTCCGTGCGAAGAGCCAGCAACTTAAGCGGCTGGAGCCTGTGGCTACGGTGACCGAGCTATTAGCAATGCGAAAAGCCGTTCAGGCGGTTCAGGTTGAGGAGAAAATTCTCGATTACTTGCTATCCCTGGTGGAGCGTACCCGCAAACATCCTGATCTCATGGTGGGTGCTTCTCCCCGTTCCGCAGTGGCATGGCTCCAAGCGGCTAAAGCCCAGGCTTGGGTGGCGGGACGGGACTACGCCACCCCAGATGATCTTAAAGAGGTGGCAGCACCATTACTGCGTCATCGTCTGATCCTGAGGCCCGAGGCTCAGTTGGATGGCCTCCAAGCTGAGGGGGTGATTAGTGGAATCTTGGGGCAGGTGGCGGTGCCGCGATAGCGCTAGATCGGATTGACCTGATGGTCTCGAAATAATGAAAGGCCTTGCCCGATGACACTCTGGTATCTATCACGCCAGGCAGTCCAAGGTTTGACTTTTCCCTGAATGATTAACTTGCTCGCTTCTTTGCTGGTTTGCCATGACTTCCACAGCCTCTGCCAAGTCCACTGCTGCGCCGACGTTTTACCCACCCAAACCTAACAAGTTTTTAATTTGGCTGGTCCAGCGGACTAACGCTCAAATTACCCAGTGGAAATGCCAAGCCAAGTTAGTGGTGGCTAAGGATGACATCAAGCGGTTGAAAGCTCTCAAAAATGATCGCGTGGTCTATTTTGCCAATCATCCCACCTTTGGCGAGCCTGTCTTGATGTACGAACTTTCGGCTCGGATCAACAAGCCGATCTATTTCATGGCGGCCTATGAACTCTTCCAAGGGGTGATGAAACATTTCTTCCAGGGAGTTGGGGCCTATTCCATTCGCCGAGGCTTAGTGGATCGCAAGAGCATCAAGCAGACCATTGATCTGCTGCGGCAGCCCGCCTGTCATTTGGGGATTTTTCCTGAGGGGCGCTGCTCGTTTCAAAGCGATCGCCTCATGGAGTTCCAGCCCGGCGGCGTACAGCTTGCTTTCCAAGCCCTGGCTAAGCTCCCCTTGGAGGGAGAAAAAGCTCCCAATCTCTACGCAGTGCCGGTTAGTATCTATTACCAATATGAGGGTGACCTGCGCGGTCCTGTGGAAGAAACCCTGGTGGAATTGGAAGAAGCCTTGGGCTTAGCGCCCCTAATCGAGACCTTGCCCGATCCTTTGCCTGCGGAGGCGATCGCCAAGCTACCTCCCCAGGCCTATCCCCGCCTCAAGCGCATTGCCCTGGGCATTCTGCAACGGGTGGAGGCGGACTGCGCGGCCTGGGAGTTGGAGTTGCCTGAGCTGGAGGAGACCAACTGGAACGTTCGTTTAGATGCTTTGCGGGATGCAATCTTAGATCGCTGCGAGCAGCTCGTCGGCTTGTCCTCCAACCAGGGCCAACCCCGCCGCAATCGCGCTTATCGAATTCAAGCTGCCCTAGCCGATCGCAAAGCTGGCCTCAATGCAGCGGTGAGCGGAAGCGGTGACAGCGAGACCGAAGAAGCTTTTCCCACGCTGTTGATTAAGCGTTCCATCGAGCGTTTGCTCAACCTCGATACGATCTACGACGGCTATGTGCGGGAAAAACCAACGGCAGAGCGGTTCCTGGATAGCATGGCTCGTTTCCAGCGGGAGATTTTCCAAATCGATCAACCCCCTGCTAAGCGTCAGCGCCAGGCCAAGATGAAAATTGGGGAACCGATTAATTTTGCTGACTACATGGAAGACTACCGCCGCGATCGCAATGGCACTGTCGCTCAGCTCTGTGATCAGCTCCAGGCAACTATGCAGAGCAACCTGGATACCATGGTTGAAGCTGCATCTGTAACTCAGTCTTAAGCGCTTTCAAACCTCTCTAAGCCCAAGCTTCGTCCGTTTGGACGCGTGAATTGCTGCTCTTCCCCCTGTCCTAGGTCGCGATGATTCCTATTCCAGCATCCCGGTTTTATTGGCTCCTTGGTTTAGGGAGTGCGGCGGCTTTGGCGATCGTTGCATTCATTCCCTCGGCTTTCAATCTTGTGCTGGGAGGCCTGTTGGCTTGGGACCTGGTCTTGATCGTTTTAGTCGCGATCGATGCCTATCGCGTTAAAGCCCATCGCGTGACTGCCAAGCGCAGCCTCCCCTCCCGCCTTTCCATTGGTCGTGCCAATCCCATCGAGCTAACCCTGGAAACCGGCAAGTTGCCCAAAGCCTTCTCCCCCGCCATTCTGCGCTGGGTGGATAGCATTCCTACCGAGCTGGAAACGGACTTGCCCAATAACCTGCTTCGCCTAGAAGGGCAGCGCAGTTTGCCGGTGACCTATCGAGTTTTACCCCGTCGCCGCTGTGAGTTGAACTGGGACAAAATTCAGCTTCGCCAACTCGGTCCCTGGCGGCTGGCATGGCATGACTGGAAAGTAGACCAGCCCCAAACCACGAAGGTCTATCCCGATCTGGTGGGTCTGCGAGAATTAACGATTAAGCTTTCCCTCCAGTCCGCAGGCAACCTGCGCCAGCTCAAGCGCCAGGGCATGGGCACGGAATTTTCGGAGCTGCGGGAATATGGCAGCGGCGATGACCTGCGCTTTATTGACTGGAAAGCCACTGCACGCCGGGGTCGCCCCCTCGTTCGGGTTTTAGAACCCGAGCAGGAGCAGACCGTGTTGATTCTCTTGGACCGAGGTCGTTTGATGACGGCTCAGGTGATGGAGCAGCAGCGCTTTGATTGGGGGGTGAATGCGGCGCTGTCTTTGGCCTTGGCGGGCTTGAACCGGGGAGATCGCGTCGGCCTCGGCGTCTTCGATAAGTCGATGCATTGCTGGATGCCCCCGGAGCAAGGCCCCAGCCACCTGCCCAAAATGCTTGAACGGCTCAGCGCCATCCAGCCTGAGCTAGTGGAGCCGGACTACTTGGGAGCGGTCAGCACCGTCCTCAAACAGCAGACCCGCCGCGCTCTGGTGGTAATCATCACCGACATTGTGGATGAAACTGCCTCTGCTGAACTGATTGGCTCTCTAGTACGCCTCAGTCCCCGCTACTTGCCCTTCTGCGTCACCCTGCGCGATCCCAAAATCGACCAGCAGGCCCAAGCACCCGAAACCGATTTAGATAATGCCTATCGTCGTGCGGTGGCACTGGATCTGCTGCGCCAGCGCCAGCTCGTCTTTGCCAAGCTCCAGAAGCAAGGCGTCATGGTGCTGGATGCCCCTGCGGCCCAAGTCAGTGACGACCTCGTTGCTCGCTACCTACGCCTCAAAGCCCGCAATCGGCTCTAGGCATTAACATTTCACTGCTCCACCCCAATATCGTAGGCTGCGCATCTCATACTAAATCCTAATAGCTGGCACCCTAAACTCTCTGCGGGCGAACAGCGGTTCGCCCCTACCGATAAACTGACAGGAATCGGGAGTCACCGAACTGGATTTGGTATCAACAAATGTTCTCCGCCCACAGGGCAGATCAAAAATGCGCACCATCGCTGGGCAGATGCCAAAGCAATGGTGCGCATGTTCAATTTTTAGGGTGAGCAGCAACGTTTACCAACGATGCTCACCCTACGGACTCATTAATTGGACTACAAACCTTCCAAAGGAACGTCCATAAATCTAGCCAGCTCGGCACCTTGGTTCTCTAGCTCAGAGAGAGAAATGGGCTGACCCACGCGAGTTAAGGGAATATCACCGCGATCGCGAATATTCAGGTACAGAGCCCGTTTAGGGTTAATTCCTTCCTTCAGGGTCACCCGCACCGATTGCACATCCTTAATGGGGTAAGTCAGCTCAACCTTACGGTTTTTGCCGGGGTAGCCTTGACGAAAAATCGTAATTTCATCGGTTTCACGATTGAACTCGTTATAGCCGCCGCCCACATCCCAGAGCAGTAGTGCCATCAAAAAACTCCCCAGAATGAGAGCTGCGGTGCCATAAAAGCCCATAACGAGACCCTGGGGGACGAATATGAGCTGGGTTGGGTCGCTGAAAGGTATCAAATTCGTCTTTGTATAGCTAGAAACGCTAGCCAACACGAAGCCCAGGCCGCCAACTAAAACGACGATGGCCCAAAAATAATTGCTCAGGCGTCGTGAGCCTAAAACCTTCAGCTTAAGGACTCCAGTCTCTGCTTTCACTTGGGCTGTCATAGGAGATATCGCGTCTATTAAACGTATTTAAAAACCTGGCTTAGCCATTCTGCATCAGAATGCCAGGGCTCACTTCTATGTTAGGGGAGAGGCTAACCCGCCAGTCAAAAGCTTTCCTTATATTTTTGACCCAGCAAGGCATTTCTGAGGATAGCCCTGGGGAGCTGGCGATCGCTTCAGGAACTGGCCTTCCGTTCACAATGGCTGTTGTGAATTAAGTATTTCTGCTCGATTCGCTGTATTTCGCAGTAAAAGCTACAAATTGTTAACACAACTTTATGAGCCTCGACGGGAAGATTTCCGACCTTGACCTTTATGAGAAACGCGATCGCTCGTAATCGCCCTAACTTAGAGCGCAAGCGGCTTCCATCCCCAGGGACTTCAAAACCCTACGGTTCAATCATTTGAGCGATTTGAGTTTTCTTACCGCTAGTTGCAATTTCGTCCCAATCCCCCTTGCTTGCAACATTTTATTAAGGCCGTATCATTAATTAGGAACGACAACCTGCTGGTAACGCTTGCAATTTCTTTTAAGGCAAGGGGTTTTGATTCGATGACCATCGCAATGGGACGTGCGGGTCAGGAGCGCGGCGTATTTGACGCTGTCGATGACTGGCTCAAACGCGACAGATTTGTATTTGTGGGTTGGTCTGGTGTGCTGCTGTTCCCTTGTGCCTACATGGCACTGGGCGGC
>CALECT010000055.1 GCA_937949725.1 uncultured Pseudanabaenaceae cyanobacterium
CTGGATTGTTTGACCACGGAGATGCCCGATACCAAGGGAGATCGCTCCTGGTTGAACCATGGCGAGGTCAACACCAACGGTCCTGTATTGGATGACGAAATTTTGGCGGATGCGGAGATTAAAGCGGCGATCACCAACCAAAGCGAAGTCTCCAAAACCTTCAAAATCGTCAACACCGACCGATCTGTCGGAGCCCGCGTCTCTGGCCAAATTGCAAAGCAGTACGGCAATCTCGGCTTTGGCGGCAAGCTAAACCTCACCTACGAAGGCAGCGCTGGCCAAAGCTTCGGAGCTTTCCACCTCGCAGGCATGACCACCACCCTGATTGGCGAGTCCAATGACTACGTGGGCAAAGGCATGAACGGTGGCGAAATCGTCATAAAGCCCTTCGCTGACGCCAGCTACACCGCTGCGGACAACGTCATCATCGGTAACACCTGCCTCTACGGTTCCACCGGCGGCACCCTATTCGCCAATGGTCGAGCTGGTGAGCGCTTCGCCGTCCGCAACTCCAAAGGTCATGCTGTAGTGGAAGGCACCGGCGACCACTGCTGCGAATACATGACCGGCGGCGTCGTTGTCGTTCTGGGTCGTGTGGGCCGCAACGTTGGTGCAGGTATGACCGGCGGCTTGGGCTACTTCCTCGACGAGGATGGCACCTTCCAAACCAAGGTCAACCCCGAAATCGTCAAGGTTCAGCGGGTCATTGCCCCCGCAGGGCAAGCTCAACTCAAGGATTTGATTGAGCGTCATTACCAGCACACTGGCAGTCCTAAGGCGAAGGAGCTGCTGGACAACTGGAGCGATTCTCTCGCCAAATTCTGGCAGGTGGTTCCGCCTTCTGAGGCTGATCTAGAGTTTGCCAATGCAGATGCTGCCAAAGTCGCTGCTTCAGCATAATCTTGACTTCGCTATGACATAACCTGCTTGGCTACAAAAGCAAAGCGCTAATATTGGGGTGGGCCTAGGCTCACCCCATTTTTTTGAAACCATGTTGGTTTGAGGATCGCAGCGGTGGTTCAGCGTCTCCCTCTAATCGAATACCCAGAATCCGACGGCCAACCGATGACCGAAAGCGACCCCACGCGTGACTATCTGGTTTACGCGGTTTCAGCGCTGCGATTGTTTTTTCAAGGGCGTCGCAACGTTTATGTCTCTGGAAACCTCTTCATCTATTACGAAGAGGGAAATCCGAAAAAATGTATTTCGCCAGACGTCTTCGTCATCTTCGGCGTCAGCAAGCGCCAGCGACGCAGCTATAAAGCTTGGCAAGAAGGCGACAAGCTGCCTTCCTTTGTCTTAGAAATCACGTCTCGCTCTACAAAGAAAGAAGACGAGAGCAATAAGCCCAAGCTTTATGCCAGCCTAGGGGTTCAAGAATACTTTCAATACGATCCAACGGGTGACTACCTTCAGCCTCAGCTCAAGGGTCAACGCCTAGTTGATGGGCAATACCAGCCGATTGCAGTGCAATCCTCCCCAGAAGAAGGCGAATACTCCCTACTCAGTCAAACCTTAGGTCTTGAGCTAAGGCTCAAAGTTCCCCAGGCTTCTATCCTGAGCGGCTTAGCTCCAGCGAGTCTAGACCTACGCTTCTACGACCCAATTTCCAATACTCAGCTTTTAACCTTCGAGGAAACAGAGGAAGCCAGGACCCAAGCAGAATCGCTACAGCAGCAAGCAGAGCAAGCAAAACAGCAAGCAGAGCAAGCCAGAGAAACTGAAGCATTGGAAAGACGAGCTTCAATCCCGAGGTTACTTGCCATAGGACTCACGCCCGAGCAAATTGCCCAAGCCCTGAATCTCCCCTTAGAAGAAGTTGAGAGCTCTACAGCTGAGTAAGTTGTGAGTCTCTAGCGATCCCCCCCATCCCCATACAGCTCCACAATCTTGTCCGTCACCTGCTCAATCGTCAGCCCATCAGTCAGCACCTCGATCGCATCCTCCGCCTTCTTCAAGGGAGAAACCTCACGGGTGCTGTCCTTATGGTCGCGCTCCGTAATCTCCTTCTCCAAAGCCTCCAGCGTCGGCAACTCCTGCCCCTGCTGTTCCATATCCGCCAAGCGTCGCCGCGCCCGCTCACCACTCGTAGCAGTGAGGAAAATCTTCAGCTCAGCATCAGGGAAAACGGTCGTACCAATGTCGCGACCTTCCGCAACGATATTGCCTTCAACACCATAGTGGCGCTGCTGTTCAACCAAATGCTCACGGACGAGGCGCTGGGCCGCGATCGCCGACACATTGCGGCTTACATGGGGCTCTCGAATCGCCTGGGTGACTTCAGTACCGTTGACCCACACCCGAGTCAGCTGAGGCGCATCATCTTCCTGGCTCAGCTCTGGAAACTCAAAGCGAATCTCGCTGGTGCCCATCAACTCAGCCACCGCAGCTTCATCGGCCATGTCGATGCCTGAATCCAGCACCAGCCAAGTCAGGGCACGATACATGGCCCCAGTATCCAAATAGCGCAATCCCAACGCCTGGGCAATGCGACGGGTGACGGTGGATTTGCCTGCGCCTGCCGGGCCGTCAATGGCAATGATGGCCTTACGCTCTGCTAATACAGTGTTGTCAATGAGTCGGGCGGTGCCGACCTGGGCTGCGATCGCCAAAAGTCCTATCTCCTCTACGGTCTCTAACGATTCTAAGCTGTCGGGATGCACTAGCTCGACGTATTCCGGTGGATAGCCTAGCTGGGACTCCACATGGTCCCGTACTAACTTTTTTAAAACCTCAGCTTTGCGATCGCCCTGAGCAAAACGTTCTATGGCCAAACGCAACCCCTGGCTCAACGCTGTGGCTTGGTCCCGCTCATCCGTTGAAAGGTAAGCATTTCGTGAGCTATAGGCCAGTCCACTCGGCTCTCGAACAATAGGGCAACCAACAATCTGCCCCGGCAAATTGAGGTCCAATGCCAAGCGACGAATAATTGCCAACTGCTGAGCATCCTTTTCGCCAAAGTAGGCCCGAGTAGGACGCACAATACTCAGCAGCTTCGTCACCACCGTCGCCACCCCCTCAAAATGCCCAGTCCGAGATTTGCCACAGAGGCAATTCATCATCGAGGCTGGCGGAATAACTTGGGTGAGCTTGTGCTGGGGGTCCTGCCCTGCTTCCCCATAAAGACTGTCTGGGGTGGGCATGAAGAGAACATCCACACCTGCTGCTTCACAGAGGGCCTTATCTGCATCCAGCGGTCGAGGGTAGTTGCCCAAATCTTCAGCCGGACCAAACTGAAGCGGATTTACAAAGATGGAGACAACCACAATATCGTTGTCAGCCCTGGCTTGATCAATCAAGCTCTGGTGACCGATATGGAGCGCCCCCATCGTCGGCACAAAGCCAACATTTGGGGCTCCAGCATTGGCTTCTACGGCGCGGACCAATTGCTGAGCAAGGTGGCACTGCAAGGCAGAGATGGTCGTAAAACAGCGCAAGGTCCTCTCTGCCTCGATACTCAAAACAACGCCAACAAAATGGCCAAACAAAATGGGGTTCGTTCAACGGCCTTTACCAGCCAGTCAAACAAACCCCATTCTAAAACGCCAATGCAATCCGAGGAGAATGCCTCGTATCTATGGCTTATGCACTGCTGAAACCCAGCAATGACTTAGTTCAGGATATCAATGCGGACGTTAGCGATGCCGCCCATACCAATGGCATCAGCAGCGGCAGCGGAAAGGTCAATCACACGACCATGGGCATAAGGACCACGATCATTGATGCGAACCACGACAGCCGCGCCACTGTATAGGTTGGTCACACGTACGACTGTGCCGAAGGGCAAGTATTTGTGAGCTGCGGTCATCGCCCACTGATTATAGGTTTCACCATTGGCGGTGGTGCGACCGTGGAAGCCAGGACCATACCAGGAGGCTTCACCTTGCTCGTAAAAGCTGCCGCCGGAGGCAATGAGTTGGGGTTCCTTCTTGGGAGGAGCAGGGAGATCAGCGACCAAGGTTAGAGGTCCAGCTTCTTCCTGACCCAACAGGCGACGCAGGCGGTTGGTGGCTTGGAGGGCGTCTTCCCCAGCAGCACCAGTGGTATCAGGAAGAACTGTGTCGTCATCCAAGGTTACGAGGATGTCTTCACCATGCTCAATGATGTAGAGATCATCTTCCCAACGAACGGATATCTCTTCACCGTTAACTTCACCAGTGCGGTTGAGCTGATTAAACTCAGCAACAAGCTTGTTCGCTTTCCACAGAGGCTGGTCCGCGTCGGGAGGAGCAACTTTATTAGCTGCGAGCTTGCGCTGTTCAGTCGCGCTCTGGTCAGCTGCTTCAGCTTCGACGGTATCGCCCAAGAAAGTCAGGACGGGAATGTTGCGGACGTAGACTGTGGCGGCTTGCCTATCGTCTGCAGTGTGGGGGAATACTTTTGCGATCGCGGGAGTCTCGGCCTCATCAAGCGTTGCAGCTTGCTGGGAAGCAGGTTCACCGACCTTAGCAACATCAGAACGAACTTCAGGCTGGGCGTTGTCGACTTCAAGAGATGCAGCAGTGACTTCAGGAACAGAGCCATTGGAAGTTTCTGCTTGAATCGGCTTGATGCTAGCGGCAATGGAAAGACCCACTGTAGAAGCTAGGACCACGGCAACAGCGTTGCCCAAACGTTTGTATTGCATATTTGAGAGTTGAATTCAGCAAAGGCTTTGGGACAATCAGCTCACAAGCTTCTGGATTAGGACGCTTGCGGGGAGGGACTGATTCTCTTCTTTATCGCTGGGCCTCCTCGCTTGACGGGCGAGATGGACAGCTTTGAGAAGCAAGCCTGGTTCGGTTCATCCAGTTCATATAACTTCATAACCCTACCATGAACATTTGATGCTGAACATCGAATGAACACTGCATGAAAATGAAGTTTCCTAAACTTTAATGTGCCCAGAATGAAATCAAAAGCCTGTTAACACGCCGCATATAGTCCTATTTACGGAGGCAAGTAGGAAATTACAGCCAACAGCTATTTCCTACGTGGCAAAGCATCTCATCAGAGACCTCTGACTTTCCAGAAGTCTTTACTAGAAGCACTTTCAAAGACAACTACGTATTCCAAGTGCAATTTACAACCATCAAAAACGCGAAGGTTTTCAGACAGTTAAGGAGATAAACCGTCAATTAAGTTAAGTCAGAGTTTCCGGACTCTAACTGCAAAATCACCTAACAGGAATTCATCTGAAAGATTAGGTTTACTAATCATTTGGGAAGCCTATTTCAACGAACGATTCAAAAAATAATTTGAGTTCGCCATATTTGTGGAGAGCCAACCGGCACAATAGGAAGTTGCGATCGCCCTCTCTCACCGAGCAACGAATGCTAGGCAAATAGCAGCGACTCCGGCACAAAAGCCGCTGTGGCTTCGAGAGCCTGGGCATCGCCAGTGAAAGATAAGGGAACGACCATGGACTATCGGGCAGCGGGTGTGGATGTTGAAGCGGGGCGACAGTTTGTCTCGCGCATCAAGAACATGGTGGCCCAAACCCACCGCCCCGGCGTTTTAGGCGGATTGGGGGGCTTTGGTGGACTATTTGAAATCCCTGAAGGCTATAAGCAACCTGTATTGGTGTCTGGGACGGATGGCGTGGGCACAAAGCTGAAGCTGGCCCATCAGCTAGATCGCCATGACAGCGTGGGCATCGACCTCGTGGCCATGTGCGTTAATGACGTGCTGACCTGTGGCGCGGAGCCACTGTTTTTCCTCGATTACATCGCCACAGGCAAGCTCAATGAAGACCAGCTAGCAGGGGTCGTCAGCGGCATCGCCGAGGGCTGTAAGCAGTCGGGCTGTGCTCTGTCTGGGGGAGAAACGGCGGAGATGCCAGGTTTCTATGGTGAGGGAGAGTATGACCTGGCAGGGTTCTGCGTTGCCATTGTGGAGAAGTCGAAAATTATCGACGGTTCTGCGGTGGCCGTTGGCGATGCCGTGATTGCCCTGCCTAGCAGCGGTGTCCATAGCAATGGCTATAGCCTGGTTCGCAAGATTGTGGAGACCCAGGGACTGAACTGGACCGACAAAGTTGATGCCTTTGGCGAACAGACTTTGGGGGATGTTTTCCTAACGCCGACTCAGCTGTACGTGAAGCCGGTGCTAGAGGCGCTCAAACAGCCCTGGGGAGAGCAGATTCATGCCATGGCTCACAACACTGGGGGCGGTTTACCGGAGAATTTGCCCCGCTGCCTCGCAGAAGGGACGAGTATTCAGATTGATGTGAATTCTTGGGAGCGCCCTGCGGTGTTCCGCTGGTTACAGGAAGCTGGGGGCGTGGGCGATCGCGCCATGTTCGAGACCTTCAACATGGGCGTGGGCTACGTAGTGATAGTGCCCCCGGCAGTCGCCAGTGATGTAATGAAATTCTTCCAGAGCCAAGGATTAGCCGCTTGGCAGGTGGGCGAAGTCGTTGCTGGCGAAGGAGAAGTACTGGGCTTACCCCAATAGCGCCCGAGCCATCAAAACCATTGTTCAGCAAGCCGCTGCCCCTAGCTAAGACTTTCGGCGGCGGCGTTTTTCAACTTCCTGCACGAAGAAAATGGTGGCTGCGATCGCAGCAAAAGTCAAAACCCCAGGAAGATGGCCGAAACGCCCTGTCGCCAGTTGCTGCTCAATCCAGTTAGAGGAACGATGCAAGCCTTCTAGGAAATGGTGACTCGACAGTAACCATAGGGAGCAACTTAGAATAACGAAGTTAACCGTTAAATCTCGGTATTTGGAAATACCCCAAAGTGGACACCCTGGAACCGGGTGACTGGGGCCAAACCTTGCCTGTCGCATATTCAAGCTAGATAGATGCTGTGACTCAGGCTTATGAATAGCGAGGGAGTTGTCCCAAGCTACATACAGCATCAATTATCAAAGACGAAAATCGATGCCAAAAGCCTCACTCAGTCGTACTGAGCTGATTCGAATATATGCCAAATGGCCTACCCGAATCAAATTACAAAGTAGGAAATGCAGACTAAAAACCCCATTACCTCAGGTGAGGTAATGGGGTTTTTGAAGGCGACACCCGGATTCGAACCGGGGGATGAGGATTTTGCAGACCCTTGCCTTACCACTTGGCCATGTCGCCGTGCCTTTCGGCTTCTAATATTAGCAGATGCCCACCGATGGATCACCAGTAATTGATGCGATTTTTGTGTTTAAGCAACGGCCATGGCGAAGATCAGATTGCAGTGCGCATTCTCCAGGAACTTCAGGCCCAGGCTCCCAATGCAGAAATTTCAGTCCTGCCCTTGGTGGGTGAAGGCAAAGCCTATGGCAGCGCAGGGTTTGATTTGGCAGGCCCGAGTAAGGCAATGCCCTCTGGTGGCTTCATTTATATGGATGGCAAGCAGTTAGCGCGGGATGTCCAAGGCGGCTTAGTGAAATTGACCTGGCAGCAGCTCCAAGCGGCGCGAAAGTGGGGCCAGCAAGCCAGTCAGCAAGCAGAACAGCCATCTCTCGTCTTAGCAGTGGGCGACATTGTTCCATTGCTGTTTGCCTGGCTGAGCGGCCAGGACTACGCCTTTATTGGCACCGCAAAGTCGGAATATTACTTGCGAGATGAGCAGGGGCCACTGGAACGGACCGGGGGCTGGCGCGCAAAGCTGGAATCCACCTCTGCCTCCATATTCTTGCCCTGGGAGCGTTGGCTGATGGGTCGGCCTCGCTGCAAAGGTGCTTTTCCCCGCGATCGCCTCACCACTCAAGTCTTAAAACGCTGGCCAATCCCCGCCTATGACCTAGGCAACCCGATGATGGACGGCCTAGAAGCCAAACGGGCTGTTCCGGCGATCGCTCAACAAGCCACTCAAGAAGGCAGGCTAAAACTCCTACTTATGCCCGGCTCTCGCCCCCCCGAAGCCTTTCGCAACTGGGAGTTGATTCTCGAAGCGGTCAAGGCCCTCGTCAATCGGGAACGGGAGCGGGGACTAATTTTCCTCGCAGCTGTCACGCCGGGGCTAAATCGCGACGAATTGGTTAATGCTCTGTCCATCCATGCCTGGCAGTCCTTAGAAGAATCGGAAGTGCAGGCCTGGGGCGATTGGTTGCCAGAGGATGCGCTGGTCTTTGGGCGGCGACAGCATCGGCTGTTGCTGAGCCAGCGGAGCTTTGGGGATTATTTGCAGGGGGCCGATGGGGCGATCGCCATGGCAGGCACCGCTACAGAGCAGTTCGTGGGCTTAGGCAAACCAGCCTTCATCCTGCCGGGAGAAGGGCCACAGTTCACCCCAGCCTTTGCGGAAGCTCAGACGCGATTGCTAGGCCCTTCAGTGATCTTGGTCGAACAGCCCTCGCAACTGCCGGAGGTGATGGATCGGGTTATGAATGACCCGGATCGGCTGAGGGGAATTAGCGAGAATGGCCGATTACGCATGGGGGAGCCAGGAGCAGCAGCACGCATTGCCACTCAATTGGTCGAAAGCATAAAATAGGTAAAAGCATCTAATTTTCTAATCACATGTCGTAATTGAAGATGTAAAGCGAAACCAATGAAAAAATGTTTGTCTGCATTCTGTCTTAGTTTTTTATTAGGAAGTTGTATTCACACACCAGACATTTCTTTTAATGATCTCTATCCACAACCAAATCCCACGGCGCAAAAGGAGGGCTTTATAAACATCCGTGGCACATACGGTGGAACCTTTGAGAGTCCACCTGGGAGCTTGTCAGTTGCCACCGCTTATGGTCCCAACCATGAGGGTAAAGTCGCTATATTCCATGTATTAACTCTGTTCTCAAAAGAGTCTATAAACATTGGCTTAGGAGTAGGAATTGATGGAAGCTCATCAACTAGAACCTACGTTTTTGGTCCTAAAGGTTACAAGCATATCCCCGGAGAGCGGCTACCTAACTTCAGAGATCAGGGAACTGCAAGATATCTCGACGTCTCTTTCGGCGTAAGGTCCGCTCCAATCAGAATGATGCACAAAAGCGATGGATTTGAGTTGAAAGATGGAAACATGTTTTTACTGAAACATGACAGCGACTTGGAAGTTTCTCAATTCTGCCAAATTCCCGTAAATGTTCGTACCACTCCAACGGTGACCAAACTTCTCCCCTTTTATAAAGAGTTCTTTCCTGACGATTCTGATATTCAAGAATTAGAGTATCCAAACGAGCATTTGAGTGGCCCCTCTCTTCCACTAGAAGAAAAGCTGAAGATACAAGCTGAGCCAGAATATCTCCTCAGTGCTTTGAACTGCTCGCCTCAGAACTTTGAAGTCACCTTTTAATGCTCAAACACATTGCCAAACTGCCGTAAATCCAAATCCACAATCGTTGGCAAACAATCCATACAGCCTTGAGCCAACTCCCAACGCCCCTCCCGCTGGAGCATCGTAATCAACTTCTCCCGTACCTCAATCAAATAGCGCACATCATTAGCCGCATAGGCCAACTGCTCCTCCGACAGCGCCATCACATTGCCCCACCAATCCAAACGCTACACTACAGCGCTATCCCGCTGCTGCAAATACATCCGTCACTGCTAGCTCTAACTCTGGCAAAACCTGGCTCACCAGCAAGTCCCCCGCGTGAAACCGCGACAGCTCATAGCCATCATCCGTCAAACTGCAAACCGTAATCGTCGGTTGCTTCGGCTTGCCAATCGCTCGCGCCGCCGCCAAAGCCAGATAATCCACCAGCCAATACTCCCGAATCCCCATCGCCTCATAATCCGACAGCTTGACGTCATAATCTGTCCGCCAATTGGTACTGACCACCTCAATCACCAGCGGAATTGAAGCGCCATTGACGATACTGCTCGCGCTCTCCCACAGCGGGTCATCTGCAAGCTTGCTGCGATCTAGCAAAACCACATCGGGCTTGTAGCCAGTTTGCCCCCGGTTAGGCTGCACCGTGGCTGATTTGGGGACATACCAAGTTGTGTCAAGCTTCATGAGCTGCATCCCCAATATCAGGATCAGAAATCCACAAATATCTTCATGGGGACCCTTCGGATTCGGTATGGCTTCGGGTATTCCATTAATCAGCTCGAACTGGCATCCATTCTCTGGATGCCAAACTAAGAACTCTTCGAACGTCATCAAGGACGCTTCGCGGTCAGGGACGACAGGGGCGTAAGTCATAAACAAAGCTCGCTCTCATCAAGATTCTAACGTCAGCACAATCCTCAATCGCGCGATCGCCTTCGCCCCCAATTCCCCAACTCACAGCATTTCAAGTCGCGAAAATAGAGTCTCGTCTCGCAAAACCTTGTCGCTGCGCAGCTGGAATATCAATGCTCAAACACATTGCCGAACTGCCGTAGATCCAAATCCACAATCGTCGGCAAACAATCCATACAGCCCTGGGCCAACTCCCAACGCCCCTCCCGCTGGAGCATCGTAATCAGCTTCTCCCGCACCTCAATCAAATAGCGCACATCATTGGCCGCATAGGCCAACTGCTCCTCCGACAAGGCCATAACATTGCCCCAGTCAGAGCTTTGAGCCGTCTTATCCAGCTCAACCCCTGCCAGCTCCCGCACCACCGACTTCAAACCATGGCTCCCGGTATAGGTCCGGGCCAGCTTACTGGCAATCTTCGTACAGAAAAATGGAGCCGTCTGAATACCCAGCTGATTCTTCAGCGCCGCAATATCAAAGCGGGCGAAGTGGAAAATCTTGGTGCTATGCTTCGCCTCCATCAGCGCCTTAAGATTCGGCGCTTCGGTTTGCCCCAGCTCCACCCGCATCGCACTGACATAGCCATCGGGGTCACAGAGCTGCACCAGACAAAGCCGATCGCGCCCCGGCTTCAAACCCATGGTTTCCGTATCAACCGCGATCGCATCCGCCTGCATATAGCGTTCCAGCAGCTCAGCAGGAAGATCGCGATCGCACAGCAAAAAATTATCCAGGGCCATGGGGCAAAGTCAGAATCGAAAGGCAATTCCAACGATCATAAGCCCCAACGCCCCACCCCAAACGCGTAGGGGCGGGTTTAGCAACTATTTTTCGGCTCGTCCCATAAGTCCTCGTCAAAACCCGCCCCTACGCCGCCACCCCAGGCCGATGGCCATAACGCCCCTGAAACGTCGCCTGCACATAGGCTCCTACATCGTGATTCTCCATCCCAGAGAAATCCAGATCAAATAGATCCGCCGCATGGACTTTCACACTATCCAAAAAGCGGTACCACACCGTCGAATCCGTATGCAGCTTGCCCAGCCCATCAAAAAAGTACAGCTGCCCCACGTGGCTGTAAGACAACGCCCGAGGCGGTAGCCGCGTAATAATGTCGTTCTTATTCACAACGCGAAAAATCTTATCGCCAAAATCAGCATTGAAATGACGGGCAAACGTGCGATCGCCCACCCTCGGTGAACCAAAGCTATACAGCCCCTGCACCGGCTGATCCTTCTCCCGCAAATAAGCCGTCGCCAGAGTCGCCAGGGCAGCCCCCAAACTATGGCCCGTCACCCACAACGGCAAGCTACGATTCTGCGCCGCCGCCTCAGCCTTCAGCTCCCGAATCGCGACCTGAAGATCACGCCAAACAAAATGGAACATCCGAGTAAAGCCCTCATGGACCTTGCCCCCCATCGGTCCACCAATGAGATCAATATCAAGATCGTTAAACCAATCCTGAATGTGATCGCTACCGCGAAACGCCAGGATCATTTTTTCGTCATCCGCCATCAAATAGGCTTCAGTTCCCTGATTCGAAAAAATCTGAAAATGGCGAAAGCCCAGCTTAGCCGTCACCACCTGCTCTAGGGTCGCATTGTCCTTATAGGCCAGCTTAGAAATGCGCGCTAAAGATAGTGCATTTTGACCGTGATAGCGCGTGGAGCTGGTATCGAAATCAAAGCACTGGGTCGCACGGGCACGGAGAAGCGTTTCCATGGTTAATGCCGCCTGAGGTGATATCGCCCGGTCAGGGCAAAGAGAGAAGAGTCAAAGAAGGCTGCAAAGCTCTTTCTACAAAGGCTTTAGTCTTCTTTGAACTCGACAGGGCGGATTCATTATAGCCAGAGGGAAATTCGTCGCCTCAGTGGTTACCCAGAGAGGGAAACTCATACAGAGAGCAGGTTTCAAGACCTAATCCACAGGACATCCTATAGATACCGAGGGCACATCAATCATTTGTCCTCAGCAAGGAAAAACAATTTGTCCAGACCATATCAATTGATTTATAGCGACGACTGGGAAGCTCGTCGAATTGCCATATCCATCAGCGTGGCCTGAGAAGGTCGGTCCAGTTCATCTTCCTCTGGACGACGCTGGACATACTCACCATCGGACTGGAGATCCCAAGCTTGACGGTTGTCAGCTAGCATCACCGCCAGCATTTCCTCAAGGTCTTGGATCAACAACGAATCTTCAATGGGGGTAACGGCTTCCACACGGCGATTGAGGTTACGGGGCATCCAGTCCGCACTGCCAATAAAGACTTCGGGACCATTGCCATCGGGCGCATCATTTTCGAAGTAGAAGATGCGGGAATGCTCCAGCAAACGGCCAATGATACTGACCACGCGGATGCGATCGCTCACCCCCGGCACCCCTGGCCGCAAGCAGCAAATGCCTCGAATAATCAGATCAACCTCTACCCCCGCCTGAGAGGCCCGATAGAGCGCGCGAATCAGCTCCGGGTCCACAAGGGAATTCATCTTCACCAGAATGCGAGCATTTCGGCCCTGCTGGGCATGGTCACATTCCCGCTCTACTAGCTCACGCATGCGCGATCGCAAGTTCACCGGCGCAACCAAAACCTTGCGATAGGACTGCTGGCGAGAATAGCCCGTCAAATAATTGAACAAATCCGTCAGGTCAGCGCCCAAATCTTCGCGACAGCTCAGCAGGCCCATATCAGTGTAGAGGCGAGCCGTCTTGGGGTTGTAATTGCCCGTACCAATGTGTACATAGCGGCGAATGCGGTCCTTCTCCTGCCGCACCACTAGCGTGATTTTAGTATGAGTCTTGAGGCCCACCAGGCCATAAACCACATGGACGCCAGCAGACTCCAGCTTGCGCGCCCAGAGAATATTATTCTCCTCGTCAAAACGGGCCTTCAGCTCCACCAGGGCCACCACCTGCTTGCCATTTTCTGCCGCTGCAATCAGCGCCTTAACGATGGGGGAATCGCCAGAGGTACGATAGAGGGTCATCTTGATGGCCAAAACTCCAGGATCCTGAGCCGCCTTTGTGATGAAGCGCTGTACAGTCGCCACAAAGGACTCATAGGGATGGTGAATCAGCTGATCTCCCTGGCGAATCACACTCCAGAAGCTGCGATGTTCGCCAGGGTCTAGTTCCGGGTCGCTCGGCGCAAGAAACTGGCGCGGCGTAACCGGGGGCCAAGGCACATCTTTAAGCGTCTTCCGAGGAAGGCCCACCAGAAACATCAGGTCATTGAGCCCCAGAACTTTGCCGGGCAGGGGATAAATGCTATTGGCATCCAGCTCCAAGCGCTCCCGCAGTCGCTCCCGAACCAGCTCCGGCATGGACTCCAGCACCTCCAGGCGCACCACAGAGCCCTGGCCCAAACGACGACGGCGCAACTCTTCTTCGATCGCCAACATCAAGTCATCGGCTTCCTCTTCCTCAACGTCCAGATCCGCATTGCGGGTCACTCGGAAAGGATGGCATTCCAAAATCTCCATGCCAGGGAACAGAAAAGAGAGATGGTGGGCAATCACCTGTTCAATAGGCACCCCCGCCCAAACGCCTGGCTTACCATTGTGTAGGGGTCGCAGCGGCTCCGGCAGGGGAATAAAGCGCGGCAAAGATTTTGACGGAACCTTGACCCTGGCAAAGTGAGTTTCTTGGGTATCCGTTTCCCGCACCACCACCGCCAGGTTAAGGCTCAGGTTAGAAATCAATGGAAAGGGATGGCCCGGATCGACTGCCAGGGGCGTCAGTACCGGGAAGATTTGCCCCTCAAAGTGGTTCCGCAGATAGGCACATTGGGCTTCATTCAGGCTGTCGTAGTCCAATAGACAAACGCCCTCATCCTCCAGTTGGGGCCGCAGCGTTTTGGCAAAAAAGCCATGGAGTTCCTGAACCATGGGCGCGAGGCGATCGCGAATCTCTTCCAGCTGCTCCGCAGGCTGACGGCCATCGGGGGTCACTGTCTCCACCTCCGCTTCGACGAGCTGGACTAGCCCCGCCACCCGCACCATGAAAAATTCATCGAGGTTGGAGCTAAAAATCGCCAGAAATTTAGCCCGCTCCAACAGTGGATTCCGAGGATCAAGCGCCTCCGCCAAAACACGACGATTAAACTCCAACCAACTCAGCTCGCGGTTGAAATAATAATCCGGGTCCTTGAGATTGATTTGGCTCAGCTCACCAGTCGCTTTTACAGCCTTGCCAGCATTGGGCTTGGTCAGCGACTTTAGCTGGCTTCGTTTCGCCTTGGAAGACTTAGGCTGAGCACTGCCATCCTTAGAAATGCCATTGGCCGATGACCCCTTGGCCATCTTGGTAGGCTGAGCAGTGGCCTTTCTCCGAGAAGAGCGGTTCGACTTATCAGCAGCAGGCTTACGAGGCTTAGACATAAAGGGGCAATCGAAGGTTGGGAGACAGTTCCAGTCATCCCTGAAGGCAGATGGAAATGGACTGTTCTGACGGGCCTATATAGTAACGGCCTCACTGGCAAAGAGGCTTGCTATGCACATAACCAATGCCATATCTAGATGGATATAGGGTGACAGCCAAAGTAAGCTGCCCTGAACGAGACTGGAGCAATCTGGCTGAGTCATCTTTGTTCAAGGAGCATTAGCCGTCGGGCAAATATTTCTGCACAACGGTCCAGCCACTCCAGCTCACCCAAGTCAGCGCCAGACACAGAATAAAGTTGAGCGTCAAATGGAGCGGTCGCGCCCAGGGCTGGCGATTAATCAACAGGCTGCTTCCCGCAGAGCCCAGCACCAACGCCACCACTGCCGAACCCGCGAACAAATGAACGGACTGGCCCAAATGACCAAATTCACCGATGGTTCCCACCACACCGATCGCCAGTAGTAGAAGAACTAGCCCCACCAAAATCCACCCCGTGAGCCAGTGAATGCTGCGCAGTTGTCCTGATAGACCTGCCAGGGCTTCTGGCGATCGCTGGGCCGACGGATGGGACCCCGCCAAGGAGCGAAACAACAGCCCCGTCAGGAGCTGAATGGCATAGGCCAACAGCGACAGCCCCATGGCCCAAGCCGCGATACGCCATAACCAAATAAACGAAGGTAAATTCACGAAAACAGACCGGATTTCAAACGAAGGATTGCCCCTTCTCCATTAGGGCGAGAGCGAGAACGTGGTGCAAGACCAAACCTCCACAAAACACAGAACGCAAGGTTGCTTCACGAAACAATCGGCTTCGCTAACGTCACGCAAGTCCACAAGAAACAATAAAAGCCGGTTCATGGGCCTGAACCCAGAACCGGCTTTTAAGCCTGAAGTGATATCAATCTATAGCTCTAAGCCGCCTGAGAAACCCCTTTCAACTCGACCGATGCTCCACTGGGCTTCTGCTGAAACATGTCTGCAACAACTCCCTCCTCTTCATTCACCACCAGCTTGGAGCAGGCAATGGAATCAGACATGATTGAGCTCGCCATCATCCCGGAGTGGATCTCTAATTGAGCTTCAGCAGGAGCCTGAAACATCAGGCGCTGTCCCGGAAAAACCACACGTTCGAAATACCAGTTTTCAATATTGGTAATGCGCGCAATCTGGACCTTGGACGAAATATTGACGTAGCAGCATAGCGAAACTCCGGCGGCGGAATTATCGTTCAACGAATCCAGAATCTGAGCCATAGCAAGTTAAAAGTTTTTTTGGAATATCAAGCCGAAAGCGGACAGCATTCATCGAATCGTTAAAGCCCAGTTGAACAAATCCCGAAAGATCGCAAACCAGGACTAGTAGAACTCCCCAGACGATTCACACCACCAAATCGATTGAGGAAAACTGAGCGATCGCAAAATTACAAGCCATTGGAAGTTGGGACTCATCTTCGTTGTTCAACACTTGCGACCTTGAAGAACTTCAAAGATGAGAGAACTCGAAGATGGGATCAGGCTAGCACCAGCTTTCTAGTCGTTACTGTAAATCTGCATACCGTCTCGCCTCGCTTCGCCTTGAGCCATGACAAGGCATTGCCCAATCTCTCACTCCAGACCTAGAAGGCAAGACTCATCAGAGACTTGTCCTGGATGGTGCACCAACGCTGAAACGCTCCACCAAACAGTAATCAGCCGTCTCTCCAAGGAGCTGTTCCTTGCCCCTGCTCCTGGAAGGCAGTGCTAGGATGAACTTATATAACAATCCTTCATAAACTGAGACGTTCCAGGGGAATCACAGTGGACCAAACTGCCATGGCCGATCGCATTCTCTACGTGCGCCTTCCTTGCAATCCGATTTTCCCCATCGGCGTGGTCTACCTAGCGGACCACGTTCACAAGCAATTCCCCGATGTAGAGCAGTCCATTTTCGACATGGGCACCGTGGCTCCCCTGGACTTCAGCGCCACCCTGGATGAGCGCATCGATGAGTTCAAGCCCAACTTACTGGTGTTCTCCTGGCGCGACATTCAGATCTACGCTCCCGTTGGCGGTCGTGGCGGCAACCCGCTCCAACACGCCTTTGAGTTTTCCTATGGTCGCAACCCCTTCGTAAAACTGCGCGGTGCCCTGGGTGGCGCTCGCATGGTGGGCACCTACCTGGCAGAGTTGCGACAAAACGAAGCCTTAGTCAAACGCGGCCTCAAGCGGGCTCGCAAATACAATCCTGATGCCAAGGTAGTCGTCGGTGGCGGTGCCGTCAGCGTCTTCTATGAGCAGATGCCCCAGATGTTGCCCAAGGGTGCGATCGTCTCTGTGGGTGAAGGCGAGACGCTACTGGAGAAGCTGATTCGCAAGGAAGACTTTAGCCAGGAGCGCTGCTACGTGGTGGGGGAGACCGAACCCCGCGATCGCCTCATCCACGAATGGCCCACCCCCATCGAAAAGACGGCCTGCAACTACGACTACATCGAGCACATCTGGCCCGCCTTCAACTACTATCTCCAGGATCCCGACTTCTACATCGGCGTCCAAACCAAGCGAGGCTGTCCCCACAACTGCTGCTACTGCATCTACACCGTGGTGGAAGGAAAGCAGGTGCGCGTCAACCCCGCCGATGAAGTGGTAGCTGAAATGCGCCAACTCTACGATCGCGGCGTACGCAACTTCTGGTTCACCGATGCCCAATTCATCCCCGCCAAGCGCTACATCGCTGACACCGTAGAACTCTTGGAGAAAATCCAGGCTGCTGGAATGGAAGGCATCCACTGGGCCGCCTACATCCGCGCCGACAACCTGACGCCGCGACTCTGTGAGCTGATGGTGGCCACCGGCATGAACTACTTCGAGATTGGCATCACTAGCGGCTCCCAGGAGCTCGTCCGCAAAATGCGCATGGGCTACAACCTCAAAAGCGTTCTGCAAAACTGCCGTGACCTCAAGGCAGCAGGCTTCGACGATTTGGTCTCAGTCAACTACTCCTTCAACGTCATCGACGAGCGGGACGAGACCATCAAGCAAACCATTGCCTACCACCGCGAGTTAGAAGAGATCTTCGGCTCCGACAAAGTCGAACCCGCCATCTTCTTCATTGGTCTCCAGCCCCATACGCACCTGGAGGAATACGCCTTCGAGAAGGACATTCTCAAGCGCGACTACAATCCTCTGGCAATCTATCTGCCTTGGGTAGCAACCAAGCTGCTGTGGAACCCTGGCAAGCTGGGCGAATTCTTCGGCAATGTCTGCCTTCAGGCCATTCGTCAAAACAACGAAGACTTTGGTCGCACCGTGATGGACATACTGGAAGCCAAGCTAGGCAGAGCCCCGCTAGCCGAGGCATTAACCGCCCCCGTCAAACCTGCAAAGAAAGAGTTAGCCGGAGCAGGTCGCTAAAAACGCGCACCAGATCCCCCCAGTCACCCGTAGGGGCGGGCTCCCCCCGCCCTCCGCAAAGGCAAGCACGACCAATGCAGAATAGAGGCAAGAGGGCAGAAGCAAGAGGGGCAGGGAGACCCAGCCCCTACGTTGTCATTGTTGAATGGCGATCGCCCACCCTCAACAACACCAACGCCATCCCCGCCAAAAACACCAAACCCACCAAACCCGCTAACGGATTGCGATCCACCCCCGTCACCCAGTCGGGCACCTGCTGGGTAAACCCCACCAATTCCCCCACATTCAACAAATAATAGCCACCCACCAGGCCGCCATGGAGCCCCATCGTCAGGCCCAATCTCCCCTGGGTGGCCCGCTTCGCCAACCCCATAATTACCCCCAACAGCACCAGCCCAAAGAACTGTGGCCAAGTGCGCAACACCTCTGCCAAAGGCTTGAGGAAATGCAACAGCGCAAAGACCAAAGCATTGCCCCACAGCGCCTGGTCCCAGCGATAGTCCTGCTCCAGCTCATCTAACATCCAGCCCCGAAACAGCAGCTCCTCCGCAAAGCCAATTCCAACGCCCACGAGTAGCCCATCGATCGCGATACGAGGCAAGCTAATATCCGGCCCGAGCCAGTTGGCCCAGCCCAGCAGGATTTGCAGGCCAAACATGGCAAAGACCATGGCAGCCCCCGTGGCGAATCCGATCGCCCAATGGGAGAGATTGCGAGATCGCAGCAACCCATACCGCGCCAAAGGTCTTGCCTCTCTATAAGCCACCACAGCCCAACGCCGCACCAACCAAATAAACTCGCAATACAGCACTAGTAGCGTCACAATGCTCTGCCAATCCGGGTCAGTCACGAGCAGCGACAGCGGAATTGCCAGGGGAGCCCACAGCAGGGCCAACACCAGCAAAAATGCCAACACCCGCAGGGGCGCTGGCCAATTCACAAAAGGTTTGAGCAGAGCATCAACACGCATGATTTAGGACGCAACCAGAGAATCTTAGGCCCCAATCTTATGATGCGGAGCGGCAGCTATCTCAAACCGAGCGGTCTTCGCAATGGATAACCCAGCGACCTAATCATCCGGCTCAATCGAACTACTCAAGCCATGACTCTTCAACGTCTCGCTGTAAAACTCAGCAGGCTCCATGGCAGCCGTAATCACCAGAGCCGTACCGTCATGGTGAGCCGACATCATAATGTCGATCGCCTGGGGCTGAGACAAACTCGGCACCGTTTGAATCAGCGTCATCACGACAAAATCCATGCCGTTGTAATCATCGTTATGCAACAGCACACGATAGCGAGGGGCAGGCTTACGCACCACCGTCGTATCCCGCTTTTCAATTAATTGAGTAGACATTGGATTAATCTCCTACCACAGCAGACATTCGAAATGAGATGAACAATGAAGCTGCATTGATTGCTCCACTGCACCGGCTCGCTCAAAGAACGTTGCCCAACTTATAGATTTAGGGCTACAGGGGCTCAAAGTATCACAGGCCAAACGCCTTGGACAAAATGAGTCGAAAGAATGTCCCTGAGAATTAGACGGGCTAGCCTAGGCTCTGCAAGCCCAAAGCACCGACTCAGCCTAGCGATTTGCAACTATCCTAAGAATAGCGCCTCTCATTCGAAAAGCCACCTCAAAGCTCGCTCTAAGGTTGTCTACCCCGGACAATCCAGCAACAGACTTAGCACAGCATTCAAAATCGCTCAGAGTCTGCCAAAGCCATAACTTTGACGGAATTCAGGATGTCGCCATCTATCTCCCTCTATGCCTCTTCCGACCGGTCAAATCGTTCGCCTCACCGAAGAAACAACCCGACTCTATGGTGAGGTCATTGACCACATCATCAGCCGCAATATGCTGTGGGTTCGCCCACTCGTCCTGGTTGAGTCCTGGCCTGAGTCAGACTTCGATGTGCAAATCTCCAGCCAACAAGTCCAGGATCTGCGAGAGGAATCCCATCTGCTCTGGCCCACAGGTCTCTTCACGGTTGCCCTAGATATGGAGGTTCTGCCCCTGCTGAGCTATCTCTATCCCGACAAGCCCAAAGCAGAACAGAATCCAGAAACGGCTGTAAACCTACGGCGATTTATCCGTCGGGTGTGGCAACAGCAATGGGAAGACCGCGATCGCGACCTCGCCTCCTAACCCCACCCAGCGCATCTCGCAGACAATAAAAAAGCACCTCAAATGAATTGAGGTGCCCCACAGATATTGCATGGGACGCGGCAAACGCGCCCCTACGGTCCAATTAATTAACGGCTCACAGACGCCCTAAAGCTTGAGATTCGCCGTAACGCGAGCCATCGCCTCTTCCACATTGGCGCGGCTGTTGAATGCCGAGATGCGGAAGTAGCCTTCACCCGCTGCACCAAAGCCAGAGCCGGGCGTGCCCACCACATTGGCCGCCTGGAGTAGCTTGTCAAAGAAGTCCCAGCTACTGAAGCTTTCGGGAGTTTTGACCCAAACGTAGGGTGCGTTGGTACCACCGTAAACTTTGAGGCCTGCTGCAGAGAGGCGATCGCGAATAATCTGGGCGTTCTCCAAATAGAAGGCAATCAGCGCCTTAATTTGCGCCTGACCTTCAGCGGAGTAAACCGCCTCAGCACCACGCTGAACGATGTAAGAAACACCATTAAACTTCGTGCATTGGCGACGATTCCACAACGTCCACAGTTGTACCTCCTCACCATTAGAAGCCTTCACTGTCAGGCTCTTGGGCACAACGGTCAAAGCACAGCGAGTGCCAGTGAAACCAGCGTTCTTAGAAAAAGAACGGAATTCAATGGCGCAGTCCCTTGCACCTTCAATTTCATAAATCGAGTGGGGAATCGCAGGATCTGTAATGAAGGCTTCGTAAGCTGCATCAAATAGAATCAGCGAGCCATTTTCTTTTGCGTAGTCAACCCACGCCTGAAGATTTTCCTTGGTTGCCACTGCCCCAGTTGGGTTATTGGGGAAACAGAGGTAGATAATATCGACTTTCTCGCTGGGAATCTGGGCCGTGAAGTCGTTATCCGCAGAAATAGGTAAATAGGTCAGACCGCCGTACTTACCACTGTCATCGGCTTCGCCGGTATGGCCCGCCATGACATTGGTATCCACATAAACGGGATAGACCGGATCAGTGGCAGCAATACTGTTGTCATCACCGAGGATATCGAGGATGTTGCCGCAATCGCACTTGGAGCCATCGGAGACAAAAATCTCAGAAGCATCGATCTTGCAGCCCCGAGATTGAAAATCATGCTGGGCAATCTTCTCTCTCAACCAGAGATACCCCTGCTCCGGCCCATACCCCTTAAAGGTCTCACGCTGACCCATGTCCTGAATCGCCTGGGTCATGGCATCCCGGCAAGCCTGAGGCAAAGGCTCAGTCACATCGCCAATGCCCAGCTTGATGATGGCAGCACTTGGATTCGCCTCAGCAAAAGCATTAACGCGACGTGCAATCTCAGGGAAGAGATATCCAGCTTTGAGCTTTAGATAGTTTTCGTTAATCGTTACCATGTTGCGCCTGGGAAATCTGAGTTGCGAGTGTGACCAGTGGCGACCACTAATCCCAATCGGATCCCGCCAGCCTTATCGAGCAAGCTCATCAATTAGCAAAACCCACAGCGGTTGAAGCGAGGGGATTAGGTCCATCCACCTCAGCCAGTTTAGCGCCAAGGGGGGTCTCTACGGTCGAGCTCCCTACATCTCCGGGGCAACGAAGACAGACGGCCAGTCAAACAACTAGCGCAACATCAACATTCCATAGAGCTGGTATATATTTTCAGGCCACTGCCAATACCGCAGCACTTCAGGCAGCTGAGCAAAACCGCTCAAGCAATCCCCCTCGATACACTTACAGAACGAGCCGAGCAAGAGAATAGAGCTATCAAAAGAAGCAATGATTCTCACAGAAAGAGACCATAGACCTTGGGCCTTTGAAGGTGGCTCCCCAAAGATCAGAAATCACTCCGAGACGAAAGTGAAGCTTTAGCATTTTTGACGATCTATCAAAGCGATCGCAAGTCCCTAGCGCTCATCATTCCTTTCAGCTAGATATACACCTCCAGTAATCATGGAAGGACACATCTAAACTCAGAGAAATAGCTAATAACTAGAGACCAATTTAATACGGCCCGCATCCATCTCAGACATCAACAGTTCCAAGGCTTCGTAACCCACTTCACAGATATATCCGCTACGGGTGAGCTCGTAATTAATCTCGTTCTCGATCTCCGGCGTTAGTTGCCGTAGATAGATTGCTTTCTCGACTAGACGACGAATTGCGATTGGACCATCCATTGCAAATACCAATCCTATTGATAAACAAAATATAGGGAGTAAATAGAGAGAACTCCATCTGCCCTGGTGGTGAGATATTAAACGCAAAACCTGACTGGGCATCATCACGAAGAGATGGTTTTAGGCCCTTAGATATGAATATTAGGCAATTGAATTTTCATTGCACAGAGTGATAGTGCTGTAATGCATCAACACCTATCCCAGAAGATCAGAAGATCCTCGGAAAAGCTGCGTAGAAATGCTTACCCGAAGCTTTAAACAGTTCCCAGAGCAATGTGAAGTTTCAAAGAAAGGACCAGGATGAACTGGCCAGTTCAAAACAGGGCGCTTATGGTCGTCTCATCTTGCACCGGTTTTCTGACTGGGTTTGAGATTCTGAATAACTAGGTAGCGATTAGGAGTGGTCCATGCAGATGCATGTTGTGGGTTCAAATGGAATCGTACTAAGCCCTGAGGGACCCTTAGACGCAAGCTACGGATTAAAGCTTGAAAGTCGGCTAATTTCCATTATCAATAGCCACAAAAGCCCGCCAATGTTTCTGAGCTTTGAGCAGGTTGACTCCATTGATAGTGCTGGGCTGATGACCTTGGTTTCTGCCATTCAGCTCTCTCAGCGCTACAACTTTGACCTCACGATCTGTTCCGTACCTCCTGCGCTGCGGATGGTGTTAGAGATGTCTCAGCTCGATCAGGTTGTCAAAATTGTGAATCAAGCTCCTGTGATGATGCCTGTTGCGGCGTAGGCACTGCATTAGATAACTCCAAAGCTTCCAGCCCCTGACAAACCTCGTGAATGAAGTTTGTCAGGGGCTTTTTGATTCACCCCTAAATTCCTGTGAAGTAAATCTCCTAGGCGGGCAACCCACGCTTATATGCCATGGCAGTCCCATACAATGTCCTATGCAATGCGCATCTATTTCAGAGCGCAGGAACTTGGATAGGAGTGATCCGCCGTGGCCCCGATGACCGTCGATCAGCTAGTGACCCCTGCGGTCAACCGCCCCGCCCGCTATTTGGGCAATGAGCTGGGAGCGATCCACAAGCCCTGGGACTCCGCCAATATCCGATGGGCGCTGACCTATCCAGAAATCTATGAAGTGGGCTCCTCGAATCTGGGCCACATCATTCTCTACAACATCATTAATGCCCAGCCGAGGCAGCTGTGCGATCGCGCCTACCTGCCCGCCGCCGATCTCTCCGACAAGCTGCGCGAGACCAAAACGCCTCTCTTCGGCGTCGAATCCCGCCGTGCCCTCAACACCTTCGACATCCTCGGCTTCAGCCTCAGCTACGAGCTGGGCGCCACCAATATTCTCGACATGCTCTCCCTCTGCCAGGTGGACCTAACCTGGGTAGAGCGGACTGCCGATGACAAGGCACCTTGGCAGGGCGGGGCTCCCTTTATATTTGCGGGGGGGCAAACTGCAACTTCCAACCCTGAACCCTACGCCGAGTTCTTCGACTTCGTGGCCATGGGCGACGGCGAAGAGCTACTGCCAGAGATTGCCTTAGTTTTAGATGAAGCGAAGGAAGCTGGCCTAGGTCGCGAAGCGACATTGCTGGATCTGGCCCAAGTCCCTGGCGTTTACGTCCCTCGCTTCTACGACATGGCCAAGAATGGCTCAGTCAATCCCAATCGGCCCGAGGTTCCCGCCCGCGTGCTGCGCCGGGTTGCGACACCGATTCCCGCCTATGCCATTGGCTTGGTTCCCTACATTGAGACCGTCCACGATCGCCTCACCGTGGAAATCCGCCGGGGCTGCACCCGAGGCTGTCGCTTCTGCCAACCCGGCATGCTCACCCGCCCGGCCCGCGATGTAGAACCGGAAGCGGTTGTTGATGCGATCGAGAAGGGCATGCGAGCCACGGGCTACAACGAATTTTCCCTGCTCTCCCTGAGCTGCTCGGACTATCTCGCCCTGCCCGCCGTGGGCGTCGAGGTCAAAAATCGCCTCAAAACCGAAAATATTTCCCTCTCCCTACCCAGCCAGCGGGTGGATCGCTTCGACGAGAACATTGCCCACATCATGGGGGGTACCCGCAAAACCGGCATCACCTTCGCACCGGAAGCGGGCACCCAGCGCATGCGGGATATCGTCAACAAAGGCCTCACCAATGAGGAACTGCTGCGCGGTGTCAAAACGGCCTATAACCAGGGCTGGGAGAAGATCAAGCTCTACTTCATGATTGGCCTACCCGGCGAGCTGGATTCCGATGTACTGGGCATTGCAGAGACCGTGCGCTGGCTCCAGCAGGAATGTCGGGGTCGCAAGCGCCGGATCAGTTTCAATATCACCGTTTCCAACTTCACCCCCAAACCTCACACGCCGTTCCAGTGGCACTCTGTCTCCACCGAGGAATTCCGCCGCAAGCAGCGCCTGTTGAGGGAGGAGTTCCACACCATACGCAACGTAAAGGTGAATTTCACCGATGTGCGGATTTCAGCCATGGAGGATTTTGTTGGTCGGGGCGATCGCCGCTTATCCCAAGTGGTTCGCCGCGCCTGGGAGCTGGGTGCAGGCATGGATTCCTGGTGGGAAAGCCTGGACAACGCCTATGCTGCCTGGGCTCAAGCAATCGACGAAGCAGGGCTCTCCTGGAAATATCGTCAGGTTGAATCCGGTGAATGGAACCTGTTTGATGAACCCAACGCAGAGCGAACCGAAGCTGAAGTCGCTGCGGACAGCGATCGCCTCACCCAACAACTCGATGCCCCCCTCCCCTGGGACCACCTGGACACCGGCATCGACAAGCAATGGCTCAAGGACGACTTGCTCAAGGCTCTCGAAGCTGCCACAGTTCCAGACTGCTCCTTCGATGGCTGCTCCCACTGCGGCGTCTGCGGCCTGGACTTCGGGCACAACGTCGTCGTGCCGCCCATGGAGATTCCCAAGATCCAGCGAACCTCCAAACCTGACAACACCCGTGCCCAGCGCCTCCAGATCCACTTCGGGAAACAGGGCAGCATGACCCTAATCAGCCATCTGGACATGATGCGCTTGCTGGACCGCGCCCTCCGCCGTGCCTCTTTGCCCATCTCCTTTACCGGCGGCTTCCACCCCGGCCCCCGCATCGCCCTAGCCAATGCCTTGCCCCTGGGCATGAGCAGCAGCGGAGAGCTGATGGACATTGAATTAACTCGTCCCATGGATCCCGAGGACTTCCGAGCTCAGTTGGCCGATCAACTGCCAGCGGGGCTAGAGCTCTACAGCATTAAAGAAGTCAGCATCAAAGATCTATCTGTGGCTCAACAGTTGGACAAAGCAGAATATCTGATGGTGGTGGAAGGCCATTGGGCCGATGCAGACCAGGTCATGGCGAAGTACAGCACAGCCCCCAAGCTAAAGGAAACTGAAGCGGAATCCGACGATGAGACAGCGGAGCCAATAGCCGATGAGACAAGCTTCACCGCTCCAGAGCCCGTCACACCCAATCAATGGCAGCCCTGGATTGACAGCCTCATGGCGGCAACGGAAGTAGAACTGGCCAAAACCAGCAAATCTGGCAAGGTCAAGGTGTTTAATGGCCGCGATCGCCTCCACCAGCTCCAGCTCCTCTCCTCCGAAGCGCTGGCCCAGCAAGACTGGACCCTAGAGCCCAACCAAGTGGCCCTCCAATTCACCGGCAGCTGTCGCAATGACGGAACCCTGCTCCGTCCCGAGCAGCTCCTGATGCTATTTGAGAAAAATACCCAGCCCCTCAACGGCCAACTGCCCCAGCTCCAGCTCATCAAAGCCCATCGCCAAACCCTACAACTCACGCCGCCTGCTCCTAAGCCCGATAAAACAGTTCGCCCGGAGTCGGGCTCCCCTTCTGGTAAACAAACTGCCGTCAAAGCAGCTCCATTCAAGCTTTAGGGACAAATATCAAAAACGAATTAGACAGCACCAAAAACCTGTGGTACGGTTTAACCGCATTAAATGTCGTTGATGTTACTTTTCTCAATGAGTAGAAGGGTTGCAGGGCAAACTTGTCCTTGCATACGACATTGAACTGCCGCAAAGCTTTCTACAATTCAAAACTGGGACTGGGACTGTCTCGGGTCTAGCCAAACTCAACATCCGTTGGGTAAGCAAACGGTTTGAGGGATTTACCCCAACCCAATGCCTTAGATCCACAAAGAGCATTTCCACGTCACCCAGGGACATCCATTGGCCAATTACAAATGGATTCATCACTGGATGGTTGTCCACTTTTCGTTGTATTAGCTAGCGTTCTCCCCTCTATAACCACTATTACCTAGGAGACCTGACTAACCGTCTCGCCTTGGAGCATTTCCCCAACATCAGGCCTGGCTCTAAGCTGTAGACCCCGTTTCGACCCAAGATTTTTTGATTGATTCACGATTTCTTTCACCTCATTCCTTGTCTGGCTCTACTGGGTTGCAGCAGCAAGTAAACTCTGCGGAAGTTTTGCCCTGGGGGATGTCGTCCAAGCTTATCGATGCCTTGACCGTCCTTGTTTGAATTTCGGATAGGTGGCGATCGCAGCCCCGTTGACCTAGCGAGCAGGTCCACTGCGTTACTCCTCCATTCCTTCTCCGCTACAACATTGAGAAATTACCTTTGAATGGCTAAACAAATCATTATTGCCGAGCAGCACCGCGTTGCTGCTGTCTTTGAAGACGACCAAATTCAAGAACTCATCGTCGCCAAAGGCACCCAGCAAGTCAGCGACATTTATCTCGGCATCGTCGAGAACGTCCTGCCCAGTATCGATGCAGCCTTCGTCAACATTGGCGACACCGAAAAGAACGGCTTCATCCACATGGGTGACCTCGGTCCCCTCAAACTCCGCCGCAACGGTGGCTCCATCACAGACCTCCTGCGTCCCCACCAGAAAGTGCTGGTCCAGGTGATGAAGGAGCCCACTGGCAACAAGGGCCCTCGCCTCACCGGCAATGTCTCCCTGCCCGGTCGCTACATTGTCCTCATGCCTTTTGGCCGGGGCGTCAATCTCTCCCGCCGCGTCGCGAGCGAAGCTGAACGCAGCCGTCTGAGAGCGCTTGCCGTCTTTATCAAGCCTGCGGGCATGGGACTGCTCGTCCGCACCGAAGCTGATGGTGTGGATGAAGAGGCGATCATTGAAGACCTAGAACAGCTAATGGGGCAGTGGGAACATATCCAGCGAGAAATGGAGACCGCTCAGCCTCCAACCCTGATGAACCGCGATGACGACTTCATCCAGCGGGTTCTGCGGGACGCCTATAACACCGATGCCAACCGCATCGTCGTGGATTCCCACACAGGCCTCAAGCGGGTCAAGCAATACCTGTCGAGCTGGAGCAGCGGCCAGTTGCCCCAGGGCATTTTGATCGACCATCATTCTGGTCACAACAGCATCCTGGAGCATTTCCGCGTCAATGCTGCCATTCGAGAATCCCTCAAGCCCCGCGTGGACCTACCCTCTGGCGGCTACATCATCATTGAGCCCACCGAAGCGCTTGTGGTGGTAGATGTGAACTCCGGTTCCTTCACCCGCTCCGCCACCTCACGGGAAACGGTGCTCTGGACCAACTTTGAAGCAGCAACAGAACTAGCCCGCCAATTACGACTGCGTAACCTAGCTGGCGTCATCGTGGTGGACTTCATCGACATGGACCACCGCAGCGACCAACTGCGCGTGCTGGAGCATTTCACCAAGGAACTCAAGCCGGATAAGTCTCGCCCCCAAATTGCTCAGCTCACCGAGCTAGGACTTGTAGAACTGACCCGCAAGCGCCAGGGCCAAAATATCTACGAACTCTTCGGCCAATCCTGTCCTAGCTGTAGTGGTTTGGGTCACCTGGTGCTGCTACCCGGTCAAGCTGCCCAAAGCGAAGAAGAGACAGAGAGCGGGGATTCGCTTCCCGGAGAACGCCTTTCCATTGAACGTGCTGCTCCCCGAAGCCGCCGGGGGGCTCGGTCTGATAGCCGCAGCAATGGGCGATCGCGAGATCTCCGCCCCAGCCTAGACACCGGTGCCGCTGCTCCAACAATCCGAGAAGCCCGCGAGGACCACAACACCGAAAGCGAAGAAGACAGCAGATTCCTCCCGGATCGGAGTCGCCGTCGCCGTCGTCGCGGTAGCGAAACCAGCGAACGAATCACCCAGGAATCAGACAGTCGTGAAGGCAAGGAGTCTCTGGAATCAAGAGAGCCACGGGAATCCCGTGACAGCATCGGTGAATCTCGTGGACGCCGCGAACGAGGCAGCAGTCGTCAGCTTGAGCCTGTAGTCGTGGAGATGACGACAGATGAACAAGATGTCTACGCTTGGCTTGGCGTATCCCCCCTGATCCTCAAGGATTCTGAGCTTGACCCCCAGTCCTCGCTTGTGACCGTGACCCTTCCGGGGGAGACACCCCCCGAAGAGGCCGTCGCCGCAGCAACTGAGCCTGAAGCCGCACCTGAGGCAGAAACAGAAGAAGCGGATGACTCGCGAGGTCAACTCATTTACAGTGCTGATGCTAGCGCCAGCAATGAGGAGAGCAGCTCCGACAAACCAGCGGAAACTGAAACGCCTGCCCGACGCGTCATTAGTCGCCGTCGTCGTCCCCGCAACAAACGGGAAGCCCCTAGCAACAGCGTCGAAGCCATGATGAACGAGGCTCTCAACATCACCCCAGTCACAGATGATGATGAAACGGAATACGCAGGCAGCAAGCCTAAACGGGGATCTTCCCGTCGCCCTCGCAGCCGCCGAAAATCCGCAAGTGAGCCAGAGGTGAGCGCAAGCGAAAGCGAATCATCTGCAGCCGAAGAAGCCCCAAGCCCCAAGGCTAGCAGCGCCGAAGAGTCTGGGGATGCTCCGGTACGTCGCCGTCGCCGTCGTTCCTCTGCCAAGAAGTCTGACAGCTAGCTGCCTCACCCGGTAAAGACCCCAATGGCTAAGAAGCAGCCCCGCTCCAACAAAATCAACCCCTGGGACAATCCCGCTGGCGTTGACGAGGTGGGACGGGGCTGTCTCTTTGGGCCGGTCGTTGCCGCTGCGGTGATTTTGCCTCCCTCAGCCATTTCGGGGCTCAAGGCCGAAGGCTTAACCGATAGCAAAAAGCTCTCGCCGGAGCAACGCGATCGCCTCGATATTCTCATCCGCGACCAAGCCACCAGCTGGGCCTTGGGCATCTCCAGCGTGGCCGAAATTGATCGCATCAATATTCTTCAGGCCTCCCTATTGGCCATGAGCCGCGCCTTACAGAAACTAGAGCCCCAGCCCCTAGCTTGCCTCGTCGATGGCAATCGACTCATCCCCAAACTTCCCTATCCCCAGCGAACGGTCGTGGGCGGTGATGCATTGGAACCTGCCATTGCCGCCGCCAGCATCATTGCCAAAGTCTGGCGCGATCATCTCATAATCCGCCTAGGAGACCGTTACCCCGGCTACGGCTTCGAGCGTCACAAGGGCTACGGCACCAAACAACATCGCCAAGCCATTGCCGATCGGGGACTGACTCCACTCCATCGAATGTCCTTTGCTCCTTGCCAAGCGGCCATCACAACGCAGCTTGAATTGCTCGGCAGCGATCGCGCAACCTCGGACTAAGGCCCTCAATATATTGGGGATACACCGGCAAGCGGGATTTTAGTTCGTAGCCCCAACCCAAGAGAAGTGTCTGTAACTGCTCCAGGCTGTGGTGTTCATAGTCGGGATTAACCTCATCCAACGGCACCAGGCCTCCCAAATCTGTCACTCCAGCTGCCAAGCAATTGCGTAAAAGCGGGGCTTCCCGAGCCAAGTTCGGCGGAATTTGCAGGGCAATGCTGTCCGGCAAGATATCCCTGGCCAGCTCCACCGTCGCGAGAAATGCATCGCCGTCACAGGCTCCACCCGGAAAAAGCTGACGTTGCCCGGGACTGTGGGGTTGGAGGATGACTTCTTGGATATGGCCCCACTGCCGGTGAACTTCAGCGATCGCATCCAGCGTCTCCCGTCGATCCGCCACAGTCTCCCCAATTCCTAATAACAAACCCGTCGTAAACGGAATCCCCAACTCCCCGGCCCAAACCAACTGCTGCAAACGCAGCTCCGGCTCTTTGCTCGGTGCATATCGATGAACCGTTTTGAGCACCGCGGGAGTCAGCTGCTCCAACATCAGCCCCATGGAGACATTCACTTCAGACAAATGGGCCATCTCAGCCCGCGACAGAGGCCCCGCATTGGTATGGGGCAAAAAGCCACAGTCCAGCGCCAGCTCACAAAGCTCATATATAAGTCTCAGCCAATCCCCCCGACGAGAACTGCGTGGATGAACCTCTCCCGACAGAATGAGAACTTCAATTAATGAGTGAGCACTCACCGATTTTGGAGCTCCGACGGACGGCTCACTGACTGTGGAGAACCCAGCCAGACGCTGTCTCGCCACCTCCAGGTCAAGCCAATCATCTTCGCCGGGCTCTCGACGGAAATTGCAATAGCTACAGCGGTTAAAGCATTCATAGGTGGGAACTAGCGTGAATGCAGGGCTATAGGTGATGGAGCGATCGCCAGGAAGCATAAAAGAAGTAGCGACTCAGGCGCTTTATGAGAACGAATCGGAGCAAAACCGGGGCAAACCTTAAGAATGCATCAATCAAGTTTACAAAACTCAATTAAGTTTGTTATCTTTTAGAAGTAGGGCTAACCCCCTAATACTTAAATCACTTGAGAAATCATGACTACCACTCTTCAGAACCGCGAAAGCGCTTCTCTGTGGTCTCAGTTTTGCGAGTGGGTCACCTCCACCGACAACCGCCTCTATGTAGGTTGGTTCGGTGTGCTGATGATTCCTACCTTGCTAGCTGCTACCGCTTG
>CALECT010000056.1 GCA_937949725.1 uncultured Pseudanabaenaceae cyanobacterium
GCTGGCGGTCGCATTCCCCTATTGATTGGTCGTGCCCTCACGGACAAAACCCGCGCTGCACTGAATCTACCCGCTAGCGATGTCTTCAAGCGGCCCCAGCCTCCCAAAGGTCATGGCCAAGGCTTCACCCTGGCGCAAAAGATGGTGGGCAAGGCCTGCGGTCTACCCGGTGTGTTGCCCGGCACCTCCTGCGAGCCGCTGATGACCAGCGTGGGCTCCCAGGACACCACTGGCCCCATGACCCGCGATGAGATGAAGGAGCTGGCCTGCTTGGGCTTTAGCGCCGACCTCGTCCTGCAAACCTTCTGCCACACCTCCGCCTACCCCAAGCCCGTGGATGTGGAAACCCACAAAACCCTGCCCGACTTCTTTGCCAAGCGCGGTGGCGTGGCCCTCAATCCCGGCGATGGCATCATCCATTCCTGGCTCAACCGCATGTTGATGCCGGACACCGTGGGTACTGGTGGTGACTCTCACACCCGCTTCCCCCTAGGTATTTCCTTCCCAGCGGGTTCTGGTTTGGTGGCCTTTGCGGCGGCGATCGGAGCTATGCCCCTGGATATGCCCGAGTCCGTGTTGGTGAAGTTCACTGGTAAGCTTCAGCCCGGCGTCACCCTGCGGGACGTGGTCAATGCCATTCCCTATGTGGCCATTCAGACCGGCAAGCTGACCGTGGCCAAGGAGAACAAAATCAACGTCTTCTCTGGTCGCATCATGGAAATGGAAGGCCTGCCCGACCTCAAGCTAGAGCAGGCTTTTGAACTCACTGATGCAACCGCCGAGCGCTCCTGCGCAGGCAGTACGATCAAGCTCAGCGAAGAAACCACAGCGGAGTATCTGCGTTCCAATGTGGCGCTACTCAAGAACATGATTGCCCGGGGCTACAACGATGCCCGTACCTTGGCCCGTCGCATTAAGGCCATGGAAGAGTGGCTTGCCAACCCCAGCCTGATGTCTGCGGATGACAATGCTGAGTACGTCGATACCGTTGTCGTTAACCTGGATGAAATTAAGGAGCCCATCCTGGCGGCTCCCAATGACCCTGACAACATCAAGCTGATGTCCGAATGTGCGGGTCAACAGATTGACGAAGTCTTTATTGGCTCTTGTATGACCAACATTGGCCACTACCGTGCCGCTGCCAAGATTCTTGAAGGCGCTGGCCCCGTCAAAGTTCGTCTTTGGGTTGCTCCCCCAACTCGCATGGATGAGCAGCAGCTCCGGGCTGAAGGCATCTACGGTGTCCTAGCCGCATCTGGCGCTCGCACCGAAGAGCCGGGTTGCAGCTTGTGCATGGGCAACCAAGCCCGCGTTGCAGATGATGCGACGGTGTTCTCAACCTCGACGCGCAACTTCAATAACCGCTTGGGCAAGGGCGCTCAGGTTTACCTGGGTTCGGCTGAGCTGGCCGCAGTTTGTGCGTTGCTGGGCAAGATTCCGACTGTTGAGGAGTATCTGGCGATCGTCACTGAGAAAATCGATCCCTTCGCCGCTGACCTGTACAAGTACCTCAACTTTGACCAGTTGACAGGCTTTGAAAATGAAGGTCGGGTGCTGTCTGAAGATGAAGAAAAGGAGATGCTGGCAACCGCAGGTTAGCAATAAACCAATAGAACCACCATCCAATTACAACTGGATGATGGCTCTATCAGAGTCAGATTTCTGCTAAAGGGCCAGTCATAGAGACTGGCCCTTTTTGGGTTATTCAGCGTTGAACTACAGGTTGACGTTTCTGAATGCCTTATCTAACCTGAGTTCAACGGCTCGAAAAAGCACTGGCGAAGCTAGCTAGGAATAAATTCCCAGCCTAAGAGCGAAAGCCCACTAAAGTGGGCTGCAACCCTTACCAGTGTGCTGTTTAGTCCGTTTTAACGGACTTGAGCTTTTAGCCGTGAACTTTAGCTCACGGCGGCAGAGCCCAGCCAGCCTTAAACTTATCGAACTCAGGTTGACAGAGAGCTTTTGCCACCGCCATGGTGGAGAAAGCGACTGAATCGTTGAGTTGACGCGAGTGAAACCTTCACTGCAGCAACTCCGATGCAGCGCTGTCCTCCTTTGCTTGTTTAGAGCCTAGAAACCTTGCCGGATCAACAATCTGCTACGAGTTCTGCGGCTCAAGCTAAGGGCAGCGGTGCCCTGCCCAACTATTACGACCTGTTAGGGGTTACACCTGGGGATACGGCCCAGCGGCTGCGTCAAGCCCATCGAGACCTGAGTAAGCTCTACCACCCCGATACGACGCGGTTTCCGGCGGAAGAGGCTCGTCTGCGATTCGAGCAGGTGCAGAAGGCCTATGAGGTGTTGAGCGATCGCGCCCAGCGTCTCCAGTACGATTTGCAGATTGGGGCGATCGCGCCTCCCAAACCCATGGTTCCGCAACGCCCCGAGCGCGTTGAAGTCGAGTCCTCAGCCTATCTCTCAGCAGAGGATCGGCCCCTATCCTCAGGGGAAATGTTTTCGCTCTTCATCCTAGGCGTGACATTTCTAGGCTGTTTGGTGCTGGCCCTAGCCCTAGGATTCGCTAGGGGAGAAGCATTGATGCCAACGCCCAGTTGGCAAACTGTTGCACCGATGCCTGCCATGGAGCAACCCGCCAAGAATCAGCCAGTAAAGGAACTCCAGAATTTATCCGCACCCCAGCATTCACCCAGCCTCAATTCACGCCATCAGGCTTGAGCAGTCCAAGCAGCGAAGCGCTCCCACTGATAGCTCCTAAGTGGAACAGCGCAAGGTTAACCAGAACAGCTCGCCTTCGACTCCTTAACGCTATTCTCCCCAGAGAAATTCCCTGAAAGCCCTGTAACATCGGCCCCAAGCGATAGCATAAGTAGAGATGGCTAGGAATATAGGTTCAGCAGCCCATTCAATCCATCACTATTTCACTTCCCGATTCATGGCTCTACCCGATAGCGACGTCCCACTTTACAATCACACCCTTGCCCACATAGAGGCTTGGCTTCGAGAACAGGGCTGCGAACAAGACAGCAGCGATCGCAATGTCTGGCATTTAGTTCAGGAAGGCTGGCGCGCCGAGCTAGAGCTGGATGTTGAACGCATCGTTGCCGCTTATGAGATGCTCGACGGTTCTAGTGACAAGGTTCAGCGATCCTTTCCCTACGCCCTAAGTCGTCAGGATTTAGAGTCTGCCATTTTTGCAGGTCCCTAAACAAAAGCCCTGGCAATCTTTACTGCCAGGGCTTTTTATCAATATGGATTGATCCCCACGGAGCCCGCTAGACCAATTCCTGAAACGGCAAGGCTTGCTGAAGCGATAGAATCTCATCCCGATGGGCTGAGATTGACAGCAAACTCTTCACCTCACTCGCTTCTCCCACTGTCTTTCCTGGCTCAAGAACTCGGTAAGACACCTCCTCCATACGCTCAGCCCGCTTCCAGTAGAAAGACCCCGCCGCTGGCGCAAACAGCATCACCGCAAACCAAGACGGTCCCACCGCAGGAACGGCCAGCAAAAGCACTAGAGACAAACAAAACAAGCCAATGGTTGCTAGGAAAGAGAGCAATATGGCCAGGGGCAAGCTGGGCTGCATCAAGCCTTCCCAGGTAATCAAATCTCGATCACGGTCCAGAGACTTCACCGTGTATGAGCGATCATCAAAATACTGCCGCAGGTCCTGCTCCAGCACATCAACTGCTTTGATCGAGCCCATCTTGAGTACTTCAGTGCGGTCCTTCACTGAGGCTCGAATGAAGAAGACCAGCCCTATCAGCATCAGCAGGGTGAGGAAAAAAGTCGAGATCAGCGTTGTCCTATCCATAGAGAAATATCAGCAGCTCGCGATGGCGGCAGTCTATTAAAGAGATGATCTCAGCTGAGTCTGGGCTCAGCAACGAGAACGAGGTCCAGTTCGTAAAGAATTGTTTTAGGACCTTGCCCTAAGATATTGCTTCCTTGAGATCTTTGCATCCTTCGAAGACTGTCCGCAAGCTAAGCCATTGGCAAACATTCAATTCTGATGTGGGAACAACTAGGCAATGAAGAGGGAGCCGACTCGGGCAGGCACCAAGGTGCAGTAAAGCCGGAGTCAACTCCCTAGGAGAAGCTAATTGTGAGCCAACATTGGCTAGCGAGCCACCGCTTGGGGCTGGATTGCCGCAGCGGGGTTTGCGCCGCCCTGCTGCAGAATGTAGTCCTGCCACAGTTGGGACATTTCCTCGCAGCGCTCACGCCACTGTGCATCGATTTGATACATGCGGCGGGGACGACCACGGCCCTCAACCTTCTTCCAGTAACCCGCGATGACGCCTTCGCCTTCGAGGAACTTGAGGGCGCTGTAGAGCACCGTGTCAGAAAGTCTATAGGTGGGGTAATCAGATTCCAGCAGCTGAATCAACTCAGTGCCATAGGAATCGTGATGAAGCAAAACAGTAAGAACGTAGCAAACCGCCAGTTCTTTATTGAGATAGTTCGGGGGGGGATTACGGAAAAAATCGTAAATGTCTTCGAATTTCATGGGACTTTCTACATCAGGGCGGTTGCTAATAGCCAGAGAAACGTTGCCCTTGTCACAGGAGTAGAGGCTTACACACTGATGGTTGATAGACGACCGCCGTCTTGGGGAGGGGGGATTCCAAGAACGCAGGAGATAATGGGGTGTCATCAACAGGGTTCAGCTGAACGCTCCTCGCTAAGCGCTTTGATGGCAAAGCATCACAGCTCGTGGCAATGGAGAGCTCAGGTTGAAGTGTGCGATCGCGCTATGGCGATGGCAAAGGGTCAATCAGTCAGCTTTGAACTGTTCTGTTCGGCTTAAATTAAGATTGCCCGCATCGGAAAGATAAACTACTCCGAGAATTTGCGAGACTGTTATCCAGCCCAGCGCGTTTATACGGAAATCAAACAGTGGAATATCGAATAAATGGAAGAAAATCGTGTTCAAAAAGGCGATTAAAATGCCAAAAAAGAGATAACAATCTGCCGTATTGAGATGATTTTTTAAGCGAATTACTTCTATTCCGCGATAGAAAATCAAACCGACTAATCCCAGTAATCCTCCGGTCACGAACCATCCCGTTTCGGCTCCCAGCATTAAAAATAAATTATGGGGATGGCCCATCCAGATGCCCATCTCATCTTGGTATAGGTGACTGAAGTTGCGCAGTCCCCAACCGGCAAGGGGTCTTGATTCTGATAGATCTAAGGCAAATGCCCACTGAGTAATACGCAGCGTTTCGATGGGGCGATCTCCAAAGTTTTGATCTGTCAGCCTGGCCCAAAAGAATTCAGGAATAACCTGCCGCAGCGGAATTTTTCCAAAGGGACCAAAAGCTGCCCAAAGGATGCTCCCTGCAAACCCAATCACTGCTGCCCCTAGCCAAGTCCAGCCCCAATACATCGCCATGGCCAGCCCTGAGAGCATGGCTAGACCCCAGGCGCTACGGGATTGGGTGAGGACTAGACCCGCTAAGCAGAGGATGATGAGCAGGCTCCAGAGGATGAGGCGGCGCGATCGTGGCCAATGGGATAACCAAGGCTCTGCAACTGAGCCTTGAGTGATAGTTGCGAGTGCAGTTGGGGTAGCATCAGAGGATAACGTTGCTGATGCACCTACCTGGATTGTCTGACCAACTATCTGAACCTTTTCATCAATATTCGGTTGGTCACCTAACCAAGCACCTGAAGCGGCAGCCTCTTCGCTATCCCCAGTGTTTTTCCCCCACAAGTCATGACCCCACAGTCCCAGGAGCATCGCGAGGGCCATATTTAGATACAGCGCTAAATTATTTGCATAGCCAAAAACTGACGCCATGCGCCCCGGTGGCGTTCCTCCCGCAGTGGGAGGCCAAGGCAAAATGCCAGCCAGCTCTGCTGGACTAGACCAGCCGAGAAATAACTCCCCAAAACCAATCAACACTAAGGGGAAAATAGTCAGCGCAATAATAGTTGCCGTTTGCTGAATCTGCTTGGGCGAGTCAATCAGTTCGGCCTGAGCTGCCATCAGCCAAAAATAGGGCAGAAAGTGAGCTAGCCCCAACCAAGCTTCTCCCGGAAGCTGTGCCAGGGTGCAGCTGCCCATCAGTAACAATCCCAGCAGCAATAGGCCTCGATTGACGCTGCGTCCTTTCATCCTGGCCCAGCGACGTCGGGTCACGAGCACACTACTCGCAATCAAGAGCAATCCACCCAGGGCAGGCATCATCGCCAGGGTCAGTAACCCAAGCTGAGTCAGCTTCCAGGGACGGTTGAGCTGGGGATTGGAGTGAACTTGCAGAATGGTTTTAGTTGTATGAGGGAGAGACTGGCAGAAAAGAGGCTGACAGAAAGCCTAGGCAGCGTAAGCGGGCTCTAATGCCTCAGCCCGGCTAAGGCGAATCTGGGCGAGGAGGTAAATGGCGGGAACGACGCGACTGTAGTTTGTGGAAATCGTCCGCCATCCCAGATCCGCAGCGAACCAGGCCCAGAGTGCTGGTCCCAGGAAGCCCAGGGCAGTTCTAGCCGCACCATAGCGGGCAGCACTGACGGCCATGCCCCGACCTGCTAGCTTGGCCATAGCGTAACTTTGCAGCTTTGCTATGGCGCTCCCGCCTTGCTTGAGAGCCAGCTGCGCCAACTGGCGGCGAGCCAGATGCTGAGCAAATTGTTGGGCTAACTGCTTAAGAATTAAGGGCCGTACTAGCGCACTGACCGCCACTGCACTCCCTCCCTCGAGCATCAATCGGAGCGAGTCCCGTTTGAGCGTATTGCCTAGAGTGCTGCCCTGGTCTGCTGGACGTAGACCTTGTTGAATGGCCCGGAGCAACTCGGTTTGTTCACCTGCAGGTAACTTTTTCCAAGTGCGCTGAATCAAATGCAGGAAGATTTCTGCCTCTAGCTCTGCATTGGTCAGTTCTGAGGCTCCCCAAGGGGATGCTAAAGCTCCAAGATCCAGCTTGAGGTAGTCGCTAGCCTGAAACAAAATTTCTCGATAGGAGAGCTGTTGGCTATCTCCACAAAGGACCGTGACGCCATCGGCAGCGAGGAAGCGAAAACGCGCTTCAATGGCTTCAATTTGATATTCCCAAGGCAAGCATTTGATGCGTTCAGGGGCCGCCTTGTTGACATAGTCTAAGGGATTAAATTTTGGACGAAAGAGCAATTCAATGAGGGCATTACGCTCATCATCGTCAGCCAGCATGAGGCTTTCCCTCAGGTCATCCACGGTTGGTTCCTCTCAATTGCAAGCAGCATGGGCAAAATTCGAGTTCAGTAGACCGATCGTCTGCTCAAGATTAAAGTCGCGATCGCTCCGTCTTTATCTTAGCGGAGCACTTTACAAGCTTGCTGAGCGAAGTGATGGCCCGGCGATATCTTTTTAGACCCAATCTGATTCAGTTTTTCAATTCCCGTCAGCGACTTGTAGGAGCGCACATAATCCTGTCAGCAGAGTCTCTCGGAATGAAATCATGCGGATTGGCATCCAAATCCCTCGCGCTATGAAGCTTAAATGGGCAACAGAATAGAACCCACAGATACGAAAAAGGGACTGCTGCTGCAATCCCTGAGGGGCCAAAGCCTAGAGAAATAATCTCCAAGTTTTGAACAATAAAGAGGAGTAACCTTAGCTATCGGTAGCGCCGGTATTGGTCGTTGCACCAGTCTCGCCGCCCTCTTTATTCTCTTCAGTCTTGTTCTCATCCTGCTGGGAGTAGTTACGGCGTCCCCCAGAACGATTGCGTTGGTTGCGCTTGCGGAACTTGCGCGCATAAGCTTCGTTGCGCAAAGCCTTCTCTTTCTTCAAATTGCGGCGTTTCGCCATACTGACCTCGTCAATAGCGTGAATGCAAATAGGACCCTAATGTCAAGGCCCGGATTCTCTAACATATCATGCAGCGTACGGCTTTCGATAGTACAGCTGGAAAGCCTCTAGAGCATCTACTCAGCCGCCCAAGCCACTAGGAATGGACTATCCCCATAACCACCATTATCAATTACGTGACTTGCTGGAGAAAAAAGGCTTTTGCTCTCCATTCACTTTTCCCCTCTCAGTTCGACAATGCCTTAAGTAACGTTCTAAATACAGAACCTACAAAATCGAAAAGAATCACGACCTCACGGCATGAGGCCTCTATACTTTGCCTTCATAGGATTCAGTGAGAGGATCCATAGCCTTTGGATGAGTCTCATTACTGTCCATCCTGTTTGATTCAGTAGCTCGCCATTGTTGCTTTTAAATTTGTCATGCGTCGTTCTACCTTCCCCGTTTTTGTCATGCTAGCCTTACTGTTTCTAGTTTTTGGCAGCGTTTTGCCTGACCCTGTAGGACAGTACAGCACTAATCTACGTAGGGCAGCGAACCAATTTGTTGTGGGTCTATTCCCCAAGCCGCGCCCCAGAGTGAACCCCAATGAACGAACAGAACGGCAGTTGGAGGAAACAGAAAATCGCAACTAATCTAGCTGTGTTGTTCGTCGGCCGAGATGACTACTCTATATGAGCTTGCAACTCAGCTACTGAGCGTATCAATATGAGGAAGCTGGGACGAGATCGCTTCCCATAATGATTGTGTTCATAGGGAACATCTCTTTTCGCAGACTGGTCATTTGAAGCAGGCATCGCAGCGGACTGAACGGTTAGGGCGTTTGTGACTCACATCAACACCTGCTATGCATATCCTCAGCAGGTGATGGCTCTCCTAAGCGATGTGATATCGCTACCTTTTACGAATAGGTACCGTTGAAATGGTCTTATACGGCTATCTCGACCTACAGTATTTCCCGGTCAATGGGTGGCACATTCGCAACTTTGTAAGGGGCCTATCCATCCACAACAGTTACTGAATCTGCTGCTATTCTATGTAGGCGCTATGAGCGAATAGCCCATCGACAATGGCTCAATCCTTGTCTTCATAAGGCTTTTTCGTCATTTCCCCTGCTGCGTGCTGTACCCAAGAAACGGTTCAATCATGGTGTCAAAAATCCACCTGCTCCTACTGAGCACGCTGGGCGTTCTCCTCTGTTCATTGCCTGCGGAAGCGGCTCGTATTTTAGGATGGCGGTTTAACGAAGCTCAGAATCGGCTGGAATTTAGCACCGATGGCAATGTACAGCCTCGGGCTCAACTGGTTTTTAACCCCACAAGGGTCGTGGTTGACCTCCCTGGAACCCGTTTGGATAAGCCATTGGTCCAGGAATCAATGACAGGAACAATCCGGTCTTACCGGATTGGGCAGTTCGATGCGGAGACCACTCGCATCGTCATTGAGGTAGCAAAGGGCTATAGCTTGGATCCCTCCAAGGTAAAGGTTCGAGGTCTGACTCAAAAACAGTGGGTTGTGGAATTACCAGAACCCATGCGTGAAGCTGGTGGGACAGCGGTGGCAGCCCAACCTCCTGCTGCGGTGACGCCCGCAAAGCAACCTTTGGCCCAATCACCTCCTCTTGTGGACGCACCCACTCAAGTCAATGAGGTGCGTTCTACGCCTGATGGGTTGTTCGTCAGGGTTGCGGGAGAGCCGCCTCGGGTCAAGATCAAGCGCAGCCGCGATCGCCGCACCATTGAAGTCCAAATTCGCAACTCCTCTCTAGGGTCCGCTCAAATCCCCCTGCCTAGCGATGCGGGCAAACTAGGCATTCAAAGCATCACCACAGAGCAGAAGAAAGGCAGTAGACCGGAAGCTATCATTCGCTTGCAGGTGGACTCTAACGCCCCCAACTGGAAAGCCACGGTCAGCAACTTTGGTGGCATTGTTTTGCTACCCACCAGTCGTCCCGAACCCATTGCAGGCTCTGGAGGACGTACGGGGAGCTCTGCTCAGCTTCCGCCTAGCTCGAGTCAAGCTCCCACTTCAGGCACATCCACTGGTCAAGTTGCAACACTCCAAGGCGTAGCCATTGATCGCAGTAGCAACCAGCTACTCCTACAGCTTGATCGTCCCGCTCGCTACTCTACACGCCAGGATGGCAGCGACTATGTCCTAACGCTGTCTCCAGCACGTTTGGGCGCTAGGGTCAAAGAGCCGCCAATTTATGTGGGCGATCGCCTCCGCCGGGTAAAGCTAACCCAGCGAGGGCCTCAAAACGTAGAAATTCGTCTGACGCCGGACCGGGGCGTGAATATTGGCGAAGTCCAGGTGCCCAACCTCAAGCTGCTCTCCCTGCCATTGCAGCGCAGTCGCCAGCCTGGTGGCAAAACAGGGCAAATCAATGTCATTCCTCCCGCAGGTCGTCCAAACATTAATCGGCCTCCGGTCTTTGACCCCAACATTCAGCTTCCGGCTCCCAATGGCCGACCTGTGGTGGTGATTGACCCTGGCCATGGCGGTCCTGATCCCGGTGCCGTGGGCAATGGCCTGAAAGAGACCGAGATTGTGCTGGACATCAGCCGTCAAGTCAATCGCTTCTTGGAACAACAAGGCGTCCAGGTGATTATGACTCGCAATGGTGAGTATGATCTGGACCTTCAACCTCGGGTGGATATTGCCGAGCGGGCTAATGCATCTGTGTTTGTCAGCATCCACGCCAATGCCATCAGCCTGGCTCGACCGGATGTAAATGGCATTGAGACCTATTACTATTCTTCGGGCAAGGGATTGGCCCAGTCGATTCACCAGAGCATTCTTCAGAGTATTGATATCGGCGATCGCCGAGTTCGTAGCGCACGTTTTTACGTGCTCCGACGAACCTCTATGCCTGCCGTGCTCGTGGAAACGGGATTCATTACTGGTGCAGAAGATAAGTTCAAGTTGGCGGACCCTGCCTTCCGAACTCAGATGGCGAAAGCAATCTCACGCGGTATTCTCCGCTATCTCCAATAGCCAGACTCCGATTGTGAAAATCGGCAAATAGAAGGAGAGCCCATCCAAGGCCAACCTGGGCTCTTCCACGCCTCCTTGAAACGGCATGAATTTTGTCCAATAAAAAAGCCTCAGTTGATTCAACTGAGGCTTTTTTATCATTGAAGTGGCGGGGCATGGATTTGAACCATGGACCTTCGGGTTATGAGCCCGACGAGCTACCAGACTGCTCTACCCCGCGGCGGCTTATGCAGTATAGCCTAGATCCCATTGAAGATTACTTCTATTTCAGCTTTGTTTTTCAGAGCGGCTGAAGTCGCTGTTTATTGAGAATGAGCAGTGGAGATGAGGAGGTAGATCAAGGCGATCAAAGCTGTTTTGCTCAGCCCCAATAAACTGCCAATAGAAAAGCCTCAGTTGATTCAACTGAGGCTTTTCTATCATTGAAGTGGCGGGGCATGGATTTGAACCATGGACCTTCGGGTTATGAGCCCGACGAGCTACCAGACTGCTCTACCCCGCGGCGGCTTAAGAAGTATAGCCTACATTTTGCAGTCTAGACTACATTTCTGTGGAGTTATGCTCGAATGCTGGCTATAGCGAGGTTTTGGCGCTGTTTTAGTCATGCCTGAAAGGAGTCTGTCTCTTCGGAGCCATGGCCAGGACTCGCAAATTCATGGCGACCTCAGCGCCCCCCCCAGCCCTTACATCATCGCCAGGTCACCCACAATTTCTAGGCGTTTAACAGTGCTCAGCGTGAGGAACTGATCCGAGAGTTTCTGAGCGATATCTGGTTGAATCCAACCGAGCTGTTGCAGTAGGTGAATGGCCACGGCGTACTTGGCCCGCTTGGCTCCATCTTTCACTTTGATCGCAAGGCCCATCCCCTCACCCACTTGACCCAGGCATTGAATGCCCTCTGCTCCAGACTTACTGACCACCTCGCCAGCGGTCAGGCGCATCAGCTCAGTGTCAAAGCGTCCTTCCCCCGCCACCAACTCGGGATAGTGGACCATGGCACGGGTGATGCGCTCCATATCCAAGCTATTGCCAGCGGCCAGGTGAGCATACAGCGTCGCCATCTGGCTAATCTGCATATAGTAGGTGGGCATTCCACAGTCATCCCTTGCCCCAATTAATTCTGCCGAGGGCAACCCGATACATTCAGAAACCTTCTTGAGTACCAACTGTTGAACGGGATGCTTCGGATCCAAGTAGTCTCGGGTACTCCAGCTGCATTGCTTGCAAACAGCTAGCATCCCCGCATGATTGCCTGAGCAGTTGTGGTTCAGGGGACTCAGTTGTCCTTCGGGTATTGGACAACGCAAGTCAGAGGCTTCTAGACCACTGCGCCATAGGATATGAAACGCCTGGCGCGCTAGGGGAGGCGTGCCGTCATGGGAGGCGCACATGATGGCCAGATCGCGATCGCTCAACCCCCAGGCCTCCAGCGTTCCTGTGCCTGTGACAGCCAAGGCCTGGAGAGGCTTGAGAGAGGAACGAATAAAAGCGCTGGTATTGGGATCACCCGCAGCCATACGAATCCGCCCTCGGACATCGCACAGCACGGCCTGGGCCTGGTGCTGGGATTCAATGATGCCTTCCCGCAGAAGATCGACGGTAATTGGATTGGGAACCGGGGACATACGGCTCATGGTGACCCTTCGAGTTTTAGATTTGGAATGGATAGCGATTGGCGACTTCTCTCAAAGAAGAACTCACAGAGAAGAGACAGCTCAAAATTCAGCGCAGTTGCTTTGCTCAAGCAATTGGATCACCCGAGATTCCAAGCCAGGAAGCTGACCAAGAAAAATCCCCCAATCACCAGCAAGCTGGTCTTAATCCGCTTCAGCAAAGGATGAAGTTGATAAGTCACCACAAGCTGGTCTTGGGCCAGCATCTCAGTGGGTTTGGTCCAATATTGGCCGTCATACCAACCGGACTCTTCGTAGAAAATTCTTTCGGCGCTAAGGCGATCGCGCACGTAGGTCCAAGCCAAATATTGCTGCACCAGAACAAAAATCACGGGGAAGCAAGCCCCAATAGCCGCAGACCAAAGACATTGCACTGGCAGCTTCGCGAAGGGGAAGCTGACCAAGCTAATGGGTATCACCAGAACCAAACCAATTGTCCAAACAATGGCCAACCGGCTCAGAAACGTTAGCTGTTCCAGCATCGCCCAGCTAAAGAACCAGGACTCCTGCAGGTCTTTAAATTCGTTGAGGGGTTGCTGTTCCTCAGGGACCGGACAAAGGGTTGTAGGGGAAAGCATTAAATTCTTGACGAAGCGCCAACTGGCCCGAATGACTTGACTTACTTTAACGGAAAAGTCCCAGTCCATCGACCTCGGAGATGCTGAGAAACAGCATTAGATCAATAGCTCCACTTAAGCTCCACTTAGGATTGAAACGACGAGTCGCACTGGGACCCTGCGTAAACTTCTGCTCACCCCAAGCTAACTGGGCATTAAACGGCGGATTGTTGTCCTTGGGGCTCCCACTCCACTCGTTTGCCGTGGCTCCAAAACGCTTCCAGGTTGTAGAACTCCCGCTCATCGGCCATAAAGCAATGAACGACGACATCTCCATAGTCAATTAGGATCCAGCGTCCTTCTCCCATGCCCTCAACGTGGCGAGCCACTCGATCAAAGCCCACTTCAACGGCATCTCGAATAGAAGTAGCGATCGCCTTCACCTGCACAGGAGACAGGCCCGAAACCAGCACAAAGAAATCTGCCAAGTAGGCCACATCCGCCACGTCCAAAATGACAATGTCGCCCCCCTTGCGATCTTCGGCAGCTGCTGCAATCGCCAAGGCAAGCTTGAGGTTCTCAGCACTGGCCGTACTGGGACGGTTCTCATCTAGGGCTTCAGTTTCCCCGACGGGCATATCAGCCTCTGGATAGGGAACTGTATCGATGGGACGTTCTGTCATAGGGGACTGGGAAATTGAAAGTTTTACGGCTAACGGTGTGATGGGTATCTTCTAAAGCAAACGTCCCCAGAAAGCGCGAGCGCTCCCTGGGGACATTCAAGATTAGCCGTGCTTAGGAATGTGCTTTAACGCTCCTACAGAGTCACTGGCCCTATTCACATTGAAAGGTCTCAGCAATTCTGTAACAATCCCACAAACGCTAGGGAAGGTTTTACCATCCCCATCACGGCAGTCGCACAGCTCAAAAAGGCCTGTGCAGTGGCGACCGAAAACCGACACCAAGGGCTGCTGACCTCAGTGTAGCGCTGCCTAGGGCATCTTCGGCAGGCTCGTTACAGTCTGAGTCATAGGCTGACCCAAAGGTAGGGGCTTCGCTTCGGGCATGAGGGATTCGAACAGGTTCTCATAGCGATGGAGGGCTTGGTCAAAGCTGTATTTATCCAAGGCATATTGCCGACCTTTGCGTCCCATAGCTTCGGCCATCTCAGGATTTTCGTAGAGCTGAGTGATAGCAGCAGCAAGTTCATCAGGGGCTTCTGGCGCAGTCACGAGACCTGCACCACTGTCCCGCAGAGCATCAGCGGCAGGACCATCGCTGGGTACCGAGGCAATGATGGGGCGACCGCTGGCCATGAGGACTTGCGTCTTGGAGGGCATGTTGAATGCGACGACGTTGCTCTTTTGGATGATCATGCCCACATCTGCGGCTGCCAACATGCTGGGGAGGCGATCGCGGGGCTGCAACTTCATCAAGCGAATGTTGTCCAGACTAATCTTTTGCTCACTACACCAGACTTTGAGCTTCTCGACGGCAGGCCCTGCACCGGCAATCACAAAGCAGATTTCTGGGATATGAGCCAGCTGGGTCGCAGCCCGGATGACCGTTTCAATCCCCTGGCTATGGGCAATGTTGCCGGAGTAAAGCGCAACAAATTTGCCTTCTAGGCCCAGCTCCTTGCGAAACTCGTTGTCTTCTTTTTCCAGTGGTTTGATGAAATTCACATCCACCCAGTTAGGGATGCAGGAGATCTTCTCCGTCTCCACGCCCTTGAGGTTGAGGTTTTCAGTGAAGCGATCGGTAATCACGCTAATGGCAGTGGCGGAGCGATAGGCAAACTTCTCCAGGGATTCGAAGACGCGAATGATGGCTTGGTTCTTGAGAATGCCGAGGTGAATCGCTGCATCGGGCAGGATGTCTTGAAGATTCAGCACTACAGGGCAACGATAGACCGTGCCGAGCAAGGCGGCAGGAACGGAGACGGGCAAGGGTGGGGCGGTGAGCATCACCACATCGGGACGCCAGCCTCGTAGTGCTTGGAAGAAGCTGCTAGCGACAAAACTGCCATCCAGCAGAACGCGATCCATTAAGCCAGGGTTAGGTCGGATCCAGACATAGCTGCGCTGGATGGTCACGCCGTTGCGCTCTTCGGTGACGTAGGCTTTGCCACGGTACTCCGGGTGAATCTTGCGCTCCGGATAGTTGGGCATTCCCGTAATGACTCGAACATCATGGCCACGGTTCGCCAACCCTTCGGCTAGTTCTGTCATCAGGGGCGCAATTCCAATGGGCTCTGGATGATAGTTGTAGGAGTAAATTAGGATCCGCATGCTTAATGACTGAAGGCTTGGACATAGTTCACATGGGATCTCTCGGGGTGGAGGGTTAAAGATCCCGTAGCCAGGAAGACTGTCCAACTTCCGCTGCGATCGCAATTAGTACGTTGCTGGCAAAACAGGGTATTCGTTCATACCAATGTTCCAGAATGCCAAATCTTCTGAAGTGCGCTGCACCTAGGAATAATTTGAGACTCAAATACCAAGAAATTTCAGCGATAGCATTTAAGAGACAGGGGAGGGCTTTGTCTCTGCTCTCTTAGATTGCCCATGACAACGGGAGGGACTAACGCGGCTGAAAAGTTCTCTGGGAGCAAATTTCAGGATTTTCCTGCAGCAATAAAAAAGATGCCGCCACAACTTTGTAGACGACCAATTTTGCATTCTAAGAAGGATTCTCCACCAGGACGATAAGAGTCCCAGAGAGGCAGGAATCTATATAAAAAGGGCCGTCATTACTGAAGCAATGACGGCCCTTTTTATATGGACGAAAACTATTCGAATTTCAGTTGGTTAACGGCGATCGCTTAACCATAAACATTCTCAGAACGAGAGCGGCTACTGGGCAGAGCATCCCCGCCCTGGGAGGCCTTAGCCTGTGCTTTTGCTTTCGCAGCGCTACGACGCAAAGCAGTCAATCGCGAATCGTAGATCTTACGCTTCTTCTTCTTAGGCGTCTGCTCAATGATGGCCTTGAGAGCACTGCCCAGGCTGCGATAGGCATTTGGCAAGGAATAGCCAAAGCGAGTCGCTAGGGAAATTGCTCGCTCGTCGGCTTCAATCGCCTCTAGCAAGCGGCGCTCACCATTGTTGCGAGCATAGAGCCGATAGCCTGCGAAGCCAGACAGGCCCAGAGCGAGCAGGAGTAACAAGCCATCTTGAACCCACAGCTCACCCACTGCACCACCTAGACCAATCGCCAGTGCAGCCATCTCCCAGCCATCCCGAGGAATGGCATCATTCTGGATTCGGCCCACTTCATGCCAGAACAGCAAATTACGCTGGTCCAAAGCAAATTGCTCCCAACGAACCAAATCGATTTGGACCTCAACTTCATCCTTGGCAATTTCTTCACAAGTGACGAGCGGTGGATCAACAGCAGTAGCGGCTTCCACAAAGACCCAGCTCTGTAGCTCTGGAGGCAACAGGCCCTTGAGCCGTTGTAGCTCACTCATCTCAGATCGGGCAGTGTTGGCAAACGAGGTCATGGCAGAACTCAAATTATTTTGGAACTGCAGGCAGATGCGAAATAACGCAAAAATCCAGCCTGGGTAACGCTCCTAGCATGGCATTGGTAAGAGCCACGGAGCGAAAGGTTTGCCGGATTGTAACAGCCTGGATAGGACAGATGCTGTCCATTGCTTCTAGTTATAAGGGCTGTGCCTAGGCTGCGTAAAGCCTAGCAGGGGGGGAGATTACCGTCCTGGGGAGACCGGAACCAAAATTCAATTGCTATTGATCAGAACAATTTTGCTTCACCTAAGACCGTAGAATAGATGGGATTTGCCGCATTTTGCTCGGCGCGCCCTCCGTACGATAGACCTCACTACAGCCTATGCCTCGCCGCACTGACCTCCGCAAAATTATGTTGTTGGGCTCCGGTCCCATCATCATTGGCCAAGCTTGCGAGTTTGACTATTCCGGGACCCAAGCCTGTAAGGCATTGCGAGAGGAAGGCTATGAGGTGGTGTTGGTGAATTCCAACCCAGCTACGATCATGACCGATCCGGGCATGGCCGATCGCACCTATATTGAGCCGCTCACCCCAGAACTGGTAGGTAAGATCGTAGAGAAAGAGCGTCCTGATGCGATTCTCCCCACCATGGGCGGACAAACCGCGCTGAACATGGCGGTGGCTCTATCTAAAGATGGCACATTAGAACGCCTGGGCGTTGAATTGATTGGGGCCAAGTTACCTGCGATCGAAATGGCAGAGGATCGGCTTCTGTTTAAAGATGCCATGGCTCGCATTGGAGTGCCAGTCTGCCCCTCTGGCATTGCCGAGACAATGAAGGAGGCCCAGTCGATCGCCCTGGATATCGGCAGTTTTCCCCTGATTATTCGCCCCGCCTTCACCATGGGCGGCACCGGCGGTGGCATCGCTTACAACCAAGAAGAATTCGAGGCGATCTGTCAGTCCGGCCTAGATGCCAGCCCCGTTTCTCAGATCCTTGTGGAGCAGTCCTTGCTGGGTTGGAAGGAATATGAGCTGGAAGTGATGCGGGACCTGGCCGATAACGTGGTCATCATCTGCTCGATTGAGAATTTGGACCCCATGGGCATCCACACCGGGGACTCCATCACCGTGGCCCCGGCCCAGACCCTGACCGACAAGGAATACCAGCGCCTGCGGGATGCTTCGCTGAAGATCATCCGCGAGATTGGCGTAGAAACCGGCGGCTCTAATATTCAATTTGCAGTCAACCCTGAAGACGGCAACTTCATCGTCATCGAGATGAACCCTCGCGTCTCCCGCAGCTCTGCCTTGGCATCTAAGGCCACGGGCTTCCCCATTGCCAAGCTGGCCGCCAAGCTAGCAGTCGGCTACAGCCTCAACGAGCTGACGAACGACATCACGAAGGAAACCCCGGCTTCCTTTGAGCCCACCATTGATTATGTGGTGACAAAGATTCCTCGCTTTGCCTTCGAAAAGTTCGCAGGCACTGAGCCGATTCTCACCACTCAGATGAAATCTGTGGGAGAGGCCATGGCCATTGGCCGTACCTTCCAAGAATCTTTCCAGAAGGCCCTGCGATCGCTGGAAACAGGTCGGGCCGGTTGGGGCTGCGATGGTTCCGAGACCCTGCCTAGCCTGACTGCGATTCGCCCCAGTCTGCGCAAGCCCAACCCGGAGCGGATTTTCACCATTCGCCAAGCCATGCTGCTGGGCATGACCAATGAGGAGCTGTTTGAGCTGACAGCCATTGATCCCTGGTTCCTGGACAAGCTAAAGGACTTGATTGAGGGCGAGAAATTCCTCAAGCGCAGTCAGCTATCCGAGCTGGATGCCAACACCATGGCTCAGGTGAAGCAGCGGGGCTTTAGCGATCGCCAAATCGCCTATGCCACCAAGAGCAGCGAGGGAGAAGTCCGCGCCCACCGCAAGGGCCTCGGCGTGATCCCGACTTACAAGACCGTGGACACCTGCGCCGCAGAATTTGAAGCCTTTACGCCCTACTACTATTCCACCTACGAGTCGGGCGTTGAGGTCATCAAAGACGGCCAAGTCGTCGCTCAAGCCGCAGAATCAGAAGTCCTGGCCTCGGATAAACCCAAGGTGGTGATTCTCGGCGGTGGACCCAACCGGATTGGCCAGGGCATTGAGTTTGACTATTGCTGCTGCCACGCCTCCTTTGCCCTGCGGGCCGATGGTTTTGAGACCATCATGGTGAACTCCAACCCAGAGACCGTTTCCACCGACTACGACACCAGCGATCGCCTCTACTTCGAGCCCCTCACCCAAGAAGATGTGCTCAACATCATTGAGGCTGAAAATCCCAAGGGCGTCATTATTCAATTTGGCGGTCAAACGCCTCTGAAGCTGGCCGTACCACTCCAGACCTACCTCTCCAGCGATGAATCCACAGTCGATACCAAAATCTGGGGTACCTCCCCAGACTCCATCGACGCCGCAGAGGATCGCGAGCGCTTTGAACAAATGCTGCGGGAGCTGGAAATCACCCAACCTGCCAATGGTTTGGCCCGCAGCTACGAAGAGTCTCTGGCGATCGCCCAGCGCATCGGCTACCCCGTCGTCGTCCGCCCCAGCTACGTTCTCGGCGGTCGAGCCATGGAGATTGTCTTCTCCGATGTGGATCTAGAGCGCTACATGACCGAAGCCGTGCAGGTCGAGCCAGACCACCCCATCCTGATCGACCGCTTCCTGGAAAATGCCGTGGAAGTGGACGTCGATGCCATTGCAGATGCCGGAGGCAATGTCGTGATTGGCGGCATTATGGAGCATATCGAGCAAGCTGGCATTCACTCCGGCGACTCCGCTTGCTCAATCCCAACGGTTTCCCTATCCGACGCCGCCATGGCCACCATCCGTGACTGGACTGTGAAGCTAGCTAAGGCTCTCAAGGTCGTTGGTCTAATGAACATCCAGTTCGCAGCCAAGGGCGATGAAGTCTTCATCATTGAGGCTAACCCGCGCGCCTCCCGCACTGTGCCATTTGTTTCCAAGGCCGTCGGCGTTCCCCTGGCAAAAATGGCATCCCGAGTCATGGCAGGCAAGAGTTTGGCAGAACTGGACTTTACCCAGGAAATCATTCCACCTCACATGTCTGTGAAAGAGGCAGTCATGCCCTTTGACCGCTTTCCTGGAACAGATACCATTCTGGGTCCTGAGATGCGGTCCACGGGGGAGGTAATGGGGGTGGATGTCTCCTTCGGTCGTGCCTTTGCCAAGGCAGAGTTGGCTGCTTCTCAGCCCCTCCTGGCTGAAGGCACAGTGTTTATTTCCATGAGCGATCGCGACAAGCCTTCCATCATTCCCGTGGTCAAAGGCCTGATCGATTTAGGCTTCAAGATCGTAGCCACCTCGGGCACTCATCAAACTCTGGTAGATGCTGGCTTTGAAGTGGAGCGTATTCTCAAGGTCCATGAAGGCCGTCCCCATGTTATTGATGCCATCAAAAACGGCAGCATTCAGCTGATCATCAATACTCCATCAGGAGAAGTTGCCAAGGAAGACGATCGCATCATCCGCCGCGCCGCCATCTCCTACAAAGTCACGACTATCACGACCGTAGCTGGCGCGAGAGCAGCCACAGCTGCCATGCGAGAGTTGCAGCAGGCCCCCTTGGAAGTCAAAGCACTCCAGGACTACCACAAGGCATTTTAGCCAACATGGCACTTGGGGGGATTCAGGCCGAAGCCTCCCCTGAGCAAACTCAACAAGCAAGCTAAGCCCCTCCTCCAGCGACCCCGTGCCAGAGCTACCCGAAGTCGAAACCGTCCGCCGGGGCCTAGACCCCATGACCTGCGACATCCCCATCCAGGATGGAAGCGTCCTCCTGTCTCGCACCGTTGCCTTCCCTCCCGACCCCGACAGCTTCATCACCGGGCTACAAGACTGCACGATCAAAGCCTGGCATCGCCGGGGCAAGTATCTCCTCGCCGAGCTGAAAAAATCCAATCAAGCTGCGGGTTGGTGGGGCGTCCACCTGCGCATGACCGGCCAGCTCCTCTGGGTCCATCCCGATAGCGAGCTGCAAAAACATACCCGTGTCCGCATCTTCTTCAAGGGCAATCAGGAACTGCGCTTTGTAGACACCCGCACCTTTGGGCAAATGTGGTGGGTCCCTCCCGGTACAGAGGTTCCAGAGGTGGTGACTGGCTTACAGAAACTAGGGCCGGAACCTTTTTCCGCAGACTTTTCACTCAAATATCTTGGAGATCGCCTCAAAAAGAGCCGCCGCCCCATCAAAAATGCCCTCCTCGACCAACGCCTCGTCGCTGGCATCGGCAACATCTACGCCGATGAATCTCTATTTCTCAGCGGTATTTTGCCCACCTGCCCCACCCACCGCATTAGCAAAGCCAAACTTGAGAAACTGCATGGTGCGATCGTCCAAGTCCTCAAAGACAGCATTGGAGCGGGTGGAACTACCTTCAGCGACTTCCGCGACATCAAGGGCATCAATGGTCAATATGGCGGCCAAGCTTGGGTTTACAACCGCACCGGAGAGGACTGTCGCGCCTGTGGAACAACCATTGAACGCATCAAGCTCGGCGGGCGATCGTCCCACTTTTGCCCTAAATGCCAACATTAAGACCCTCGTCAGCGCGCCTTAAGAAGTCGCCAATAGCGACCTCAGTGGTAAACAAAAAGCGGGGAAACTTTTTTAGTTTCCCCGCTTTTCTAATCAATCCAGCTAAAACTCAAAGCCTAGGAAGCAGGCAGTAGCTCAGGAAGCATAGCGGTAGCATCGCCAGCAGAACCTTCAGAAGGTGCACCAATGGAACGAACCACCTCAACACCATCCTCTTCGAGAATCACAACAGGCTCTGAGCCCTGGTTCTCAATCCGCTTAACTAAAACGCGGCCACCCGACAAACGTTGCCCCGCAGTGACATAGCGGCTCGTAGGCTCATTGGGTGCCTTAACAATCGCCTGATAGTTAGAACCCACCAGAACTACACCAGTAACCTCCACTGCACGAGCTAGCGCTGGGTCAGGAACAGGAGGGCGAGCAGCTAGGTCAGGGAGAGAGCCACTACCAAGGGAGCCACTGCCAGCGGAGCCACTGCCAGCAGAACCACTACCACCACCACTGGAAGCAGAAGTGTCAGCAGCAGAACCAGCACCGCTGTTACCGGTAGAGGAACCCCGGCTCACAGTACTAGAGCCGCCAGAACGAACAGCAGTGGTGCCACCGGAACGACCTGCGGTGTTACCACTCGAACGAGCGACAGTAGTACCACCGGAACGACCTGCTGCTCCAGAATTACCTAATGCATTAGCATCATCACCACCGGCCAAGACATTGCCCAGATCGCTGGAAGGACTGGTACCACGTCCAGCCAAGGGGAAAGAGGCTTCAACCTCGCCGGGTTCAGGAGGAACGGGACGAACAGAAATCACGCGACCTGCAAAAGGGTCAGACTTCCCGGAAGACGTGCTGTTGATACGAGCTTCAACAGAAGCTGAAGGAGTCAAGGAAGGAAGACTACGCACTTTGCTGTTAATTGGAGAAGTTACCAAATCAGCAGTACCAAAGGGAGTCTGCTTTACTGATGCAGAATCATCACTCCCAGAAGCAACAGCCGCGACTTCGCCCTCCACGGGCTGAAGACTGGTGTCTTCCTCAACAGGTGTGTCTCCGCCACCACATGCGCTCATGGCAAGGGCAAGAACGCTTGCACAGATAATCGCCGAATAATTTTTCATCGCTGACTTCCCTACTTTTCTCCCGACCACTACATAGCGCTGTCATGATCATCACATCCTGATAAGGATGCATTCCCACCTCGACGCGTCTTACCCAATTTAACGCTTCCAGATGGAAACCGTGTAAGCGCATAAAGTCTAGCAGGAATATTTCAATATTGGCTTCGTTATTCTACGTACATCGATATATGTACGAAGTTAGTATCAATCCAGAGAAGGATTACTCAACTCTGCCTTGCCACTGGGAACTCACTTCACCCCTCAAATGGCAGTCTCGGGAATATATCGCTATTTAATAGCGATTAGAGGATTTCTTCCACGGAAACCCTCCAGGGGCACACAGACTGGGAGGAATAAGACTCTAGTGCAGCGTCAGCATTTAATTTTAGGGTAGCCCTATTCTAGAAGCACCTGTAGACGAGGCTTTCAGAGATCAAGCACCCTAATTCTTAGCCTTGACGTTGCAATGGAGTAAAAGCATAGCCACCAAACACACCCAATCTTCGGGAGACACTTGGCTATCGAACCCAATCCTTCTAACGCTCAAAATAGGACTTGACCAAAGCCATAATGCGCTCCGTCGCATGACCATCCCCAAAAGGATTGGTTGCATTGGCCATTGCAGCGTAAGCTTCAGCATTACCCAGCAACTCAGCCGCTGCTGGTACCACCTTCGCAGGGTCAGTACCGACCAACCTAGCAGTCCCAGCCATCACGGCTTCAGGACGTTCAGTCGTCTCCCGAAGCACCAGTGCAGGCTTACCTAACCCCGGTGCCTCTTCTTGAATGCCACCGGAATCAGTCATCAAGAGCGTACAGCGCTGCATCGCCCCCACTAGCTGGGGATAATCTAGAGGTTCGGTCAAGAAGGCGCGAGGATGCTCACCCAGGGCTGCCTGCAATGGTTCTCGCACCGTGGGGTTGCGATGGAGCGGCAACAGTAGCGCAGTATCTGAAAACTGTTCCAAAACCTGCAGAAAGCTCGCAATTATGTCTTTCAGCGGTGCCCCCCAATTTTCTCGACGATGCACCGTTGCCAAAATTACTCGGTGAGCATTCCAGTCCAAACCGGGCACCGAACATTCAGGCGACTTCGCCGCCACCGTCAGCAGGGCATCAATCACGGTATTACCCGTCATATGAATTTCGCCGACCAAACCCGATTTCTCTAAGTTTTGCTTGGAGAGTTCCGTAGGAGCGAAGTGTAACTGCGCTAGCTGAGAAATTAAGCGCCGATTGGCTTCTTCTGGAAACGGATTAAAAATGTTGTCGGTACGCAACCCTGCTTCCACATGACCCACCGGGATTTTTTGGTAGAAAGCCGCCAAGGCAGCAGAAAAAGCGGTCGAAGTATCCCCTTGAACCAAGACAATATCAGGCTTCATCTCCTCAAACAGAGCCTCTAAGCCTTTGAGACTGCGACAGGTAATATCCGTTAGGGTTTGCTTAGCTTGCATGATCGCCAGATCATGATCTTCAGACAGGCCAAACCAGTTCATCACTTGGGCTACCATTTCTCGATGCTGCCCAGTCAGAACCACCTTCGTCTCAAAGTCAGGGGATTGTTGAAATTGCTGAATCACCGGAGCAAGCTTGATCGCCTCTGGACGAGTACCAAGGGTGATACAAACACGGATAGGGGATGAAGTCATGGAACAGCAGCTAGACAATGGCAAAAATCACGACCATGACAGAGCAGGTCGACGGCACATCCATCCTATACTGCACTCCTAGATCACCTTCGGCTATCTAAATAAAGCCACCTAATGCTGGAAAGCGAAGATCTCAAAACGTCAAACGATACGTTTCTAACCACGGCATAAAGCGACTTCGGTTCCTAGATGACCCAGAGTCAATACCAGATATGGTGTAACAGTAGCCAAGCAAAATGAAAGGGAGAGACGGCTTTCCGTCTCTCCCTTATCTAATGGAGGTAGGGAGCATTCAACCTCAAAGAGGAAATGCTCAAGTTAATTCAACAGCAAAAATCCTAGCTGTTGTCTACTTCGCAAGTCAGAGGGCAGGACGCATAAACAGATTGACCAACAGACTTCGCAGAGGCATTTAGCCAGTTCAGCCAGCTCACCTCATGAGGGTGAACACCTCGGAAAGTTAGGACTGCAGAGGCAACAACAACAGCAAGCAGATGAGCACCTAGCACAACACCACTAACAACGAGTACTGCGCTCATAGGCAATACAGACTGAAGAACCATAGCAAGAAGAGATGCCACAGTCACAACCAGGATTAAGAGAGGGAAGCCCACGACAATCATGAAAACGGTTAGGGCAAAAGCCCACATCAGAAAGCTCTTGAGCCACTGAAAGCGCCCTAAAGGGGGTAAAGAAGAACCGTTAATATAAGTCATGGCGAACCTCCGCGTCGGAATATTAATAATCTTGCAAAGCTGAGGGCCCTTGCAAAGACACAGAACCTCAGTAGAAATGAGATGAAGCTCTAACCAGAGCAACGCCTGTAATTCAAGAAAGATTCAGGTCTGTGCAATTCATTATAGGAACATACCTCTCACCAAATGAGAGTCTGTTGATGAAAGTTTACGTTCTCAAAAGATTCAGAGAACTCAAGTCTTTACAGTTTGGTTTTCACAGGATGATTAAGGCTAAAG
>CALECT010000057.1 GCA_937949725.1 uncultured Pseudanabaenaceae cyanobacterium
GCGACTACAATATAAACGTATGTAAAGTCGCGCGGCTCTCCCATCAGGGCATTTGCTGCTCTGCCGCTCGTCCATTTCCCCGGAGTTCCAGGTCAGGTATGACTGACGTTCCTGTTTCTAAGATTCGCAACTTCTCGATCATCGCCCATATTGACCACGGTAAGTCCACCCTGGCCGATCGCCTCCTGCAAGACACTGGCACGGTAAAGGCGCGGGAAATGAAAGAACAGTTTCTCGATGGAATGGACCTAGAGCGGGAACGGGGCATCACGATTAAGCTCCAAGCCGCTCGCATGAATCACAAGGGTGAGGACGGCGAAGATTATGTCCTCAACCTAATCGATACGCCGGGCCATGTGGACTTTTCCTATGAGGTGTCCCGTTCCCTCATCGCCTGTGAAGGCGCTTTGTTGGTGGTAGATGCCTCCCAGGGCGTTGAAGCCCAAACCCTGGCGAACGTCTACTTGGCCCTAGAAAACGACCTAGAAATCATTCCCGTTCTCAACAAGATCGACCTTCCCGGTGCCGATCCTGAGCGGATCAAGCAGGAAATTGAAGAGGTGATTGGGCTAGATTGCAGCAATGCGATCGAAGCTTCTGCCAAGCAAGGCTTAGGGATCCAAGAGATCCTCGAATCGATCATTCACCTTGTACCGCCCCCCGAAGAAAACACCGAAAAGCCGCTGCGGGCGCTGATTTTCGATAGCTATTACGATGCCTATCGCGGAGTCATCGTGTATTTCCGCGTCATGGATGGCAGCGTCAAGAAAGGCGACAAAGTGCTCTTGATGGCATCCAATAAGGAATACGTCATTGATGAGCTAGGCGTTCTCTCTCCTGACCAAGTGCCTTTAGATGAACTCCATGCCGGAGAGGTTGGCTACTTTGCGGCTTCAATTAAGGCCGTAGCTGATGCCCGTGTCGGCGACACCATCACCCTGGCCGGAAAACCAGCAGAGGAGCCTTTGCCCGGTTATGCCGAAGCTAAGCCCATGGTCTTCTGCGGCATGTTCCCCACCGAAGCGGACCAATACCCCGATCTTCGCGATGCCCTAGATAAGCTTCAGCTCAGCGATGCGGCCCTCAAGTATGAGCCCGAAACCTCCAGCGCCATGGGTTTTGGCTTCCGCTGCGGCTTCCTAGGGCTCTTGCATATGGAGATTGTCCAGGAGCGTTTGGAGCGCGAGTACAATCTTGACCTGATTACGACAGCTCCCTCGGTGATTTACAAAGTCACCACGATTCAGGGTGAAGAGCTGTTTATCGATAACCCCAGTCGCCTGCCCGATCCTCAGTACCGGGAAAAAGTCGAAGAGCCCTACGTACGCTTAGACATCATTACGCCTGAGGAATATGTCGGCACCTTGATGGAGCTGTGCCAGGACCGCCGGGGCGATTATAAAGACATGCGCTACCTCACCCAGGGGCGCACAACCCTGATTTATGAGCTTCCCTTGGCTGAGGTGGTGACAGACTTCTTTGATCAAATGAAGTCTCGCACCAAGGGATACGCCAGCATGGAGTATCACCTGATTGAGTATCGGGTGAATAATTTGGTCAAGCTGGAAATCCAAATCAACAAAGATCCCGTTGATCCTTTGGCGGCGATCGTCCATCGAGACAAGGCCTATGACATGGGCAAAGCTCTCACCGTTAAGCTCAAGGAGCTGATTCCCCGTCACCAGTTCAAGATTCCGATTCAGGCCTGCATTGGTGCCAAGGTCATTGCCAGCTCCCATATCCCAGCTCTGCGCAAGGATGTCTTGGCTAAGTGCTACGGCGGTGATATCTCCCGTAAGAAAAAGCTGCTTAAGAAGCAGGCTAAGGGTAAGAAGCGCATGAAGTCCATTGGGACAGTGGATGTTCCTCAGGATGCCTTCATGGCAGTGCTAAAGCTAGATAAGTAACTCTTTAGTCCATCGAATGAATCCGTCCAAGCAAAAGCCACGATGCCAAAGTCAGGCATCGTGGCTTTTGCTTGGAAATTTGAGGCTGGATAATTTAAAGATTGACGACAAGACACTTCCGTGAGTCGTACTCCTGGCAAGAGATTTGGGCATTGGAGGATAGTCGAGCTATGAATTATTTTACATTTTGTAATTTTTACGTTACATTAATTAATAAGAAACGAAACACCCAAAGGAGAACAACATGTTCACCGCCTTATTCGCAGTTATCGTGATTGGTTGGGTTGCAGGAGCCGTCCTAGGCACCCAAGCTTATTTCCGTGGCGAGCAGCGTAAGCCCATCCACGCTCGCAACTGGAACTCTGATGGATTTGAAGCTGTGGCTGCTAGCGTCACGGGTGAAGCTACAGATTTTAGCGATCGCCTACCCGGCTTTGACGTTGCAGACTCCTTCGCAGCTTAACTGTCCCTTGGCTGATGATTGGGCTGTATCCAGCCCTAGCTTGTAAGACCAATTGAATAGATGTCATCGATTCGACCTACTCTCCTCCAAATAGGTTTAACCTTTTGCCCCTGCGACTCTCCTCGCAGGGGTATTTTTTTTGAGCAACGCAAAGCACTTTGCCCCTAAAACTTACGCTTTGTTTCTATCTTTGCCGGGGATCAAAAAAGGCAGTCAGTATAGCAAATATGACGTCCTCTCAAGGCAGAAACAAACTATGGCTCCATCATTACTAGATCAACTGCGCGAGATGACAGTTGTCGTTGCAGATACCGGTGATATTCAAGCCATTGAGAAATTCACCCCCCAGGACGCCACTACAAACCCTTCCTTGATTACTGCGGCGGCACAAATGCCGGAGTACCGCTCCATTGTTGATGAGACCTTGCTGAAAGCGAAGGCAGATGCGGGAACCGGTGCCAGTAATGATGCAGTGAGCAAGCTGGCTTTTAGTCGCTTAGCTGTGGCGTTTGGCGTCAAGATTTTGGCAATTATTCCAGGCCGCGTCTCCACGGAAGTGGATGCTCGACTGTCCTATGACACTGAGGCAACCTTGGCCCAGGCCAGGGATATCATTGCTCAGTATGAGGCAGTAGGGATTGGCCGCGATCGCGTCCTGATTAAAATTGCCTCCACCTGGGAAGGCATCAAAGCTGCGGAAACACTGGAGCAAGAAGGCATCCACTGCAATTTGACCCTGCTCTTTGGCATTCACCAAGCCGTCGCTTGCGCCGAAGCAAAGGTCACGCTGATTTCTCCATTCGTTGGCCGTATTCTCGACTGGTACAAGAAAGACACGGGTAAAGATAGCTATCCCCCCGCTGAAGATCCTGGCGTCCTCTCCGTCACCGAGATCTACAACTACTACAAGAAGCATGGCTATCAAACGGAGGTCATGGGGGCTAGCTTCCGCAGCATGGAAGAGATTACTGAACTAGCAGGTTGTGACCTGTTGACCATCGGTCCCAAGTTTCTAGCCCAGCTCCAAGAAAGCCAAGCTGCTCTGCCTCGCAAGCTTGACCCTACAAAAGCGGCTTCCATGGAGATTGCTGATATCCCCATGGATCAGGCCATCTTTGCGAAGATGCATGGTGAAGACCGCATGGCTAACGAAAAGCTAGATGAAGGCATTGCTGGCTTTACCAAGGCCCTCGAAAACCTCGAATCTCTTCTAACCCAGCGCCTTGCCAAGCTCGATAGCGAATCTACGGTTACCCATGCTGCTGAGGAGATTTTCCATAGCTACGACCTCGACGGAGATGGTTTCATCACTCGGGAGGAATGGATGGGCTCAGATGCCGTGTTTGATGCGTTAGATGAAAATCACGATGGCAAAATTACACCGGAGGAATTGGGCAGTGGACTAGGTGCATTGCTCCAGTTGGCGAGCGTTTAGGCGTTGGGTGACTGTTGCACAACGCCCTAAGTCATTTGCCTAGGCGCAATCAATCAAAAAAGACCCAGCAGATAGAATCTGCTGGGTCTTGATGTTGGAGCTGAAATCGCTCATTCCCTCGGAAGCCCAATGGGGATGCTTCGAGTGATTACTTTAGGCACCCCTGAAATTAGACCTAAGCCATACGGCGATTGGAAGCGCCGGCGCGTTGACGGCTTGGATGGGTGATGGACTGGACCTGGTAAGGATTAATGATGGTAAAGCCACCACTGTTCTGGCGAGGGGTCTCCCGATTCGCGACAACCGCTGGCTGAGCTTGGCGGCTTTGCTGTTGTAGTTGGGCTTGGACCGCTTGGAGCTGTGAAGCTTTGCTAGGTGATAGTTGAGATTGAACAGGTCTAGTAGCAACTTGAGTCGCTACGGCAGATCGCTGTTGCTCGGAGCTGGTGACGACCCTGGATGCAACAGCATTGAGCGGGGCCGCTTGAGAAGCTTGCAGTTGCTTGGCTGGAACGCTTTCCAGGAAGAAGTCATCGTCGATAAAGGCGTTGAGGCCTGACTGCTGGAGCCTTGCCGGAGCCAGCTGAGCGGACTGAAGCTGTCGCTCGCGCTGCTTAACTAAGCTCTCTAGCTCTTCAACGGTCAGCTTCGTGGCATTGAGGCGGCTACCAGTTTGACGCCAAGCCGCGAGGGAAAATCCGGTGAGGCCTAGGCTCAAACTCATTAAGCCAGCGATCGCCAGATAAGCACCAGATAAGTCACGCATTTCTCCAGAAAAGACCTGGGAGCGGTTGAGCTGTATCTCAACGTTCTCATTGGCGAGTCTAACGGCGGGAAGGCTGGTGATGGTGAAAGCTGCGCCGGATATGACCAGGGCAACTTTGACACATTTGAGAAACTGCATGGGCTAATCTGAGGCTCAATTAGGGATGGGGGGCAGCTCCGAGGGAGAGCTGTGAAGGAGAGTTGAAAAATACTGCTGCTTAGCGCATGAGTGGAATGCTCAATTAATGCGAAGCCAGTCTTAGGAGTAAAGGACCTAATTTTCTTAAACTCCCTCTAGAGACAAATCTATCAAGACCATCGTGAAAGTTTGTATAGATGCGGTAAATATTGGTTTTGAATATGTGAACTTTGCATAAAAAAATCCTGACAATTTATTTTGCGCTCGCCCGCTCTAGTCCTTACCTGGTGTAGGGTGTGACTTAAATCAGTCGTCTTTGTGATCTGAGTCAATTAAAGCTGTGGTGTGAGTCTTTGCGATTGAGTTCTTTGTCGAAAGATTGAGGTCAAAATTACGGGGTTTCTAATAGAATCGGCTTAGAAATTCAGTGGTTTTACTATGTTTTGCTAGGTCGTTCTGTTCATGCTCTGAGATTCTCCTAAGTTGAGCAATAGAACATTGCTTTAACGAGTTGATGGCAGATGCAGACTTCTCAGCTCCACTCAGTTTTGTTAAAGGTACGAAAATCCATGGCTCTACTGACCTTTTACTAGATCCAGGAGAGCCTTGTTTGGCTTGATTCTGGGAGTTGATCAGGTTAGCTCTGTTGTGGATTGGAGAATGCTCTGAAAATCGCGATTGTGCTGTATCTCTTCAAAGGCCTTGTCGTTACGTGCGGCATCTCGGCAGCGCTCTGGCTCGATCGCCACTGCCTGACTCAGGGCCACAATGGCTTGCTCTGCTTCGCCTTGGATAGCGTAGAGGCGAGCTTTGCCAAACCAAGCTTGATAAAAAGACTGCTTGGCTGAAATCGCTTTGTCGTAGGCGGCAAGGGCTTCGCTGTGGCGAGCGAGCTTGCCTAGGGCTGAACCTTTGGCAAACCAAGCTTCGCCGAAGTCCGGGGTGATTTTGATGGCTTGGTCGAAGGCGGCGATCGCATCTTCTTGCTTTTGCAATTTGGCTAGGGTGACGCCTTTGACGAACCAGGCGCGGCTGTTGCTGGGCTCCAGGGTGATGGCTTGGTCGATGATGGCGATCGCGGCTTCAAAGGCAGCTTCAAAATACAACGCCTTGGCCTGGGCGATGTAATCATCAGCACTGAAGGACAGCTCCTTATGTTTTTGCTGGAGTGCCGTGAGCTGTTGGGTTAGGGCCTGGACTTTGCTGTGCAGTTCAGGGCTGCTGCTATCCGTTCCATCTGCTGCCACTCGGCTGGCTGCACGCATGGGGGACGGCAGGATGGTAGATAGTTCTTGGACAATGGCATCCTTCTCTCGCTGGGCGTCAGAAAACAGAGACTGGAGCTGATCGAGCTGGGTCGCAAATTCTTGGCGTAGCGCTTCCATATCTGCCTGGTAGGCATCGGCCCGGGCGGTGAGTTCCGCAGCGGCTCCTGCTGCAAACTGCTGTTCAACTTCCTGGCGGAGCTGCTGTTGGGTTTCGGTGAGGACCTGATTGATCACGCTGCGCCGCAGGAACCAAAAGCCTACGGCAATAACCGCAGGCATGGCCGTCAGGACCACTAATAAGACGTTGAGTAGGGTTGTGGTGTGGGAGAAGGTGCGGTCCACTTCGTCCTGGATGACCTGGCGAATGACGACGCTGTTTTCAATGTCCTGTTGGACGAGCTGTTCAAGCTGGGGATTGCGACGGACTTCTTCAAACTTCTCCCAGACGGAAGGGGGATAGGGGTAAAAGGGGACGAGCTGCTGTTGAGGGCGAGCTCCCGATCCAAAACCAGGGCCGTTGTCTTTTCCAGCATTTGCTCCGGCATTGGCAACGGCAGCGGCAGTGGGTGCGAGGTTGGGGATTGAAACTTCTGCTGCGATGGCCGGACCAATCTCCCAGCTGAAGATGTTAAAGCAGAGGACTACGGCCAGGGCAACATTGAGGATGGCTTGAGCTACCGTGATGCTTCTGAACCCTGTCTTGAGCTTTGATCGCGATGATTTCATCAAGCTTCTTTCCGTATTTTTTGCCTGATTCAGAGTTGTCCAATGCCGTTGAGAGAACACCTTTGCCTATCCCATGCTTCCTTTCTAAGTTAAGGGTTCCCTAACCCATTGAGCAGTCCAAGTCTGGGCTAGCTGGCAATGTTGGTCTCGATGACTTGTCATGAGCAGCGATGGAGGCCTGGTTGTCCCAGTTATCGGATAGGGGGCTAAGGTTTAATACCTGTAACAAAGCGATGGTCTACCCCTGTCTAGGATGAACTGGCGGTGCTGGGTTTGGTGCCACCTTCGGTTAAGGCCTGCTGTCTAACAGAGGCGTTCTTTATTGACTCCATGCCGGATGCTGCAACGACTCGGGCCAATGCTGAGAAGGCGGCGAAAGCTATCGCTGCGGGGATTCACAGCTATGCGTCCCTCTATTAAGTTGCCTCGCTTCTCGGTGGAGCTGGAGGGAACGCCGGTGGCGATCGC
>CALECT010000058.1 GCA_937949725.1 uncultured Pseudanabaenaceae cyanobacterium
TCCTGTTGGGGAGCGATGGTGAAGCGATCGCTGGACTTGCGCAGCACCAATTCCTCGCCGCCTCGCTGCAAAATCAGCCCCTCACGCCCACGGGGAACCCCACCAAAAGGCGGAGCCTGGGGGTTGGGATCAAGGGGATCAGAAGCAGAGTTCATCGGTGTAAAATACCTTGACAACTGATTTTCGCCGGATTAAGACAGGGCGGTGTGGACTTGCGAGAAGTTAGGCTCAGTTTATTTGAACGAGACGGGGAGCAACCTGACTTGATCAAATGGGACTTGAGCGAAACTTATTTGCAGCCGTCACAGTCTTTGTAGCTCAGGCAGCTTAGACTTAGCGGCCCTAGCCTGTAGCATTAGCGCTACGCCAGTCTAGCTACAAATATTCCCGCGCGGCCATTCAATTCGAACCCTTGTCTTTTTGTTGCCCTATGCCTCTTGTCTCCCCGTCCGTTTTTCGTTACAGCTTTGTGGCCTCTTTGGCTGCAGCAACTTTGCTTCCTAGCCTCGTCCTGGGACAATCTGCCCAAGCCGAGCTGACTCCCAGTGTGGGTGAAGTCCTCATTGCCCAGGATGCAGATCTGCGCCCCTTGGCTCAAGGCGATAGCCTGATGAGCATTGACGGTGGCAAGCGACTGATGGATGAGGCAAGTGCAGCGGTCTCAGCCCAAAACTATCCTTTGGCCCTGGAAAAGCTCAAGAGCTCCCGCCAGGTCTTCAACCAAATCTCTAACTTCTATCAGGAGATTGCCGGGTCTTTCACTGGGGTTGACAGCCGCGTGGCTCGCAGCCAGCGTGACAAGGCGGTAGAAGCTGCCCAACTGCGCGATGAAGCCACCTATCAGCTGGCCCTGGTTCACCGTGCTCAGAACGAAGCCGACTTGGCTGTGCCTCTCCTGGTGCAAATTGTTCGTAGCCAAAACCCTACTCAAGATTTGGGCAAGCGGGCTTACCAGCAACTTTTTGAGCTGGGGTTTGTTGATGTGGAATATCCCCGTCAGAGCCAATCCTAGGCAATCGGGCAAAGGTCGCTAGCTTCTGTTCGCGCTTAGCTAAGTCTTGATATTCCCCTGAGCCGCCGGGATGCAGCAAATTGCATCTTGGCGGTTTTGTGCTTACAAATTGAGCTGGATTAAAGAAATATCGTCTTGGAAGGTGGGGGAACCATTGTGGAGGCGCAATCGTTCTAGCACCGTTGCTATTTGATTTTGCTTGCGGCTATGTAGCCCCTTCAGTAATGTCTCGAATTGAGCGAGTCCCCAAATTTCCCCATTACCCTGGTGCAGCTCATAGACGCCATCGCTGAAGATGTAGAGCTGACTGCCGGGCTCAATATGCTGACTGTGGCAAATAAATTCAGCATCGGGGAACATTCCGATGGGAAAGCCTGGTGTTTTGAGCCGCTGAAGCTGACTGTCTGCGCCATTGTGATTGAGCAAAATAGCCGGAGGATGACCTGCACTGGCATAGCGCAGATTGCGGTCTGCGAGGTTATAAATGCCGTACCAGAGAGTGAAGTATTTGTCTCCTTGGTCTCCCATCTGGAAAATCTTATTAAGAGCGCTGAGGACTTGCTGGGGTTGGTGGAAGTCCACGCCATTGAGGGAGCGCGATCGCAACAAATTCAAGATCGACACCGACGGCAGCGCTGCCCCCAAGCCATGGCCAGACATATCTAGCAAAAACACCACCAGATGGTTCGGGCTAATCCAGGTGTAGTCATAGCAGTCACCCCCCAACTGTCGTGATGGGATAAAGCAGGAGTCGATGGTGACAGGCTGCTTCATGGGGGCAGGCAGAAGCGACTGCACATAGTCACTGGCTTCGGATAGTTCAGCCTCCAGACGTTGCTTTTGGAACTGCAAGTCTTGGGTGAGCTGCTGCAGGCGCAGGGCAGCTCTCACTCTGGCTTGCAACTCTGCTAGTTCGATCGGCTTGGCAAGAAAATCATCGGCACCACTGTCCAGACCTTCTACCCGATCGGAGAGAGAGCGTTTCGACGTCAGCAGAATGAAAAAGGTCGTGGAGAGTTCAGGGTCCGCTTTGACCCGCTGGCAAACTTCTAAGCCATCCATCAGGGGCATCATCCAGTCGCAGATGATCAGAGCAGGACGACTTTGCTGAGCCTGCTTTAAGCCTTCATAGCCATTATCAGCCAGTGCCACGGTATGGCCCTGCTTCGCAAGGGTGCGGCGCAGGACAAGCTGGATTGCAGGGTCGTCATCAATGACGAGAATGTTGGCCATAGACCGGGGTTGAGTGCCAGGCGGCGGATAGGAAAGGCTAAGGAAGGGGAATTGAAGTAAGAGCTCTAATGACTACGCCGGTGACTATGCCGGGAAATGGCATGCCATTTCTGCAGTTTTGTTAGATGCCGAGTGGTTTTACTAAATCCTCGTCTCTCAGGAGTCATCAAAGCGGTCTGTGGAATGTTTTCAATTCCCCATTTGTTTCTGCATCAAGAAAGTCCATGCCGCTAATCGTAATTTTAAAGTGCCCTGAAATTGGATGACGGATCGTGACTGAGACGAAAGGTTACCCCTATCATGCTTGCTCCGTCACTTTAATTTAAGCGGATGAATAGCCCGATGGGCATTCCTAACCCTGAATGACAGGATCATTGTGGAGCGTTATTTCGAAATTGCCCATCCTGATTTCTCTGCTGAGTAGGGGAATGATGATTATAAATAGGGCTTCGCGAGGTCATCTCAAAACTGATTCGCTATGCTTGAGCAATAAATTTACTCTGTTGCCAAGGCTGTCGCGTTTTGTTTTGTCCAAACGCATAGGGGCAGCTCTCCCATGGCGGGTGAGCTTTGAGCCTCGCCCTTCTCTTTCAGTTCACGCATCCCTTTTGGCCCTTGATATCCCAAAAGATCTCGCTGAATATTGACTCTGATCTTCGTAATCTGGCTGCGGTCCTGTCGTGGTTCGAATCTTTGCGGCCGATTTTGAAGGATGAGATGACCTGGCAGCAATGTCGTATTGCGATGGTTGAAGCTTTTACCAATGCTGTGCGCCATGCCCATAGAGACCAGCCTAAGGACACGCCCATTGTTTTAGAAGCAGTTCTAGATGGGAATGTCTTAATTCTCAAGGTTTGCGATCGCGGAGCTCCTTTTGATCTAGAAAATTACTTTCGCCACTTGCCCCCTAGCTCGATCGAGGCTGAAGGAGGGCGAGGGCTGCGGCTGATGCGCGATATTGCTGACCAGTTGAGCTATCGGCGAGATGGAGATCGTGGCAACTGTCTGCGAATGGTTAAGCAACTTTCACCTCAGGTCGTGATGCAATCCGAGGTTTCTGTGGCGGGCTAAGACTGGGATGGTTTGGCGGTTGCGAAGTGAATTATTTCTGTTGGTCTTCGTTAAGTTGAAAGAAGCAATATAAATATGGTTTAAAAAATGTAAATTGCGGAATCTTGCTGAAGTTTACAGTGGTTACGTGGGAATTCTCTGCCTAGAGGATGTTTGGTCAGAATTGCCTTGTGCGCAGTTTCAAGAATGCTGCTAAGTGCCCAAAAGGGCGCTCACAACAGCAAACAATCAGGTTATTGAGTCTTCAGTTTCCTGCTTAGCTAACTTTCCAAACCGCTTCTGAATGAAACTGCCCCGGTAGATTCCCATGACTCCTTTTTTTAGCAGCATTTCCCATGCCTCTCCCAAGCGCTTGCTCTTGGCTTCCTTGCTACTTTGTCCGGGATTAGCAATGGCTGCGGCTTTTAGCCCGTTTGCCGAAGGTTTGGCGATGGGCAGTTTGGTTGGCATGGAGGGCAATGCCTTCGGAAGTTTGCGGAGCAATCGCTGGTGCATGTTATATCGCACCCAGGGAAGCCTACAGATTTTGGATGGTAATGCTTGTGATGTCCCCCAAATTGGTTTAGTTCGCCAGTTTGATTAGCTCTGTTTTGTTGAATGCTGGCATTCGCATTCAGGCTTTCTGGGGCGACGCTTTACAAGAATAAAACAGATTTATTTACTTAATTTTAGGTATCACCTACTGTACTGATTAGATCGCTTGCACGAAGGATTCCTCTAATTCCCTGCAAGTTTGTTTTAAGTAACGTCAGTTCTGGATAAGGAAAGGAAGAGGAGTTTAGGCTGAGACTAACCAAAGACCTCATCCCTCCTCTCCCCATGCCTAGCTTAGAAGAGCTGTTCTGTGACGTCGATGACTTCTGCCAAGTGTTCGAACCCAAGTG
>CALECT010000059.1 GCA_937949725.1 uncultured Pseudanabaenaceae cyanobacterium
TTTACGGCATCCACCAGATGGCGATTGCCCAGATAGTCGGCGCGGGGCTGGTCGCGGGTAAAGCCTTTGCCCCCCAGGGTTGTCACCACCGCAAATGGCTCAGAGCCAAACCATTGCATCGCTTTGTTCACAAAGTCAGCATCCAACACATCACCGATTTGAACGCTGACCCCTAGAGATTCAAGTTGCGATCGCGCATCAAAAGTTCGCACTAAAGCCACAACTCGATAGCCTTTTTGAGCTAATCCTTTCGCAACTTCAAAACCCACACCACGACTGGCCCCAGCAACAAAAACATTTAGTGGCGTAGTGGCAGTCATAGCGCTCAGATAGCTTGTGTCACGTCACAGTGTGTCACATCACAATCCGCTAAGACGATAATGCACGGCAATACCGCTAGAACAACTTGAGCCAGTTAATGTGGAAGACGATGACACCATTCAAGCTGTCGAAGATTGGCATTACTGGATTGCCAGAGGATACCAGTTCTGACGGTATCAATCCTGCCAGAAGAGCGATTGCTTAAGATAAGAGCAAACAAGCTGGTTTTGGAGCCAGGTGCGAAAGCTTGGCTAGAAGAGTATTTGCAGGCTGAAGGGCTGCGATCGCAAGCTTAAAGCACCTGCTCAGTCCAAATCAGTGGTTTCCTCCCCTGAAATGGCAAAGACTTCAGAGACTGTGAGTTAGAGAACTGTAGAGTCCTGGCTGGACAAGGTTTCCAACCGATCCCAAGCACCGGCATTGGCAATGCCATATTGTTGGCGCAGGCTTTCTAGGGACTGATCCATCACAGTTGCAGGATCAATATCGGCCCTAATGCGTTGACGAACGGTGAGGCCCTGGCGCACGCCCATGAGGTAAAAGCGCACAATTTCGAGTGGGCTATGGGTCATGGGTTCATCACCCACGGGTTGTCGCCAACAGGCTCGCCCAGTTATTTCTAGAGCGGTGCCAATGCTCTGTAAGTAGTATCTCCAGGGACGACGCCAGGTCAGGGCTGTCAGCAAAAAGCCCACCAGGTGCATTTCGTCTTTTAAGGTCGCGCTGTATCCCGTGACAATATGCATGATGTCGTGGCGTTGGAGGTCGCACCAGGGAACGCTTAGCCAGCCTAACTGCAGGTCGCGATCGCGAACAAAATTTGGATTAGCTCCATAGTAAGCAGCCAACCCCTCTCGTAAGGTTTGTGGTTGGGTCATTTTGAGATTTTTGTGGTGGGACGGGCAGCCTCGGCCTGTAATTCTAGGTAGCGATTCAAATATTCCGATAAAACGCCATGCTGGAGAAGATTGTGAGCAGCGGCAAAGGGACTATTGGGAGCCAGGGGAGAACGATTGCGAATGACGTGATTCCACTGGTGCTCTCCAGTGAGCTTGCTAAAGTACAGCCCAAAACTCTCATCAAACTGCAACGACACCACTGCCCGATGGAACTCATCACTGGTGACGCAGAGGGAGTAACAAATTTTGAATAACTCTAGGGCTGATTCCATATCCAAGACCTGAAACCAGCCCCGCTGGTTCACATCAATATCGACTTCAATGGGGCGAATACTTCGGAAGCTCAGGCCTCGCCGCTGCACATCCGCTAACCAATCAGGATAACGCTGTTGCGCGGCATGGTAATCCAGCACAAAGTTATACAAAATCAGGTCATGCTCCAGAAAGGCATTATCCGCCAAATCCTCTACGGTACGGGGATACAGCTCAGCACGAGCCAGAGTGGGGTCAGGTCCGTTATCTACCAAAAAGTTGACAATGTTAGACCCAATCCAGAGGTGGCGCACAATCAAATAACAGGCTTCTGGAGTGGCAAAGCTGTTGAGAAACCAGACCGCCATACGGTGCATGAGCCAATAGGAACGAAACTGAAATGGCAACAGTCGCTTTACCGTCATGATCACCCCCAGACCAACATTGGCGATCACCTTAATGGGCATCAGCAAGTAGTTGCGTGACCAGCTCTGTAGGTCTTTGACCATATAGGCTTTCGCTTGGGGATCTACTGGAATGGCGCTATCGAAATAGATGGCATCCCACAAATTCGGATCCTTAAGATCTCGGGAAGCGCGGGTCCAAGTCATTAGCCGATTTCCTCCAGTTGCATACAGTACAAACGAGCAGTCACCTTAGCGGTCTGAACAATACGATCGCCAATTTCCGGCGTCATCCAGTCTGCTTCCAGAAAGGCATTGAGCTTTTGAATATGGGCTTCGTCATTGTCCCCGTGGTAGCCCAGAAAGGAGACCTGTTGTTTTTTCAGCCCCAGGATTTGCCAAATCAGTTCGCCCCACTGGCCAGCCAGCCGATTTCCCAACCCTTCCACAATGAACATGCTGCCCAGCAAGTCGATGGGATTTTCCTGGGAGGCTCGATGGAAAATGTAGGCCGATAGGGCCTCAGAACCAAGGTTTTGTTTGGCATTGATAATTTCATCCAGGTCACCGCCGACGGAGACATAATCCCGCTCTAACATTTGGAAATCGCGGTGTTCATCCTGGGCGTGGTGAATCATCAGCGATCGCAGCTGAAAATCAGTGGCGTTGGAAGCAGCTCGGGCAATCCACCTTGCCCCTTCCACTACCTGAGGACGCAGATTACGCAATAGAGCTTTGTAGTCCTCTAGGGTAAAGTCGCCACTGTGGAGGCGTTTGACTATGGGGACAGACCGCAGCTGGCGATCAAATTCCAGCCAGACCAACATCAACTGCCGTAGCAGATCAGCGGAGCCAGTGGATTCTGGCGATGGGATTATCGGAGTTGGCTTAGGAGGCGCAACTAGTTCAGCATGGGAAGTACTGGGGGCGATCGCGCGCTCTACCACCGTCAGCTGCATATAGGCCGTGGTAAATCGTCCACTTTCCGGCACAAAGCAGAAAATCTTTTGACCGGGTTGCAGTTTGCCAGAATGGAAGAGTTCTTCCAGCATCAAGTAGATGGATGCACAGCCAGTATTGCCACGGGTATAGAGGTTGGTGAACCAACGCTCTTCCGGAATCATGCAGTTTGCTTGGGTCAGTAAATCAATAATCTGACTGCGGAAGAAATGGGAGGAATAGTGACACAATAACCAGTCAATTTCGTCTGGTTTCACCCGTCCCGCTTCAATCAGATGCAACCAGCCTTCTACGCCCAACTGCACTACCTGGTCCAGGAGGCGAATATTTTGTCGCAGGTCAATGGCTCCATCCTGAGCGGCCTGAACTTGGGATGGATAATCCATCCAACTGGTGAGCTGCTCTGGATTGTCTACCCCCGCATACATGCACACCGGGTAAGCATTTGCATGGGAGATCTGTTCAATCCAGTCCACCTTGAGGCTGAGTCCTGTAGGGGCTGGGCGATCGCTCACTAGCACCGCCCCAGCCCCATCCGATAACATCCAGCGCAGAAACTCCGTATCAAAGGGCAGCTTCTCCCCAGTTTGCACCGAGGGTTCTGCCTCAAAGCGACTCTGCTTAAACAGGCGAGAGGCCAACTCTGAAGCCACTGCGATCGCCTGTCGCTTGTGGCCCAGCTGCACCTGGGAAGTGGCATATTTCAGGGCCGCCACCCCTGCACAGCAGACGCCTTGATGGCTAGTAGCTTCTAAGGGTGACAGCTCCGGCAGCTCACCATGGACCATGCTGCCGAATCCTGGCACCAGCAGGTCCGGCCAGGTCGTGCCACAGGCCAGCAGGTCAATATCACCGGGGGGCAAGCCCGCTTGGGTTAGAACATCGCGGATGGCGATCGCCGCCATTTGACTATTGCGATGGGTGGTTTGCTGTTGTTGATTCAACGCGTAGTATCGCTGCTGAATCTCATTGCTTTTGAGAATCCGATTTTTAAGCCGTGAGGCTTGACCATTCACCTTACCTAAATAGGTTTCCATCTCGTCATTGTCGATGGGATCACCCGGCAGACATTTACCCACCTGGGTAATGTAAGCCTGACCTCGTGGAGCAGAATGGGTCTTCTTAAATCTCTGAGATTGCACGTAAGAAACCTCCAGAATTAGGCAACTCAGCATCGCTGTAGATGCAATTGAAGCCATTCTGGTCGTTGAATAGGTGAAGCTACAATGACAGCGATGCAGTGCTAGATAGTGAGTGGAAGGGCTCAGATCTGCTCCGCAGCCATGCAAAGTGGCAGGAAGTTCCCCGAAGTAGACCGAAGTTTTTCTCGCGCAACGGGTTTGCAAGTCGACTGAAATACTGGCGTGACTGAAAGCATAAAGCTCAGCGCTGCCTAGTAAGATGAAGTGCCATAGCACCGCAACTCCCTTTCAACTCAGACCTGCAAGACCCATGGCAACAGAAGTCTCCCCATCTGCCAGCAGCCAAATCAAACTGGAACCTAGCTGGAAAGCCATCCTGGAGCCTGCCTTTGCGACTCCCCACATGCAAGAGCTCAAAGCCTTCCTTCAGGCCGAAAAAGCAGCAGGCAAACGCATTTACCCCTGTGGCGGCCTCATCTTCAACGCCATGAACAGCACCCCCTTCGACCAAGTCAAAGTCGTCATCCTCGGCCAAGACCCTTATCACGGACCCGGCCAGGCCCATGGCCTCAGCTTCTCCGTCCCCGAAGACATTGCCCCACCGCCATCCCTCGTCAACATCTTCAAAGAAATTGAACAAGACCTGGGCATTGTCAGACCTAAGCATGGCTGTCTACAAAGCTGGGCCAACCAAGGCGTTCTACTGCTCAACAGCGTCCTTACCGTAGAACAGCACCAGGCCGCCTCCCACAAAGGCCGGGGCTGGGAGCAATTCACCGATGAAATTATTAGCAACCTCAACCAAAGACGACAAAATCTAGTCTTTTTGCTCTGGGGTAGCTACGCGAAAAAGAAAGGCCAATTCATCGATCGCCAACGGCATCTCGTTCTCACCTCGCCCCATCCCTCACCCCTCTCTGCCCATCGTGGTTTCTTCGGCAGTCGCCACTTCTCCCAAGCCAATGGCTATCTGCAACAACAGGGCATTGAACCCATTAACTGGTCGCTGTCTTAATAGAAGCTAGATCAAACGCGAGAGCCGCGATCTCCCAGATATAAGCGATCGCGGCTCTTGCGTTTATCTTGCAATCATCCGAGTAAGTCACATGCGTAACTTACTTCTCCACAGTGGATGCAACTTCAGTGCTAGGGCCTTGCATATAATCATCGCTATGGGGCCAGAGGAACACGTTGTGAGCCCGAGTCCAATATTTATTCTGCTGGCTAATCGTACTCGTTGAAGACAAACTGAGTACCGCATTGAGATTATCAGCCAGCTTCAAACATTTCTGAAAACTTGCAGGGGTATAACACTGTACATCTAGCTGATCACAGCCCCTCGCCGGAACTTTGTCAGCTTGAAAAGGCTGAATGCTACAGAGAATTTCCTTATCGTACTTTGCTCTCAATTCTTGAAAGTCTCGCTGGGAATAGTGCGTAAAAAAGTGATCATCCACTTGAATTCCATCCGCATGTTCAGCTTCCTGAATCATGTCCTCTACTGTCATAGACCGCAGCTGGGGAGACTGAATCCACACGATGGGAGAAAGATTATTTTCCTTCGCTGCTAAAGCAACCTCCTGCCGCATCTCATCATCCACATTGCGATAATCCAGGAAGACGTAGTCGTAACGCTCCTGCTTCATCCGCTCCATCACAGAATCCAGCGTTTGGTTGGAAGCATGAAACCAAATTTGAGGCTTGGACAACCAAGTGCCATTAGGCGAAGCCTGAGCTGCCAAGGGAATGCTGGCCATCAAGGTGCCTGCGAGGCAGCTCCCGAAGCGAAGGAGATTGCGACTCAGGGGAGACTTTGACTTTGGCAGATTGAGCATGGTGAGTTGGCAGCTTGTGATTTCCAGGCGCAACTCTTATAAATCTCTGAGGAATTATTGAGAGTTGCGAACAAGTTGAGATTCAGCCAGCTCCATCCCTATTCCGGATAGTTACGATCAGTACCTACGACTCAAGGGCCTTATATTCTAATGGTTTCCATAAATACACCCACCCTCCATGGTGGCGTTTATGGAGCAAATTACAGATTAATGGGCAGCATCAGTTTCGGTCGAAAATCCATAGCTCTAAAGATTGACTGTATCCGCAACGGCATTGGCCATCTCATCCAGTGAGGCCTCGCCTGCTCCAGGACAATGCTTGCGATATTCTGCTCCTAGCTGGGCGATCGCCTCTAATTGTGCTGGATTGGGCAGCTTGTTTTGCCGCTCAGTCTTTTCCAGGAGTGGCGTTAGATTGCGCACCGCAGTAGCGCCTAAAGCCTGTTCTAGTTTTGTCAGTCGCAATGTCGCTACATATTGTTCAAAGAGCATCGCCAGGGGCGTCGTGTGCCAAGACTCTTGCTGCCAAGTCGCAATGTCTAGGCCAAGCTGTTCTAGAACCTCCAGTAACTCAAACGCGTTGACGCCATGGGCCACGGCCCAAAAAGCACAGCGCTCGATTTCAGGACTGCATCTCACCAGGGCAGCATTGCGTTCGGACAGAGAATCCATGAATAGCGGATCATTGAGCGGGTCACTATGGCGGGCTTTCATGGGTTGTAGTATTCAGCCTAAAGCCTTGTGAGTCAAGGCTTTAGAAGCTCTTTGATTAACGATGGAAACTGCCGCATTAGGGGATACTGCGAAAGCCTTCTAGAATTATTAGGCGTTAGCCTCCCGCCTCTGTTGTTGTACTTATGTCATCCTCCGCCGCTGTCGAACAGATTGCGCCGCTTCTTGTCGACCGTTTACCGCCTAAAATGCTCACTCCTTGGGATGAGCTAGATGGAGCCTGGCAAGCGCATCTGCAGACGGCATTTGTTGATGGAAGCCAGCCCCAGTTCATTATTCAACCTAGCAATGAAGCCCAGCTCTGCGCTGTCATTAGCCTGGCCCATGAGCAAAAATGGCCCCTGCTAGTCTGTGGCCGAGGCAGCAAGATTGCCTGGGGCAATCCGATGGAATCTAGTCCATTGATTGTGAGTACTGCCCGCATGGATCGAGTGATTCACCATGCAGCGGCTGACCTGACGGTAACCTGTGAGGCGGGTATTACCCTCAGCCAGCTCCAGGCCCACTTGGCGAAATATAAACAATTTATCCCTGTAGAGCCCAGTTACTCTGGCAAAGCCACCATTGGAGGCATCATTGCCACAGCCGATGCGGGCTCCCTACGCCATCGCTATGGCGGATTGCGCGACATGCTGCTGGGAATTCAGTTTGTTCGGGCTGATGGTCAGGTGGCAAAAGCCGGTGGTCGGGTGGTTAAGAATGTGGCGGGCTATGACTTAATGAAGCTGTTCACAGGAGCCTTTGGCACCCTAGGAATCATTAGCCAGGTGACTTTGAAGACCTATCCCATTCCGGAGAACTTCAAGACTGTTGTGCTCATGGGAGAACTGGAGCCATTGGCCCAAGCTGCTGAGGCGATCGCTCCATCCACCCTCAACCCCGTTGCCTTTGACTGGTTCTCCGCTCGATTAACGCAGGCCTTGAATTTGGGAAATACCCCTGCCATCGCCTTGCGGTTTGGCAACGTCGCAGCTAGCACCACAGAACAAACTAATGAAATTCGGTTGCTGGGACAACAGCTCGGGCTGAGTATTCAAATTCTGGTCAATGAGCCTGAACAGGCCTTGTGGCAGGATCTGCAAACTTACTTAGACAACCCCTATTTGCGCTGTAAGTTAGGCATCTTGCCTTCCCAATTGCCAGGGTTGATGGAACATTTAGCGAAGGCCTCGGAAGAGGCATTGGTCAGATTCCACCATGCCAGTGGGATAGGTCAGTTATGCGATCGCCCCTTGGCTTGGGACCGCGCTAAGTTGACTAAGCTGCGCCAGCATTGCGAGAACGAAGGAGGTTTTTTGACCTTGCTAGAAGCGCCCAATAGTCTTAAACATGGATTTGATATCTGGGGCTACGGTGGTAATGCCCTGGGGGCCATGGCCCGTCTGCGAGAGCAGTTCGACCCCAGTAGGATTCTCAACCCTGGACGTTTTTTGGTTTGATCGCCATCCTAGAAGGAATATTCAGCTGCCTTAGGATTTGCTGTTGTGAGCCTTCCATTGCTGCGCCGCAAACGTTCCCGTAGAGTTCCCCCCCCAGCCCCGCCGGTTGAGGTAACGCCTGCTGCCTACCCAGATCCCCTTCAGGATCCGCTTTATAACCCTGCTCCCCAAGCCTTTGAACGACCGAGGCGACGTCGGCGGCGACGGCGTTCTTGGACCATGCGTCTGCTGCGAGGAGCGGTGGCATTGGTGGTGCTGTGGTTGATGCTAACCATCGCTCTTGTATTGCCCTGGGGCTATCTACCCCTGCCCACTACCAGCTTTATGCTGCAAAGCGCCTGGCAGAATCGACGGCCCTATAGCTATCGCTGGACGGCCTATCGCAAGATTCCGCCAGAGATGGCCTTGGCTGTTATTGCGGCGGAGGATCAACGATTCCCGACCCATAATGGCTTTGATTTTGAGGAAATTGGGGCTGCCTTGCGGGACTATCAGCAAGGCGGAAGTTTGCGAGGAGCCAGTACCATTTCTCAACAGGTGGCGAAGAATCTCTACCTTTGGCCAGGGCGCAGCGCCATTCGTAAAGGGGTGGAAGTTTGGTTCACTTATTGGATTGAATTATTGTGGTCCAAAGAGCGCATTCTGACGGTTTATTTGAATGTGGCGCAAATGGGCGATCGCACCTTTGGCGTGGGTGCTGCGAGTCGTCAATTCTTTGAGGTGAAGCCCCAGGAATTAGCGGAGGAAGAAGCAGCCCTGTTGGCTGCTTCTCTCCCCAATCCTGAGCTATACCGGGTCGCTGAGCCTTCTGCTCAAATGTATGACAAGCAAGATTGGATCTTGCTGCAGATGTATCAGCTAGGGGGTAATGAGTACCTAGAAAAGCTTTATGAAGCCCCGACCTTGGAAGAGGCTGAATAAAGCTCATTTAAAGAAATGTAGAAGGCCTTAAATCGCATTTTAGTTCTAAAAAGAAAAGTTAAAATAGGGGTAGGCAAAACGAAGTAATGGAGCTTTTTTGAATGGCGACTTCACAGGAACTTCTGCGCTCCAATATTTCATTTCTCAAAGACCAAGTTGCAGTTCAGAAAGGTTTACTGATTTCTTTGGCTTCTCAGGAACAAGGGTTTGACTGGGAGGCACTGGGCGATCGCCTGGGCATTCTCTATGACCCCCAACAGCGCCATGGTTGGCGGCAGATCGGCTACCTGGGCTTCGCGACCAAGCAGAAGGCTCAGCAATGTGCTCGGGCACTCAACCGTCAGGGATTGGTCAATGAGCTAGAGATTCGCAAGGCCAAGCGGTTAACAGCTTGTAAGTGGGAGATTAAGGCGGTGGATATTAATCCCGAGGTACTGCGGCATTTGGCAGTCAATGATTTGCAGGCTGCTTAGGGAAAAGTTCTGCCATTCTTTTCTCAGTGGTCCCTTGGAAAAGGGTGGCAAGCTTTCATACTTCTCTGGCCTGACCTGGGCAATTTCTGAAGCTGAGGCTACGCTGGAGAAGGCGATGCTGCACTGAAAAGGAGCGATCGCAAGTTGATTTTGCTGGATTCAGACCAAGGCTCAAACTATGGCAACTGAAGTGCGTTCCGATGGCAGTCTCCAGCGGCTAAAAGGAAACTTTTTCCTACCGCTTCAGCTCTTGGCGATTCCCTGGGCCGTGGAGATCGTTGATCAGGCTTTTTTCAAAGGTAACTTGAAGTTTGTCGTGATTCCGCGCTCTATCGCCGGAATCCCAGGCATTTTCCTGTCCGCTATCTCCCATGCAGACTTCGCCCATCTCATTGGCAACAGCATCGGTTTTGCCATTTTTAGCTGGATTATCCTCACCAAGAGCCGCAAAGACTTTTGGACAACGCTGATGATTGGCTGGCTGGGGGGTGGCTTAGCTTGCTGGCTATTTGGCTTGAGTCCTGCCCATGGCCTGAGTGGCGTGGTGTACACGCTGTTTGGTTATTTGCTAGTGATTGGCTGGCTGGAGAAGCGGATTGTGCCGCTGCTGATGTCGATTTTTATCCTGCTGAACTACAGCTATTTTATTTTTGGAGCGCTGCCGACTCAACCGGGTGTGGCTTGGTGGGGACACCTCTATGGCTTTTTGCTAGGAATGTTTGCGGCTTACGGTGTCTATCGCGAACCCGGTCAAGCTTACGTTGCTGATTAGCGTAAACGTCAACTCCACTCAGTGCCTACATCCTTGCAGTCGAGACTTAGCTTGGGGAAAGATCTTCGAGCAAAGCTGGTAGCAAGGAGAGCTATGGGCTCGAAAGCCTTCTTCCATGCTGCTCAGGTCGGAAAGAAGTCTACATGAGGAGTCTTCTGAATGCCCTACGCGGTACAGAAAATGTGAGTCGATGGGCAAATTAGATTAGGATTTTTGCAACCTGCCCAAAACGGAAAGAGGCTGAAGACCTTATTCAGTCTAGATTCTGAGGGTTTACGTTACAGCTTTATGGTAGAAGATGTCTTGACTTTTTAAGAGGGCGCAGTAGGCAAACGGGTCATGAACCCTTGCCGTTTCAAAGTTTGCTGTTCAAACTTATGAACGGTTCAGATTTTCCCCCTGGGCAACCAGCCCCTCACTATGCCCACGCCTCTTAAGAGCAAAGTTTGGCTCGCCTTGCCCGATCGCAAATATCTCACCTCTCCCTACCGGCTCTACGATGAATCGCGCCCCATTGAACCTGTGGAGCCTTTTACGATTTCTCTTGTGAGCTGTCGCATTGCGGAAGATTTGGATGGTTTCCTGCGTGGGGGAAATGATATTTTGATTGCCAGCAAATCGGCGATCGGCTCCAATCCCCAAGTGGAGCGCGTTCACTTCTATGGCAAAGACATTCCCGCTGGCGAAATGATCTCTGATCTCTTCGCCAATAACGTTCTCATCGTGGACGAATACACCGGCAAAGAACGCCTCTGGCTGGAAATAAACATTATCGAAGTGGACACCGATGACGGTGAACGCATGGCCACCATAACCGCCTTGCAAAGCCTTGTGGAACGCACTGGCTCAGCATTTCCTATCCTCGCCCCCTATGCCTACCCTTTTAGCCGGGTGATCAGCGCCATCAACAAAATATTCTCCAAGCTGGAGCGAGACCAAGAGGTCATCCGGGTTCCCTTCTCCCTCTATCCTGCGGGACAAATTACCCGAGGTCGAGCTCCCCTCCAAACTGGCGTTTATGTGGTCTTTCCAGAGCCCCAGTATGGTAACGCCTTCAAAATGGATGATAGCGGTGTGCTCTGGACCACCGAGGACCGCCAAGCCGACGTGACCTACGCCACTTTTGCTGTAGTGCCGGGCCAGTCCGTCAGTACCGAGTACCTGCGTAACCAAAAACTCGCGACCCTGCTCACGCAAATCCGTGCCGATAACGACAACTCGGAGCGCTCTACCTTCGATTTCCTCCAGGATACTCTTCTGGATTATCAAAACTTTCGTATGCTGGAGCGCTACAAAGAATTACAAGATAAGCCCAACCGCAGCAAAGCTGAAACCAACCGCATGGAAGAAATTTATGATAGCTATCGCATGATTCGGCCTTATGTGAACCGCGAATCATAAAGCCTGTTAAGTTGCGTTTACTGAGGAGAGAGGCGGTAGAGATAAAACGATTCATCCTCAGTTAATGCCGACTTAAAGGTTTCTAGCTCTGTCAATTTATAGTCGGGTATCTGTTCCTCCAGTGGTTTACTCCAGACTAGAATTGCGCCTTGTTCCGATTGAGCCGCCCAAGCTTGGAGATTGGCTAATTGATTCGCTTCGTTGCTTTCTCGAGTGGTTTCAGTGTCCCAAGAGAAGCCTAACTTATTGATCTCGGGGTAGTAGAACGAGGTGTCAAGATAGATGGCAACGGTGGAGGCTTGATATTGGTCATGGCCTGCGATCGCCATCCCATCTAGCTGCTCAGCTTCCAAGTAAGCCGCTGCTGCCTTGCCCCCTGAGAATGGCAAGGCTAAATCACTGACGTAGAGATAAACGCCAGCAAAGACTTGAATGGCCAGTAGTGTCGTAAAAAAGGAAGACCGCTTCAGAACATTGGCCATGGCTCCTAAGCGATGGGCGGGGACCAAACTGGGCAGTAACCAGAAGCAAGCCACTAAGAAAACAAATAGATGGCCATGGTGCCGGAGGGAGGTCCACCAAGCGAAGCGATAGCTAAATAGCAGCAATGTGGTTGTTCCAAAGCTGTAAAGCAAAACGGCTAGACGCGATCGCCACAGCGCTTTCACCGCCATTAAGGCCATGACTAAAGACAGCAAGGCACTCAAGATCAAGCCCAGGGGCAGGTTATCGTTGAGATCTAGCCTGGGGGAGTTGGCAATGAAGTTGGTGTTCCAGAAATTATGTTGCCACAGCAATGGAACGGGGACATAGGCCTTCCATATTTGCGTCAGGCTGTAAATTAAGCGCTTGGCAGATGCAACGCTTTCGGCTTCAGGTAGCACTTGAACGGGAGCCGCCGTCGTAATCGTGACTGTTGCCTGTTCCAGATTTTGCCCAGCCTCTGCGACCATCGCGCGAGTCACCTGGAAGCTTGCAATGGCCCAGCCGCTGCATAGGATGACAGCGATGCCCAAGCCATGACGAAGCTGCTGTAGGGGAGAACGTTGCTCCCGCTGCTGCCACCAGCCCCAGACCATTACGATGGCCAAGCTTAAGCTGAGGAGCAAGCCGTAGACTGTGGTATTGGCTAGGAGTGCTAAGCAACCCGCCAATAGCCAGGTGTTGCGGGGGATGCCGCTGCGTTGGGGACTGGAAAAGCAGCTGCAAAAGCCCAGTAAGCAGAGCACACCCAGGCTATAGCCCCGACTGACAATGGCATATTCGTAAAAGAAAAAATAACTAAAGGTCAGCATCCACCGCTGGAGCAAGGTGAAAGGGGAATAGCGGTGAATGATGTAAATGATGGATGTGGCGATCGCTCCATGGAAAACTTGCATCGCCAGGTAGCTGGAGCTCAGGCGAGTCAAGCCATAGAGGCATACATACCAAAGCGCAGGATGGCCTTCATTATTGATTTGCTGAAATAGCTCAGCGAAGGAACTGCTTTGTTGCACGAGCACCCAAGCCCGAAGTTCATCGCGCCACATCTCGTGGTTCAGCAGACCTAAGAGACAGAGGCCTGCAAAAATCAAGCAGGGCAGCAGGGGAGAAGCCCATAGGGCCGACCACCGACTAGAGGAGGCAGTCTTCTGGGGCAGATCATGGGTAGACGACATCTACGAAGGGTGGACCTAATTTAAATGGACAAGGATGGGAACATGTAACGAGTCACCCTTAACAGAGTGACATCTGGATGGTTCTTAGCAATAGCAATAGATAAGCAGGGCATTTATATCCTAAGTGTTTCCTACAGGTCCTCAGCCAAGGAGCAAGGCGGTATCTGAACTAGATTGGTTGATTACATAAAATCATCATGGTCAGTTAGCAAAAATTGCTACATCATCGAGAGAATACTGAATATCGCGGTGGAATCTATGCTTGCTGTGAGCTGCAACATTCCATCTCGGTCCGATAGCCTCTATTCTGTTGTGGATCTACCCTTCCATCGCGATGGCGTCACAAGCGACCCAAACCATAGTTTCTCCATCTATGCCCACTGAATCCAGGATGCCACTGGTGTCGGTGATTATCCCTGCCTACAACGCTGCTTGTTATGTCGAGCGCACGCTGGCTTCGGTGTTGAGTCAGACTCATCAAAATTTGGAAGTGCTCGTGGTGGATGATGGCTCCCAGGATGAGACCCCAGCCATTGTGAGGTGTTGGGCGGAGCGGGATCCTCGGGTGCGGCTGATACAGCAGGCGAATGGAGGCGTGGCGATCGCCCGTAACACCGGCATTGCCCAGGCCCAAGGCGAGTTCATTGCTCCTGTTGATGCCGATGATATTTGGTATGCCGAGAATCTAGAACTTCAGGTGAAACGTCTGTTAGAAGCTGGCCCCCAGGCCGGGGTTTGCTACGGCTGGTCAGTGGATATCGATGAACATGATCAACCCAACGGTGGCTTTCGAGCTGCGACGATTGAAGGCCCGGTCTATCGCTCTATGCTGTGCCACAACTTCCTGGGCAATGCCAGCTCAACGGTGATTCGGCGGTCTGCCCTGGAAGAGATAGGTGGCTATGATGCCAGCCTCAAACAGCGCCAGGCTCAGGGCTGTGAAGATTGGGATTTGTATTTACGTCTGGCGGAGAAATATGAGTATTGTGTGGCACCGGCTTTTTTGATTGGCTATCGCAAGACCGATGCGGCCATGTCCGGTGACTACCGCCAAATGGGGCGTTCCCAGGGCCTGATGCTGGATGCTGTGCAGCAATCCCATCCTGAAATTCCCGGAGCGCTCTATCGTCTTTCCCGCAGTAGCTTTTATATGTATTTGGCCAGGCAGAGTCAGCTATCGGACCAACCTCGTGAAACGCTGTATTGGCTAGGCCAAGTGCTAAAGGCGGAATGCGTTACGCCGCTGGGCCGCTACGGTCTCTACAGCATGGCCCTGGGTAGTGCTTGGCAGCTTTTCACTAGGCAGACTCAGTCCCATCAGCCCAGTAATACATCTCAATTGGACAAGTCTCATCGACCTGAGGCTGTTGCGAACAGCCAGTCTGCTCAAGCTGCGGATCTATCCGATGCTATGTCAGAGATACAGCCCTTTGCGCCGCCTGAGGATCTGCCGGGAGGGTTTAGCCTTCGCTTCAAGCTTGGGCTTGGGAATTTGCTCCACAAGCTTTTGCAATAGCGCTTCTGTTTTCATTGCCTCTGCCCCTGTCATTTGCCCCCATGCAATACCCCATCAAAGTTATTCAGCTAGAGCTCAGCCAGCCCCTTCCCGTTCTGAACGGGCTAGAAGGCTATGTTGGCCTGCTGGCTTTGGTACGGCTCCATGGGCAAGTGTTGGGCTATGGGAAATTGCCGGTTATTAATGGTGGCTGCGATCGCGTCACGATCGAACAGGCTCTCAACCAGCAGCTTGGTGACAAGATCCGTCATTGTCTCTGGACTAACGGCCTGCTCCAGGGATTACCTGAGCCCTGCCCAACTTTTGCTGATCTGCGTGCTTTGGCTCCTGCCGAGCCCGAATTGAATTGGCCCCTGGTGACCGTAGCAGTATGTACTCGCGATCGCCCCGAAGACTTGGCTCTCTGCCTGGATGCGTTGCTGAAGCTGGACTATCCCCATCTAGATCTAATGGTGGTCGATAATGCACCTAGTGATGATGCAAGCCAGGCTGTTGTGGCTGGTTACGAGCAAGTTCGCTACCTTTGTGAACCCCGCCCTGGCTTGGATTGGGCCAGGAATTTGGCGCTGCGAGAAGCCCAAGGAGAGATCATTGCTTACACCGATGATGATGTACAGGTGGATGGGGGTTGGGTGAAGGCGATCGCCCAAGCTTTCCTCACTCATCCCGAGGTCATGGCCGTCACAGGTTTAGTGGTACCTGCTGAATTAGAAACAGAAGCCCAAGTTCTATTTGAGACGAATGGTGGCTTTGGCAAAGGGTTTGAGCCCAGAAAATGGGAATTCCCCAATGGAAAGCCCATTCATTGGAGCCACGTGGGAACGGGCAATGTCGGTACTGGGGCCAATATGGCTTACCGGCGGACTTTATTTTCGACCATTGGCGATTTTGATCCTGCCCTAGACGTTGGTACAGCAACCAATGGTGCGGGAGATCTAGAAATGTTTTTCCGCGTTCTAGCTAATGGCTTCGCGGTACTGTATGAGCCCCAGGCCGTAATTTTTCACCGCCATCGCCGTAGCCTGGCCGAGCTACACCGGCAACTGATGAATAATGGGGCAGTATATGCATTTATGAGGGCGGCGGCTCAAAAGTTCCCCCGACTGATCTCTCAATTAGCGCTATCTGGTCTGTTTTGGCTGATCTCAGGCCATGTTTTGCCAATCTTCAAAAGCCTGTTTAGCCCCCAGTCATTTCCCCGCAGCTTACGCTGGGCTCAGCTCAAAGGCTGCTTCCAGGGCTTCACCAGTTACGGCAAAGCTCAGAAACAAGCGAAGTTGGTTGAACAACAGCATGGGCTTCTCGCTCCCCTAGACCTTTTGGGTGCAGAGGTACTGAGCAATCAGAAGACGCCAGAAATCGAAGCCGATGCGATCGCAGTTCGTGCCATCCAACTCAACGGGCAGCCCCTAGTTCCGATTGCAGATGTGGCCGGTTTTGCCACAACTCGCCTGTTTGTGGAACATCGAAATCGTCTCTGGGGTTTTGTTGATATTGCCAACGATTACGGTGCGATTTCGCCCACAACTCAAGCCCAAGCCATGGCTGAGCAATTCCCCGCTGCGTTAGTTTCATCCCCAGGTGAGCATTGGTGGCAGGCCGTCGCGATTCCCCATCATTTGGCTGTTCCCGCTGCTGAAACAGCTCGATTGCCCAATCACGTTTCAGTTGCCGTTGTTGTGGGCACCTGCGATCGCCCCGAAGACCTGCGCCACTGCCTCCAAGGACTCACCGCCCAAGTCACAGATCGCCCTGTGGAAATCATTGTGGTAGACAATCGACCTGACTCTGGCCTAACTCCCCCTGTGGTCGAAGAATTCTCCAACGCTCCTTACCCCATTCAATTAGTCAGTGAAGGCCGGGCAGGAGTTGCCTATGCAAGAAATGCGGGCATTCTGGCTGCAAGTAGTGAGATCATTGTCACTGTGGATGATGATGTCACCTTGCCTCAAGATTGGCTGGAGAAAATCATTGCGCCCTTTGCCCGTGCCGATGTCATGGGAGTGACAGGCAATGTCCTGCCGCTGGAACTCAACAGTCGCTCCCAACGATTATTTGAGAATTATGGTGATGGTGGTCTTGGCCGAGGCTTTCAGCGGTTTGAAGTGGATGAAAACTGGTTTGGTCGCTCCTGGATGTATGCCGTGCCGACTTGGGAATTAGGAGGTACAGCCAATTCTGCCTATCGAGCTAGCGTCTTTGATGATCCTAATGTGGGCTTGATGGATGAAGCCTTGGGACCGGGAATGCCCTCGGGGGTGGGAGAAGATATTTACCTTTTCTATCGCCTACTGAAATCGGGCCAGCGTATGGTCTACCAAGCCGATGCCTATCTCTGGCATCGCCATCGCCGAGATATGGCTGCGCTGAAAAAACAGCTTTATAACTACAGTAAAGGCTTTATTTCCTATCATTTAACAACCGTTTTAAGGGACAGAGATTATCGTGCCCTGGGAACGATGTTGGTCTTTCTGCCGCTCTATCATTTCAAGCGACTATTGCTCTGGCCCTGGGGCGATCGCGCTTATCCCCTCTGGCTGATTCTGGCTGAAATTCAAGGTAATCTTGCAGGTCCCTGGTCATTGTGGCGATCGCGCCAGCGGGTTGCTAGTTGGGGACTTAGCCGGTCTAGTGCGGGAAAAGACACAACGGTCAAAGCGACCATGACGACGACCACCTCAGCTTCGCAAGCGACTCCCCCAGCGGTGGCGGTCACCGATAAATCCAGCCGCCAGTAAAAGCTGAAAGTTTATCTCAGCGATTCTCACAGTTCCTGCAATCTACCTCCCCGTTCTGACTTCTCATGTCCCTGACCCAACGTATCTTTGGCCAACTCTTCGAATCCAGCCGCTTCCTTGGACCGCTGCGTTGGAACGTCGCCGTTGCAGCCTTTCGGGGCTTAGCTGTTATTCAACCGAATGCGGCCTGGATTCAGCGAGATTTGGGACGGGCATTTAGTGGTCAGGCCCAATGGGACAAGGCTGAAATGGCCTGTCGCCGCGCCGTAGAATTGACGCCCCAAGATGGCTGGACCCATTACGCCCTGGCGGAATGCTTCACGAATCAACAGCGCTGGACCGAGGCGGGTCCGCCTGCTCAAAATGCACTGGCGTTAGAACCCGATAGTCCCTGGTTTCGCCACCTCTACGGCAGAATCTTAGTGGGACAGGAAAAATTGGATGCGGCGATCGCAGAATTTCAAGCTGCCGTTGCCCAAGATAAGAACGTCAATTGGTTTAACTACCACCTCGGCGAAACGCTTACAAAACAGGGGCGTTGGCAGGAGGCGATCGCAGCCCTAGAACGTGCCCTAGAACTGGACCCAGACTTCATTTGGTCCAAGTATTATCTCTCCCAGGCTTTGATGGGCAAAGACCGATGGGAGGAGGCGATCGCAGCACTCCAGTCCGCTAACCCCGAGAGTCCAGAAGACAAAACACTCTTTGCTCAACAAGTTGACTACACGCGGTATCTACAGAAACAGGAGCAACGGATCCAGGACTATTGCGATGCCCGTGCTGCAGAAGCCAAAACAGATGAGCGTCCGCTCGATATTTTGCTAGTGACGCCCTATCCGACCTATCCGCCCAAGCTGGGGGCCATCACCCGCATGTTCCAAGAGGCGAGAGGCTTGGGGAAACATCATCGTTTGGTGGTGGCTTCTCTGATCTTTGCTCCGAAGGAATATGCGATCGTTGAAGAAATGGAAAAGCACTGTGAGCTTTCCCTCGTTGCCCTCATCGGCGATACCCAAGTTGAAGGGGAAGCATGCCCCAAGCTGATTCGGAAGTACAGCAGCCAGCGCTTAGCCAAGGTGCTTAAGCAACTTAGAACTGTCAACTTCGATATTGTTTGTTTTGACTTTATCTATATGGCGCAATACCGCCACCTTTTCCCCAATGCCTATACAGTCGTGGGTGAGCACAACATTGAATCCGACCTATTGAAACGCTTTGCTGCTTTGAATCAAAGTAAAGCTGCAGTGGATAAGCTGGTGAAGGAAACCTCGGCGATAGATGCCTTTGCCGATGCGGACAGTGAAGCCGTGAAGCTAGCGGCTTATGAGGATGAGCATTGGCCCCAGTTTGATCTGCGCACCGTCGTTAGCGTCAATGATCAAACGGAACTTCTGAGCCGTTGCCCCCAGAGCGAAACCTGGGTTGTCAACAATGGGATTGACACCGAGGCCACGCCCCCGCTCAACAACTGGGAAGTGCGCAAGATCTTCTTTTTCGGTACGTTGACTTACTTTCCCAATATTGACGGTGCGACTTACTTTGCCGAGGAAGTGATGCCGTTGATCTGGAAAGAGGAGCCAGATATGCAGTTTTGCATTGCTGGAGCTGATCCACCGGAGACAGTATTAGCCCTGGCGAAAGATCCTCGCATTGAAGTCGTAGCCAGTCCTGAAGTCATGGAAGATGTGGCTAGGGATTGTCATATTTCTGTGGTGCCATTGCGGGTGGGGAGTGGGACTCGTATTAAAATTCTCCATGCCATGGCGATGGGGCTTCCCGTTGTGTCTACATCTTTGGGCTGTGAAGGTTTGGATGGGGTTGATGGGGAGCACCTGCTAATTCGCGATGAGCCGGAACAGATTGCCCAGGCGGTTTTGGCAGTGGACCGCGATCGCATTCTTTGGAAGAATCTGCGTACGAATGGTCGAAGCCTGGTGGAAGAACGGTATGACTGGCAAGCGATCTATGCCGATTTTGAAGCTAAATTATTTGAGGCTTGGCAGCAGCGCTAAATCCACCTTGACCTAAAGAATTCAGTTTATATATGACTAGCTGATACTAAGGGTATGGATGAATTGATCGATGTGTAAGCGATTTCCGAAGCTGGCCAAACTGTAAGCAATTGCGATGAGTAACACTAAGGCCAGAAATCGAGGAAGAAGGGGTTTGAATAGGTCGAACTCAGATTCTCTTAGGATTCGGCTGAAGCTGAGGCCACTATAATCGTTATCTAGTTAGAGTGTTGGGTCTCAAAACAGAAAATGTCTATCACCACATTGGCACTCAAAGTTGTTGGACCCACTTTGGCCAAAAGCTTAGTCAGTTCTTTGGGGATTGAATCCAAGCTGGCCAATAGTCTGGCGAATAAGACGATTGATACCGTTGCCGGTGAGTTGCTTAAGCCTGCGGCAAATTCAGTCAGCCTATCAGAAAAAATTGAGGCCCTGGCAAAGCAGATGGCGGATGATCTTCGCCCGCTGTTTGAAGGGAGTGATCCTCAAAACACCAATCGAGAGGCGGT
>CALECT010000060.1 GCA_937949725.1 uncultured Pseudanabaenaceae cyanobacterium
TCTGGGGTTTCAAGTCCTCCAAGCGGAGAATGGAAAAGAAGGACTGGCTTGCATAGAAGAGCAATCTCCAGACCTTGTGATTACGGATTTAGCCATGCCCGTGATGAATGGCTTTGAGATGCTCCAACAGATGCGTAATCAGCCAGATTTAGCGGGGCAACGCACCATTATCTCCTCAGCTTCCGTTGCCATAGAGGATCAACGTATTGCCCTAGAGACCGGAGGAGATTTGTTCTTGCCCAAGCCAGTGGATATACAACTATTGCTGGCTCAGATTGCTCAACTCTTGGAGTTGACTTGGCAATACGATGCTTTGGAAGATGTGTCTGGCGATGGACAGGATGTCTTGGAGGAACAATTACTGTTGCCGGATTTGGACGTGTTGCAAGCATTGCTCTTCTTAGCCCAAGGGGGCCAGGTGAGTAAGTTTACCGACGCGTTAGCGGACTTGACTGAAGCAGAACCGGCATTAAAGCCGTTTGCGCAGCCTTTGCTTGCCTTGCAGGCTGAATTTAAAATGCAGCAGTTGCGGGAGAAGCTACAGCAGTATATTTGCCAGATTGAAGTCAGTCCTAACTAGGGATGTGCCGCCGTTGGACTAGGGGAAGGCGAATCTTTTGCTCATTGGATTAGGGCCTCACTCCTTGGACCGAGGCGGACCAGGCTCGTATTGAGGATGGGAGCGCTTCTTCTGCCCGCGCCAGTCCTGCTTCTCTCCCTGCTTAGCCTTCTTTTCTTTCTTGGGTTGTGCAGGCATAGCAGCCTTATAGGCTTTCTCGTTGGCCTTTGCCGACTTAAACATATCCACCATTTGACTCGGGTAGTCCACCCCGATAGTGACACCGGATTCTTCCTGCTCCACCTTCAACATCTTCCAAGGCTCATGGATTTTGTGCGTTGGCACTGCTTGCAGCTCAGGGAGCCAATATTTAACGTAAAGCCCCTCCGGATCAAAGTCCTTCGCCTGTTTCTTCAAATTGAGAAAGCGGAAAGTCTGGGCCTCTGGCCCCAGCCCAGCGCTGAGATTCCAGTTACCCCAGTTACTGCAAGGGTCATAGTCAATCAGTAACGACTCAAACCACTCCGCGCCCATGCGCCAGTCAATGCCCAAATTCTTGGTCAAGAAGCTTGCGACATTCTGCCTACCCCGATTGGAGATAAAGCCCGTGAGCCTTAATTCGCGCATATTGGCATCAATCAGTGGAAAGCCCGTCTGTCCCTTGCACCATTGTTCAAAGCGTTCAGAATCTTGCTGCCAGGGCAAGGCCACGCCTCTTAGCCCTTCTACTTGAATCAGCTTTTTGCCATGCTTGGCTGCCATAAAGTGAAAGTAATCCCGCCACAGCAGCGAGAACGTCACCGAGTCAGTCGAGTCATTCTTGACCCGCTCTAATTTATAGTCCTGAATCTGCCAATAGATATAGCGAGGCGAGAGGCAGCCCAGGGCTAGCCAGGGAGAGAACTTACAGGAGTAGTCCGCCCCCAGCATGCCGTTACGGGTTTTCTGGTAGTGCTGGAGATGATCGTCGTTCCAGAAGTAATCTTGGAGGCGCTGCTTGCCAGCAGTCTCGCCTCCCTTGAAGGCTAGGGCGGCCCTGCTATCGGGGACTAATGGTTCAACTCCCAGGTCATTCAAAGTTGGTAACGCACCTGGCTCTACACCCTGCGGCAGGGCCGGAAGTTTGGTTGGGTTGTCAAAGGTGTCGTAGACTTTGCTATCGGCTTCGATGATCTTGCGAAAGTAGGAAAATGAATCTGGAACTTTAGTTGGCTTGCAGGGCAAATTATCCCGGTGGTAAAGTGTGGCCCCCCAGGCTGCTTTGAGTTCAATCTTCAGTGGTTTGATAGCAGCTTTGACGGCTTTCTCGATCTCAAGGCCTTCCGGCGCAGTTGCCTCGTGGTAGCCCAGGCTCGTGACGTTGAGTTGCTGAATCAACTCAGGGATAACTGCTTCAGGATGGCCTTGGCGAATAACGAGGTCACTGCCTAAGTGTTGGAGGCTCTGGCGCAGGTCAGCCACGCTTTCGATAAGAAACTGAGCGCGATAGCCCTCCGTTTTGGGAAAGCCAAAGCTTGTGGGTCCAAACTCCTTGGGATCAAAGCAGTAGAGAGGGATAATGTCATCGACATCGTATAGGGCCTGGGCAATGACGGCATGGTCATGGAGGCGGAGGTCGTTGCGGAACCAGATGAGTTGACGGGCGGACATAGCGGCTGAGTTGAGCGGGAGGCTGAACTCACTGTAGGCCGCTGATGCTGGATTGAAGGAGAATCGGAATAATCCTTATTCTCCCTAGGATTTGGGCTTGTTGGGGCGCTGAGCCCAGGCTGGACTGTTGTCGCTGCTGCCGTTATTGCGGCGATCGCGACGGGAGCTTCCTGTAGAATCGCCTCCTCGGCCTTTGCCCTTGCCCTTACGCCTCGGCTTCCCGCCCCGAGATGGTTGTGCAGGCATCGCAACATTATAGGCTGCCTCATTTGCCTTGGCAGACTTAAACAAATCCACCACCGGATTGGGATAATCCACCCCCATATTGATGCCGAAGCGCTCCTGCTCCACTGGCAGTAGCTGACCAGGCTCATGCACCTTGTGGCTCGGAATCTGCTTCAGCTCCGGCAACCAGTGCTTCACATAGCTCCCTTTGGGGTCATAATCCTTGGACTGCTTCTGGATATTAAAGAAGCGGAAGCCCCGAGCATCGTTGCCCACCCCAGCGGTGTAGTTCCAGTTGCCCCAGTTGCTACAGGGGTCGTAGTCAATTAGCAGGGACTCGAACCACTCCGCCCCCATGCGCCAGTCAATGCCTAGGTTCTTCGTCAGGAAGCTGGCCACGTTCTGCCTGCCCCGGTTGGACATAAAGCCTGTTTGCTTCAGCTCGCGCATATTGGCATCCACCAGGGGAAAGCCCGTCATACCCTCACACCACAGCTCAAAGCGCTTCTCATCCTGTTTCCAGGGCAGGGGAATGCCCTGAAGCCCCTCAACCTTGAACACTTTATTGCCATGCTTGGCACAGATGAATCTGAAATAGTCGCGCCACAGCAGCTCGAAAATGAGCCAATAGGTCGAGTCATTGGCAATGCGCTGGCGTTCGTATTCCTTGACCTGCCAGTAGATATAGCGCGGCGAGAGACAGCCCAGAGATAGCCAGGGGGAGAACTTGGAAGAATAGTCTGCTCCCTTCATTCCGTTGCGGGTGACTTTGTAGGTTTGGAGATGATCACCGTCCCAGAAGTAGTCCTGTAGGCGCTGTTTCCCCTGGGTTTCACCCCCCTTGAATTGAAGAACGGCTCGCTGATCGAGGCAGAGGGGCTCAAGACCCAGTTCACTCAGAGTTGGTAATGCACCTGTTTCCAAGCCTGAAGGCAGAGGTGAGAGTTTGGTGGGCCGAGGAAAGTTCTCGTAGACTGTGGATTGTTTCTCGGTTTCTTTGCGAAAGCGAGTAAAGACCTCGGGGATTTCAGAAATGGAGAAGGGAAGATCGTCAGGATGATAGAGCGTTGCTCCCCAAGCGGTCTGGAGGTTCGTGCCCAGGGGCCGAAGCGCGGCTTTGACCTGAGCTGCTACTCGAGTCTCTTCGGCGGTGGCTTCCTCGTGATATGCCACCGCTGTGATGCCGTACTGTCCTACCAGTGGAGGGATGATCTCTTCTGGTTTGCCCTGGCGGATGATGAGGTCACTGCCGAGTTCTTTCAAACTTTGCTTTAGGTCTACAACGCTTTCTAGGAGAAACTGGGCTCGATAGCTGCCGGTCTTGGCAAATCCAAAGGGGCTGGTACCAAATTGGCGAGGGTCAAAGCAGTAGAAGGGAAGGATATCTTGCCCGGCTTTGACCGCTTGGGCGAGGAGTTCGTGGTCATGGAGCCGGAGGTCATTGCGGAACCAAAGCAGCAGGCGGTTAGGCATAGAGGCGTAGAGGGGCGATCGCTTTCCCCACTGTACTGGCGAAAAGTGGGATTTTGTAGGGAATCTGTGGCTGCTTCGGTAAATTTGCCAGGATTACCTGAGTGTAATCTGATTGCATCGATTCATCGTAATTTACGCATACTTGACTAGATTCTTGCCGTTTCTACTGTGAGACTTGGATTGACCATCACTGCACCCAGTAAAACGGAAGAAAATGCGGAACTCATGATGAAGATAGGAGTGAGATTGCGGTGTTGGGTCGACCGGGAGTTCAGTGCTCTTGCCGATGGGAGAAGTTAAGGCAAATTGTCTCAATGGGGCATCAAGCCTAACCCCTTGATGTTCTTGTCGGAACCCTGGTGAGTCGCCATGGATAGCTCTTTTAACGCTTTAGATATCACCGATCTGTCAGACTCGGCGCGATGGCTGCGTGGTATTGCGACGGCGACCCAAGCTTTGGTGACCCATGATGACTTAGGACAGGCGATTCGCATGGCATTGGGCTGTGTTGGTCAGGTCGCCCAAGTCGAAATCGTCTCGGTTTTTCAGGCCAATGGTTGGGGGATACCTCGTCAGGATTGGCTAGAACCTGTGATGGTGAACGCAGATAGTAGTTTGATCCTGAGTTCACAATGGTCTCGTGATGATCAACTGGATGAAACGCTACGTTCAGGAGAGCCTGGGGCCATTTGGCATCCATTGTTGTTGCGCTGGCAGAAAGAATGGCTGGCTGGGCGGGCGATCTATGGCCAGGTCGAGAGCTTTCCTCCGGAGGAGCAGCCATTATTCTTGGCCCAGGGGGTGCAATCTCTGGTGGCGCTGCCGATTCAAGTGAAGTTACCGGCTGGGAAGCCTTTGTTTTGGGGGGTGCTAGGCCTCGAAGCGCAGCAGCCGTTGCATTGGTCCTTGACAGAAATTTCCACCCTTTGCTCCGTGGCGGCTTGTATTGGTGGGGCGATCGCTCGGGATGCTGAGCAACGTCGCCTTCGGACAATCAATCATTCCCTCCAGGCCCAGCTGAATGCTTCGCTGCTAGCCGCCAGTGCAGAGGGTGCGGTGGAGGAGAGTCGCCACTGGGACAGGCCAGCCGTTCCAGCCCCACAAAACCTAACTGAAGCCCTTGCGCACCAGCGACGGCAAACGAAACAGGATTTTTTGACCAGTCTCAACCAGGGATTGAGTGAACCCCTCAATGGCGTTTTGGGCCAGGCCCAGCGTCTCAATCGCACTCTCAAGCTAGGGGCAGAAGAAGAGCAAGGATTAGTCATGATCCACCAACATGGCTCTCAGTTGCTTCAGCAAATCCATTGGATGTTAGATCTGGATCGCTTGAAGGCCAATGAGCTGACGCTGCATCCGCAGCTAGTCCATTTACCGTCTTGTCTCCAATGCATTATGGAGGTTTGTCAGAAGGATGTAGAGCAGGCTGGACTTTTGTTGGTTTATCAACCGGCTTTGAATTTGCCCCTCGGGGTGATCGTTGATGTTCCACGCTTACAGCAGATTTTGATGGCGCTGTTGAAGAGTGCTACTGGCGAAGGAAAGCGCGGACAAATTACCTTTTCCATTAAGGTGCTGGCCCATCGCATCACTCCCCGCCCCCAAGCCAATCGGCTACGGTTCTCGATTACAAGGACGGCGCGAGATCCTGATGAGGTGACTGCAGCTTTACCGACTTCCGAGCAGGCGGGGGAGAGGGAAGGAGATTTGGCGATCGCTGTGGCGCAACAGCTTTTGTTGCTCATGGGGGGAGAACTCCTGCCAGAGCCTTGGGCCGCTACGAGCCACCATTGGGGCTTTGAGCTGGAGCTGCCCGTGCAAGATGACTGGCATCAACAAACGTTGGATACTTCTCGCGCCGTGGGTTTTGAAGGGCCTCGGCGGCGCATTCTGGTGGTGGACGATCGCTGGGAAAATCGAGGGGCACTCACGAGTTTGCTAGCCCCTTTAGGCTTTGAGCTTTGCGAGGCGATAGATGGCCAAGATGGCTTGAGGCGATTGCAATCTTTTAAGCCGGATCTGGTGATTACGGATTTGGTGATGCCAGTGTTGGATGGTTTTGCCATGATGGCCCAGATTCGAGCCCAGCCGGAGTGGGAAGAGCTGCCCATTCTGGTTTCTTCGGCTTCGGTGGACTTGCGGGAGCAACAGCGCAGTCTGGAGCAAGGAGGTGATGATTGCTTGACCAAGCCGATTCAGCTAGAGGAGCTGTTGGGGCTATTGGAGAAGCACTTGGGCCTGCGATGGATCTATCGAGATGAGACAAATGCGCCATAGCGCCGGGATATTGCCTTTTGAGTTTGATTGTCGCTAGATGTCGCTAGATTTTGGATAGTCAGAAAGCGGATTGGTTTTTCCCTCAACTCGTCTATCCGTTTCATGCGCTGGAGTTTGACCCGGCGGGCTGCAAGGTGTGACTGGTCTCGGCTAAACAGATTCAGTCGCTGTTGGAACCCCTTACAAGGATAGTGAGTTTATGAGTAGCTCAGGAGTTGCTGGACAAACTAAGGACGCTGTTGATTGCAGGTTATGCCAAGACCGCCATGGCGATCGCTTGTATGGATTCCGGAAATTCTGACCGATTGAGGTTCCAGAAATGCTGGCCCTTTAAGTGCTGAAAGTCTTGTCCTAAAAGGATTGTAGGGGGCATGAATTGTAACTAGTGCTTGCACTAGCAGTCTCCTGGAATCCTCGTTCCTCAGGCTCACATCTGTACTTTTGTGATGGGGGATGCTTCAGCCCAACTTACCACCACCCATCAGCGCGTTTGGCTCCGACGAGGGGAGTGACTTGGTTGAGCAAGTCGCGATAGGTGTTGCTGCTGCCCCAGCGATCGATTTCTCGGGCTCTGAGCACGGGCAGGGGATGACTTAGGGGAGCGGTTTGCATTTGTTCGATCGCCTGCCCCAGTTCTGTCCCGCTCGCTAAATCATAGGAACGCGCTTGCTCCAGAAAGGCATCCAGATTGAGCTGTTTGGACAGGGCAGGGGAGCCACCCGTGAGCTTCATTAGCACAGAGGCCACGGTGCGGGGCTCTTGGCTGACGAGGAGGGCGGCGCGATCGCAGGTGAATTCTGCACAGCGCACCCATTCCATCATCTGGTTTTGCAAGCCTTGGGTGAGCACTGAGCCCGCAGCACCTCCGAGGAGTCCGGCACCCATCACGAGTAGGTTTGCCAGGGTGAGGTAAACGCCATGGTCGCATTTGAGATGGCCTAGCTCATGGGCGATCACGGCCTGGATCTCGTCGGGTTCCAGCAAGTCCAGTAGGGAGGTGTGGATCACGACGAAGGGCTTTTTGCCCCGCATGGCGAAGGTATAGGCGTTGGGGGTTGGGTTTTGTTTGATGTAGAGGGCGGGTGTCTCGATGTCGAGGATCTCGCAGGCCTCGGTGAGCAGCTTATGGAGGTCTGGGAGTTGCTGGGGGCCAACGAGGATACTGGAGGCGATGTTATCGAGGTAGAAGACTTCTTCGGCAGTGGGACCTAGCAGGCTGCGGATGGCGAGGTCGAGGCCGGGAAGCTGTTTGAGGGTCTGGGTGGCTTGGCGATCGAGGGGGTGGCGAAAGTGGTCCGCTTTGAGGCCGATGAGGGGCATTCTCGCTGAAATGCCTGGATATTGATTCGTAGCAGCATCCATGGGTCCTGGTCTCCTGTAAGCCCTTTGCTCACGTTAGCGCAAAAGTCTAGCGATACCTTGGGCGAGGGGAGAATTGGCTGTGCTGCCGGATGTTCACTGGTGTCACTGGTGGTCGGCAGGCTTTGGCTATTCATGTCCCTAGGGGCTTAGTCCGCTTCAAATTCAATCATTTTGACTACCTTGGCGGGCACCCCTGCGACGATCGCTCCTGCAGGCACTTTCGTCCCAGCAATCACCACCGCCCCCGCCGCCACCACCGCATGGTCACCGATGCTGCAAGGCCCTAACACTGTGGCATTGGAGCCAATCCAAACCCCTTGACCAATGACGATATCGCGGCCTTCTGGGGGGTAATCCTGCATACGCGCCAGGCTTTGTTTTTGGATGTTGTGGGTGCCGGTGAGAAGGGAGACATTGTGGCCCGTGAAGCTGTAGTCACCCAGGGTGATATGGCCACTGGTTGTATTGAAGAGGGTGTTGACGGTGGCAGCGGTGGGAGCGATGTGGAGGCGATCGCGATCGCCCCAAACTCGAATTTGCGTATTGAGAATGTCGTGGACTTGGCCTGCTAACTGCGATTGGAGAAGAGGGGCGATCGCGGCAGAAATCTCTTCAGTCAGTTGCTCACGCAAAACTGCTTCTTCCTGCTTGAGAGTGGATTGAGCAGATTCTACGCTTGCCGCTTTTTCTTGCTCCAACAACTCCAGCAGTAGCGGTTTTAGAAACGGGCTCAAGCGTTGAGCCAGCCAGCTCCAGAAGGCATTCATCAATAACAATAGGTGCATTGGATTAAAGACACCCGACGTTTCTAAAACATCGGGTGTCTGAGCAGCGTAGCAGGCAACGGGATGGACTGAACCTAGTGGCTTAGCTCATCTCAAGCATTCGTTGAATAGGCTTGAGCGCTGCCTTTTGAATATCCTCCGCCATCGTGATTTCTGGCGATTGATTTTTCATCGCTAAGTACAGCTTCTCCAAGGTGTTGAGCCGCATGTGGGGGCATTCATTGCAGGCGCATTGATTTTCAGGCGGAGCTGGGATGAATTGCTTGCCTGGAACATCCTTTTCCATCTGGTGGATTATGCCCGCCTCGGTGACGACAATGAAGGCCTCGCTGGGGCTCTGTTGGCTGTAATTGAGCAGTGCCGTGGTGGATCCAATGAAGTCCGCATGGGACAACACCTGAGGTTCGCACTCCGGGTGAGCAATGATTTCAGCCTTAGGATTGGCCACCTTCAACTCTACCAATTTGCGTTCGGAGAAGGTCTCATGCACGATGCAGCTGCCATCCCACAGCACCATCTCCCGACCCGTTTGCTGCATGACGTAGCGACCCAGGTTGCGGTCCGGTGCAAAAATGATGGGCTGGTCTTCAGGAATTTGATTGATTAGCTTGACTGCATTGGAGCTGGTGCAGATGATGTCGCTCATCGCCTTAATCTCGGCGGTGCAGTTGATGTAAGACACCACAATGTGGTCGGGATGCTTGGCTTTAAACGCTGCAAACTGGTCGGGAGGGCAGCTATCGGCCAGGGAGCAACCGGCATCCAGGTCTGGCAACAGTACCAGCTTATCGGGGTTGAGGATTTTGGCGGTCTCGGCCATGAAATGTACGCCAGCAAAGACGATCACTTCAGCTTCGGTCTCGGCAGCTTTTTGGGAGAGTCCCAGGGAATCGCCGATATAGTCGGCGACGTCTTGAATATCCGCTTCTTGGTAATAGTGTGCCAGAACGATCGCGTTCAAATCCTTCTTGAGAATTTCGATCGCGGCAAAGAGATCCTGGGGAATGCCCAGGCTGGCTTTGAAGTCTTGCTCAGATGTCGTAGGGTCGGCAGTGACAAACACAGGCGTTGATCCTTAGGTCAGAAGAAGGCGTGATTGCCCGCTGCGATGGAAGTCAAGGGAAAAATCCCTGGGGGAAACGACAGCCAAAGGCGGCGCAGTTGTTCGATAATTGGATTATAGTTTGTTTTACCAAAACTGCCAATCACTTCTGTCTTAACTGCTCTAAGTCCTCTCTCCTAAAGGGATTGGGGGCACAGACTGTGCTGCCCTGGAGCTGAGTAGACCGGTTTCTACTACAAAAGTTTGGGTTTTCTTCCTCTCGCTTTTCCCAGGGGATTTGTCAAAATGGAGTTGTTCCGGAGGGCAACATGGTGATGCTAAAGGCTTCATCGAGCCGTGACCCCGTCCTCCACTCCTTGAGGACTACTGTCAATGAAGGACTTCTCCATACAGTCGCTGTACAACTGGTATCGCGATTCCATTCGCAATCCTAAGTATCGCTGGTGGGTCATCTTGGCGTCGGCCGCCTATTTGGTTTCTCCCATCGATATTTCGCCTGACATTTTCCCTGTGGTGGGCTGGATTGATGACGGTATTATCGCTGGCTTATTGGTGGCGGAGCTGTCCCAAATTCTCCTAGAACGGCTGAAGCCTGGAGAGGGGATTCCGGAGGTGGAGAAGGATGTTGCTTCTACCGTTGATGCAAGCACTGTGGATGTACAGGCTGAGGAAGTTTAAGCGTTCTTGAGTGCAAAGCTTCTCCATTCGTTTGGGTAGAGGTGTTGCAGTAAATGTTTGATTTCAAGTGATTCTTTAAGCCTCTTGTCATTGACCGGGGGCTTTCTTTTGCATTCTTTCTTTGCCATTGTTGTGGATGCTTCTCTGGCTGGCTTCTGATGCCGTTCATGCTGGGGATGAGGCGATTCCTCGGCTTTCTCATCTAGCGAAGCCGTTGCTGGCTCAGGCAAAAGGCTAATTTGCTTTGATTTAATCTTGGCGGGGGGGGGATTAAAATCTATGGATGAGCTGGTAATGCTCACTGAGTTCTACCAGCTGAATCTCGAATGCAAACAGGCTGCCTTGATTGGGCTGGCTGCGTAGCTCAATTTGGCTGTCCATGAGTTCTATGATTTTTTGACTAATGGATAGTCCCAGACCGGTGCCTTGAGAATAGTGCCGCGAGGATTGAGTTTGCTCAAAAGGCTCAAAAATCTTGGCCTGATTGTCGGGAGCAATCCCGATGCCGGTATCTTCGATTTCAAATCGGAGCTTGGGGGGTTGGTGGCTGGAGGAAGACGTTGACGCAATGCCACTTGTAGACGAGAGCTTGGGGGGATATGGAGTTGCGATCGCCTGGACGCGCAGTGTTACACCGCCTACTTTCGTAAACTTGAAGGCATTACTTAATAAATTAATAAGCACTTGGCGAAGACACTTTTCGTCAATGCAAATGGTCTCGGGGAGATCTTCACCTAGTTCTACTGTAAAGGCCAAGTTCGCTTCCTCAGCTCGTAGCTCGAACATGGCAACCAATTGCTTGAGGAAGCGCATAAGATTGACCGGTTTGGGTCTCAATTCCAGCTTCTCAGCTTCAATTTTGGAGATATCTAGAACATCATTAATGAGCATGAGTAAGTGAGAGCCACATTCGTAGAGAGAATTGACCCATCCCCGCTCTCGACCATCTAAATTATCTGACATTTGCAGGCCCTGGGCATAGCCCATAACGCCGTTGAGAGGTGTGCGTAATTCATGACTCATATTGGCCAAAAATTCACTTTTTACGCGGTTGGCTCGCTCTGCTTTTTCTTTCGCATGCTGGAGCTGCTGGTTTTGTGCTTCTAATAGCTGGGTAATGCTGTGTAGTTTGAGATGAACTTGAATACGGGAAAATACTTCCGCTTGATGGAAGGGTTTCGTGATGTAGTCTACGGCCCCCACATCAAAGCCTCGAGTTTTGTATGCCACTTCCGTTAAGGCTGTCATGAATAGAATAGGGACTTCTTTCATCTCGGGGATTTCGAGAATGCGCTTGCAAGTCTCAAACCCATCTATCCCAGGGGGCATCATCACATCCAATAAAATCAAGTCCGGTCGGAAATGTTGAATTTGTTCCAGGGCACTTTCACCATCCAGTGCCACAGCGACTTGGAGATTGGCTGCGGAGAGGGTGTCTGATAGCACTTTGAGATTGTTGGGCTGGTCATCAACAATCAAGATGGTCTGGCCATTGAAGTTTGGCATGATTCCCTAAAAAGAGAGACGTTTATAGCTCAATGGTGTTTGGCAAAGCTACCCGATAACATTCTCTCTCAAAAGTAAGAAATCTATCTAATAATGATAGGAGTCTTCTAATGAGAGAGTTGTTAATACTTGTTTGCATTAAGCAATAGACATGAGGAGCCTTGTGGGCGCTCGGTTCCATCTAAAAATGGATTGACTTATATCTAGTCGTTTCAATTTAGAAATTGATAGCCAAGTCCCTTGGGACAAGGGGGTTGCTAGCTGAGGTATCTACTTTTTATTCGAAATGACTATACCTTGTCGAAGGCTAGAAGCGATTGTTGCTGCATTGAGGACATATTTTGAGTCCTTTGTGAGGGAGATAACTAAGAATGTGTAGTACTACTTTCCCTCTCCAGGTACTCTTGAAGCTTTTGTTGGATTTGTTTGAGCTGGAAGCTTTTGGCTAGGGCTCGCATTTGCTGGCTAAAGCGACTGAGCTGAGCATCCTCTGCTTCGATTCTGTCTAGTTCGGCTGTTAAATTATTGATTAATCCACTCCGTGAAAGTTTAAGTAAGTTTTGCAGTATGGCGGGCTTGGGAAAGGTCAAGGTTTCTATATGGGCCTCAACCTTTTGTGGATTGGCTGTTAGGAGATCGCTATAAATCCAAGTCAGCTCTAATTGCTGAGCCAATGCCTGGAGCAACTCAGATAACTGAATAGGCTTGGCTAGGAATAGTGAACCTCCAGCGTTGAGGCTTTGCTGCTGGTCTGTGGCAAAGACGCTAGCGGATGAGACAAAAATAGGGGTGGATTTCATCGGGGGATGGTTTCGCAATTGTTTAATCATCGCTAGGCCGTCCATGCGGGGCATGGAAATATCGGTAATGATTAAGTCCGGTTGCTCGTCAATGGCTGTGATTAATCCTTCCTCTCCGTCACTTGCTTCAATAACTTCAAAGCCTAGAGGACTCAGAAAACTTTTAAGGACAGCCCGATTCTCCCAGCGGTCATCCACGATGAGTAGGCGCTGGGTGGCTCCTTTAAAGCCAATGACGCGACCTTGAATGTCTTGGCTGTCTTGAATTTGCTGCGTGAGTGTTTCGGGCAAGCTGAGCTCAAAGGAAAATGTGCTGCCTTGGCCCTGTTCGCTCTCTACTTTGAGCTCGCTGCCCATCATCGTGACCATTTTGTTGCTGATTGCGAGGCCGAGTCCGGTGCCTTCAGCTTGGGATTGGGTGTTTTTGACTTGCTCAAAGGGTTGAAAAATTCGTTTGAGGTGGCTGCTGCTGATACCGATGCCTGAATCTTCGATGCGAAACTCGATTTGGCATAGGGCTGTTTCGCCAGGTACCTCTGGTTCCAGCTGTAGGGAGTTGATACGTAGACAGACTTTGCCTTCGTTCGTAAACTTGATGGCGTTGCTCAGGAGGTTGATTAGGACTTGACGAAGACGCTTCTCATCGGCAATGACACCGTTGGGAATGTGACCTGTCTTGATCACTTCAAAGTCAATATCCTTTTGTTGGGCTTTGATTCGACACATTTCTGAAACGCCCCGCAGGAAGCCGTTGAACTCAAAGGCGTTGACAGAAAGCTCCATTTTCCGCGATTCGATTTTTGCGAGGTCGAGGATGTCATTGATGAGCGTTAGCAGGTGATTGCCAGAGCGACCAATGATCTCAATTCCATCTTTCTCCCGAGGCGTCATGCTGGTGGAGCGGTTAAGGATTTGGGTGTAGCCCAGAATCCCGTTGAGGGGGGTGCGCAGTTCGTGGCTCATGTTGGCGAGAAACTCGCTTTTGGCCTCGTTTGCAGCATTAGCTTCGTCTTTGGCTTTTTCAGCCTCGTCTTTGGCTTTTTCAAGATCGGCTGTGCGTGCTTTAACGCGGCTGTTTAGATCTTCGATGGAGGTTTGGAGTTGTTGGCTCATTTGCCCAAAGGAGAGCGCGAGTACGTCGATCTCGTCGAGGCGATCAAACTGAGATTGGACCGTTTGGGCGATCGCGGCTTTCTTCTCCTCTCCCGCTATCTCAGAATTACGAGCAGCATCGTTGATAATTAGGCTGCGACATTCCTCGACGATGGGGTCGAGCCGTTGCTTGAGGCGAAAAATGAAAAGATAGGTGATGCCTGCCAAAATCCCCATCGCCCCCAGGGTTCCCATTGCTGAGATCTTGAAGACTGGCCCTAGAACAACGGCTTGGGGGACTGCAGCAATCATTAACCAACCGGTTTCGGGGATGCGGCGGTAGGCCCAGAAGGTATGGTTTTCCTCTAATAGGCCAGCCGTCTGATCTTGCATTTGAGGCCAAAGTGTTGTTAGCCCAGGGAAGTCTTCGTAGCTAGCCAAGGCATGAGATTTTTCGGGCTCAGCAGGGTATGCCAGTAAGTTACCTTTGTCGCTCAGTAGAGCAAAGACCCCTTGGTTGGCAACGACGGGACGATTAATTTGCTTCTCAAATTCATCTAGGCTGATGTCAACGCCAACAGCACCAATGATTTGACCTGATAAGGCTTTTACAGAGCCGATAAAGCTTGTTAGGGTAAGTCCTCGCCAGGCATAGGGTTCGACCCAGAAATTCTTTCCCTTTAGGCTTTTGACAAAATAGAATTGTTCTGGATAGTTGTCTTCGGTCAGATCCCAATAACGAAATACTTCGTGGGGTGCAGGAAGGAGTTCTCCGATATCTTGATTATCCTCGCGATTGAGGAGGTAGTAGGGCCAAAACCATTTGCTTTCATCCGTAAGACTGTAGGGAGTTTGACCGACACCAATTGCAGTCGTGATGGATGAGCGCTGCTCAAACATCGAGACTAGATAATCTTTATAGACTTGGGGATCGCGAACGTGGTTGTCATACAGTCCTTGGGTCACGCTGGCAATATCTCGGCCTTGTTGTTCCACTTGCTGGATTTTGTTCTCCACCATGACGGTTTGAGTGTGGAGGGTGCCTTCGATTTCAGCTTTGGCCCGCTTCTCTAGGACCAAATAGAAAAAGACAGAAATACTGATTAGGCTAATCAGAGTGCCGATCAGGATATACGTAAAAAGCTGGGTGCCGATGGACTTACGCATGCCGGAGGGGAAACGAAGAAAATTGTCTGGAAGTTGGGGCATTCAGGGGGATGCGTAAAGCAATGACTGCCTTGGATCCTGAAGCTCTCATTTCCCCAAGGCTAAGCGATGCAAATGGATTTAGCTATTAACGCAAAAAAGCAGTTGGATTTCCCTAATTCTCTAGGGAAGACCAACTACCTTTATTATTACCTTTATGTAGAGATAGATCGTAATCTACTGCTCCAGGATTTATAGGCTCATCGCTGAAGCCTCTAAGGGAGCAGAATGTGGAGATGTCAGGAGACCTGTATTTTTGAGATGGTGGATGTATTGATCGAGGACGCCCTGGGTGAGATTAGGCCAGTGGAAATTGGGCAGGGCTGCTTGAACATTCTCCGTGGTGACTTGCTGAAGATCTAAGACGTTGAAGAAGTCTTGGCCTATTGTTGCGCTTTTGCTGCCGAAGTCGCCTAGTAGAGGTTGGAGGGCATTATTCTGTGGGTCATTGGTGATGCGCTGGAGCCATTGTTGATAGCTGATGAGTTGGATGGGATAACCCTGGTTTCTTAGGCTGTGGATGAGGTCTGCTAGGGTGATTGCCTGGGGGTTGGAGTTGTGGAAAGTTTGGCCTATTGGCTGTTGTTCTGTGGTGGTGGCTGGGGCCTGAGTGAGTTGGAGGCTGAGGGGGACGATGGTTTGGCAGACGCTGTCTACGGGGGCTAGGTTGAGGCGGAAGTTTTCAGGGTTGGTGGGGGCAGCGCCGATCGCAACCATGCCTCGCAATAGTCGTCCAATCATGTCGTTGGGGTTGGAAAATCCATTAGAACTGTGGCCGGTGGTCATGCCCAGACGGTAGATATTGCAGGGAATGCCTCGCTGGCGGGCGGCCATAATGAGGTGTTCTGCGACCCACTTGGTTCGAGCGTAGTCGCTGCTGAGGTGGTCGTAGGGAGGGAGTGGTTGGGTTTCGGTGAGCTTTTGGTGTGGTGCTAGGTCGTTGTTATGGAGGACATCTAGGGTGGAGACGTAGTGCATGGCCTTGAGTTTGACCTGGCTGGCGAGGCGGAGTAGCTCGACGGTGCTGTTAATGTTCGCTGCTCGTAGCTCGTTGTAGGGGTAGATGAGGTTGACGTAGGCACCGTTGTGATAAATGGCGTCGAGCTGACCTTGGAAGCTCTGGTATTGCTCTGGGGTGAGTCCCAGGTTGGGTTGGGCCAGGTCGCCTGGGATGGCAATGATGCGATCGCGATGCTGCTCCCAAGGAATTTGGCATTGTTTCAGGTGACTTTCTAGCCTGCGTTGGGCTTCGGTGCGATTGGACGATCGGACGAGACAATGAATAGTCGCTTGGGTTCTATCGAGTAGTTCCTGAAGCAGGAAGCCGCCCACAAAGCCGGTGGCTCCAGTGAGCAGTATATGGTTGAGGGTAGGAGAGAGAGGAACAAGCTTCTTGCCTGTTGTGATGGTTGGATCGAGCTGACAATCTGCTTGGATTTCGTGTTCCAATTGACTCTGCGCATTCTCGGCTGGTTCATGGGCTGAGACCTGGGCGGTTTGAGCTTGAATAATTGCAGCAGCGAGGTCCTCTAATACGGGGGCTTGGAAGAGTACTGCGAGGGATAGCTCTAAGTCGAAGGTTTCACGAATTTGAGTCATGAGCTGGGTGGCCAATAGTGAGTGGCCGCCACAGTCGAAGAAATTTGCTGTTTTGCTAATGGGCAAGCGGTTGAGCAAGGTTTCCCATAACTGAGCGAGTTGTCGTTCCACTGGACTCGTGGGTGCAAGATACTGGTTGCTAGCAACTAGAAGATTGTCTGCACTAGGGATGGGCAAGGCCTTCCGATTCACCTTGTGGTTGGGCGTGAGGGGCAGTTGCTCCAAAACCACAAATTGGCTGGGCACCATATAGGGGGGCAGATTCTCTGCGAGGAACTGTCTCAGTGCTTGGCTGCAGAGTTTCGGCGCGGTGGCTCTGTTGGGGATGGGAATAGCATCGGGGTCAGCTTGCCAAGGTTGGTGGATACATTGATTGAGGTCGACGGAGTCGGGGCAGCTTTGGGCTAAGGAGTTGTGGGCCCAGCTCTGCAGCTCTCCGGTGTAGGTTACTTTTTGGAAGATGACGTTAAGCATCTCGGGCTTACTACCCCAGGAGATGTGGGTGCGATAGGAGAGCCTTTGGCCTAATTGCCAGAGGGATTCTGGATCGATGTCGGGAGGGACATCTATGTCCCTTAGCAATGCGGCCATGGGCTGCTCGGCCTTGCTTTCCTCAAGCTGATTTAGCAACTGAGTCGTTTGGCTAATCCGACGATTAACGATGTCTCGCAGCCCCCATTGTTCAGGTTGCTGACTAATGAGGTAAGCTTCAATATCTTCTAAGGATTGTTGCTCCCAGGTCGTCCAATTTGGAGAGACGAGATCGCCATCTTCATTGTCGAGGCAAAGAACGACGTCGTAGCGAAAATCATTGAGTTCATTGCGTTCGTGACCGCGTTTGAGTTGAGTGATGATGCGGCAAATGCGAGGGCAGTGGACTTGGAGATGAGCGAAGAAGTCGGGGCTGAGCAGCAGCTCTTGATCTTGCTTGCATTGTTGTTCTATCAACTTTTTGAACTCGCCAGCTGTTTTGGGAAAATCGCCAATGCCGGTGAGCTGTCGCTGCTGCTGAACGTTACTGTGAAAGTGGTTTAACAGCGTTAGGTTGCGCACATCGCCGAGAAAAATTTTGCCGCCAGGTTGGAGGAGCGCGATGAGTTGCTCGAAGACCTCGAAGAGATAGTCCCTGTTAGGGAAGTACTGGATGACGGAGTTGATGACAATGGTGTCGAAGCAATCGCCTCTCAACTCCGTCAGCTGATTGAGTTCATCCGCTGCTGCACAGGCAAGGCTGACATGGGACCAACGTGGAGCATTTTGAGCTAGATGGGTTTGTAAATGGGTGATCGCTGCTGGGCTGACATCTATGCCCACATAGCGATCACATTGAGGAGCAGTGCGGAACAATAGCAACCCTTTTCCACAGCCCACTTCAAGTACGCGGCGAGGTTGGAGCGCCAGAATTCGCTCCACGGTTCGCTCTGTCCATTCTTCTATGGCATGGGCTGGCAGTAAATCGCCAGTGTAGGTGTCTCGGTAGCCGCTGAAATCAAAGGTCGGGTCGCTGGGATTCTCACCCAGACGGTAGGCATCGTCCCAGAGTGCTTTCCAATGGTTAACAACTGCTTGATTGTGACTGGTCACTCCATCGTTTTTAGTTGCTTGAGCAGTTATTTTTTTAGGCTTAGGGTCGTTGACTGGATTTGCCTTGGGTATGACATAGCCGACTAGCTGCTGGCTGTGGGATTGATCCCTATGAGTAATGACAGCCGCACTGGCGATTTGAGGATGCTTGGTAATAGCTGTTTCCACTTCGCCTAACTCTACTCGGTGGCCTCGAATTTTAACTTGGTGATCAACGCGGCCAATGAATTCCAGGTTTCCATCTGGCCGCCTTTTAGCCAAATCTCCTGTACGGTAAAGCTTCGTGCCGCACTCTTGATTGTTGAAGTCACTGATAAACTTTGCTCGGTCTAGTTCGGTGCGATTGAGGTAACCTCGAGCGACACCCCAGCCGCCGATGTAAATTTCTCCAGGTTGCCCAGGCGCGGTTGGACAGAGCTCACCACTCGGCAATTTTTCCATTAGATAAACCTGGGTATTATCTAATGGCTGACCTAGGAGGATTGGACGATTATCTGCAAAAATGCGAGTGGCCATGGACCAAACTGTGGTCTCAGTGGGACCATACATATTCCATAGTGCTTTGCAGCGTACTAGAAGTTGGTCTGCCAACTCTCTGGGAGTTGCCTCACCGCCGATTAGGATCTTAAGCTGATCATTGCCCTGCCATCCCGCTGCCAGGAGCATTCGCCAAGTTGAGGGTGTTCCCTGCATCCAGGTAATACCCGCTGTTTCTAGGGTTTGTTTGAGGCGATTTCCATCGGTGGCGATCTCTCGCCCAACAAGTTCCATCGTTGCTCCGATGCTTAGGGGCAAGAACAACTCCGGAACGGACATGTCGAAGGCGATGGTCGTGAGAGTGAGGGCGATATCCGCAGCAGTGAGGCCGGGTTGCTGAGCCATAGAGCGCATTAGGTTACTCAGGCTGCGATGCTCAATCTGCACACCTTTGGGTTCACCAGTAGAGCCCGAGGTGTAAATAACGTAGGCAAGGTTCCGACTACTGGATTGGATGTTGAGATTCTTGTCGTCGTATTCATTTAGTTGTGCTTCCAACTTCCTGAGATCTAGGACAGTTACTTGTGTTGTCGGAAAGTCTTGATCACCACTGCCGATGAGGAGGTGGGCTTGGGCATCGTCGAGAATGTACTGGATGCGATCACTGGGGTAGCTCAAGTCGAACGGTAGATAGGCGCTACCAGCTTTGTGTATGGCTAGGAGTACCACCATCAGCTCCAAAGAGCGCTCCAGGCAAACGCCAATCAAGACATCTGGGCCTGCTCCTAAGCTAAGGAGGTGGCGCGCTAATTGGTTGGCTCGTCGATTTAGCTCCCCATAACTGAGCTCCTGATCTTTGAAGCGAACGGCTGTTTTCTTGGAACGTTGAGCCGCTTGTTGCTCAAATTGTTGGTAGACCAGGGTCTGTGGATTTTGGCTGACCGTTGGATGGCTTAAGGTGGAGGATGTGATTTCGCCTTCAGTTTTGTTTGCAACTATAGTTGGGGTTTGTGATGTAGAAGTTGCGGAAATAGACGCAGTAACCAGAGGCTTCTGGGGGCGTATCTCGCTCATTATGCTAATCCTTGATGCGCAGGGAACAGTGGTAATCAGATCATGGCTAATCTTGGTAGCCAAGATTAGCCATGATCGTAAATGAGCGGTAGTACCTCTGTCTTAAGCCAGATGGCTGTAAACTACAGTCTGGCAGCTACTGTAGCAGCGCTCCTCAACGAGTAAACTGGCGTATTTCGCAACAGTGTCTAGTCTCGTTCCTGTTAACAAGGCATCCCAATAAGTCTGAGTCTCGCTTTTCTATTTGCTGCACTGAGATGATCTCGACTGTTTCTGTTGATGACAATAGCCAGTCAATTTTCGCTCGCTTGAGTGGATTGACTCTTTCTTGTTTTGTGAGCAACTTTGGGATATTGCTGTCATTCTCATCGGCAGAGGGGGCTAACTGTGAGTCCGGGGCGGTACGCAGGATATATATAGGCCCTGTGCAGTAGTAAAAATCGCCTCTCTACTGCACAGGTCTCAAAAGTAATCTCTCGAAAAGAGAGATTACTTCGCCGCTGCAACTGTCGAGCTCCTCCTTGTCTTGTTGCTTGCGCGCATCTGTTCGAGTTTGGATGTCGCTGTTAGGTCATTTCTGCAAGGTTTCTTGGGTGAGGTTTGGCTAGGGCTCCACCGTGAATCAAGGCGTTGATGTACTTGTTTAATAGTGAACTGGGATTGTCCGGCCAAGAGAGTCGAGGCATTGCATTCTCGACATTGGCGCTACTGACGTTCTGCAAATCTAAAACGTTGAAGAAATCTTTCCCTGGATTGGCGCTATTTTCAAAGTTACCTGCCAGGAGCGATCGCAGGGCATGATCTGCAGGGCAATCCATAAGTTGATTAAACCAATCTAAGTAAGACTTGGATGCCAAGGGATAGCCTTTGGCCCGTAAGTTTTGGACTAGTATTTGGAAGCTCATGGGGTTGGGGTTGCAGAGATGGAAGGTTTGTCCCTGTGGTGCATGGGAGGCTTCGCCAGGCTGACCTATGGTGGCGATCGCTTGGCAGACGATATCAACGGGAGCGAGATGAATGGAAAAATTATCGTCTGGCGCTGCTTGGAGATCGACTAAACCTTGGAGCAGGTGGCCAATCATATCCGTGGGGTTGGAAAATCCATTTTGGCTATGGCCAGTGGTCATGCCCAGACGGTAGATATTGCAGGGTATGCCTTTGCCCCTGGCTGTGAGAATGAGCTGCTCAGACACCCATTTGGTACGGGCATAGTTGCTGGTGAGTTGGGACCAATGGGGCAGGGGCTGTTCCTCCGTGAGTTGTTGGTTGGGGATCTGCTGCTCTGGGTTGAGGACGTCCAGGGTGGAGATGTAATGGACGGGTTTAAGTTTGCCTCGGCTGGCGAGTTTGAGCAGTTCGACTGTGCTAGCAACATTGCTTCCCCTGAGTTCGCTGTAGGGGTAAATCAAATTGACGTAGGCTCCGTTGTGGTAGATCGCGTCGATCTGATTTTGGAAGCTCTCAAATTGCTGGGCGGATAGGCCGAGCTGAGGTTGGGCGAGGTCGCCGGGTATGGTAATGATGCGATCGCGATACTGTTCCCAGAGAACTCCACATTGCTCCAGGTGGTTTTCCAGTTTGCGTTGTGCTTCGGCGCGGTTGGGCGATCGCACGAGGCAGTGAAGGGTTGCCTGGGTTTGCTGCAGTAGCTCTTGCAGTAAGAAGCCCCCTACAAAGCCGGTCGCCCCAGTTAGGAAAATGTGATTGAGTTCTGAAGAGATGGGAGCGAGGTTACGGGGTAAGTGAATCTCCTTCGCCAGGGCGAGATCGGCTGAAATTTGCTGGGCCAGTGCTGATGGAGCTGCATCATGTGGTGGTGCCGTTTCCGATTCTTGACTCAGGTGCTGTTCATCAATGGCTTGGGCCAGCTGGGCTAAGGTGCTGTTCTGGAACAAACTGGAGAGTCCCATTGAAATCGAAAATTGTGCCTGAATACAGTTGATGAGTTGTGCGGCTAGAAGGGAATGGCCCCCGGATTCAAAGAAGTTGGCCTCGCGACCGATGGAGGTTAGATTGAGTAGCTTTTCCCAAATACTGGCGAGCTGAATTTCGGTGGCTGTGACGGGGGGCTGAGACTCTGTTCCGCTAGCGAGGATGGGAGAAGCGCTAACAGGCGGTAATGCCTTGCGGTCAACCTTGCCATTGGGAGTCAGGGGCAATTGCTCTAGAAAGACAAACTGTGAGGGGAGCATGTAGGCAGGCAAGCTCTGGCGCAGGAATTGTTTGAGTTCTGAAATGGCTAAGTGGGTTGCTTCGGGCTGGATCGGATTGTTGGAGCAAGAAAGACTGGGCTGATGCATCACTGCTTCGTAAGTGCCATTCATGTCCCAAGGCTCCGCTAGGTGAGGTGAAGCCCAGCCTGGCTCAGCTTCGGAGCTGTTAAGCGGTCGGAAAATAGCATCGTAGGTTGCGCCTTCGCGACTCTCGCTCCAGCGCAAATGGACCCGGTAGCCACTATCTTCGGCGACCTGCCAGAGGTCTTCTGGATCTAAACCCAGTTCAGGGGAGGGAGTGGTGCTGATGGCTTCTAAGCTCAGCTGTCTATTGACGACTTGAAGCTGTTGCCACTGATGTTGGCTGGCTGAGATTCTGGAATTGGGGATGTTGTAAATCCCCCAGAAATCAGTCCCTGCTGGCTGCGCTGCAAGCTGCTTTTGAAGCTGCCTGAGGGAGAAACGGTTGGATTGCCAGGCTGTCCAATGAATCTGTACCGGAGAGACTTGATCTTGGTCGAGGTGCAACACTGCATCGTAACGAAAATCTGTGAGTTCACTGCGGTGTTGTCCGCGTTTGAGTTGTGTTATCACCTGGGTGATACGAGGACAGTGTTGCTGTAGTTGACTGAAGAAGGGAGGTGCTAGCAGGAGCTCTACGTCTTGTTGGCTTTTTTGTTGAACCTGCTGATGGATGTATTGGACTGTGGGTTGATTGCTTTGGGCTGGACGATGGTTTTGTTGGTGAATGACTAGGCTGGTGTGGAAGGTCTGGAGCAGGTCTGCATTACGAATATCACCGATAAAAATGCGGCCACCGGGCTGGAGCAGCTGGGTGAGATCCGCTAGGACCTGGATGAGATAGTCAGCATCAGGGAAGTACTGGATGACGGAGTTGATGACGATGGTGTCAAACTGCTCGTCTTCCAGTAGAGCGAGTTGCTTGAGTTCATGGGCTGCGGCTTGGGCTAGGCTCACCTGAGACCAGTTGTCAGGGGCTTGACTGAGGTGTTGCTCTAGATGGGTGATGGCCGCAGGAGTGACATCGACGCCAATGTAGCGATCGCAATGGGGTGCCACCCGAAACAGCAGTAGCCCTTTGCCACAGCCAACTTCCAGAACCCGCTGGGGCTTCAGCGCTAGAATTCGCTCAACGGTTCGCTCCGTCCATTCCTCCACGACTGCTGGAGATAAAAGCTCTCCCGTGTAGCTATTACCATAGCCACTGAAGTCAAAGGTGGGATCGGTCTGTGGACTATTGCTGTAAGCATCGTCCCAGAGTGTTTTCCATTGATCGACGATCTCTTTCTCATTTGTTGTGGTTGCATCTAGCTGCTTTGGAGCAGATGCCGAGTCACTGGATAATACAGAGTTTGAGCTGGGCTTAGACTGGGCCACGAGATAGCCTACGAGCTGCTGGCTGCCGGAAGGATCGGGGGTTGCGATGACTGCGGCATTGTGAATCTGGTCATGCTGAAGTAGGGCTGCTTCAACTTCACCGAGCTCGACCCGGTGGCCCCGGATTTTGACCTGGTGATCCATGCGGCCCAGGAATTGAATTCTACCGTCGGGTAATTCTTGACCGAGGTCTCCGGTTCGATACAGCTTGGCCCCAATCTCTCGACTATTGAAATCTGTGACAAACTTTTTGCGGTTGAGCCTGGGCCGGTTGAGATAGCCCCGAGCTACGCCCCAGCCGCCGATGCAAATCTCGCCGGGCTGATTGGGCAGGCAGGGATAGAGTTCACCGTTGGGCAACTCCTCCATTAAGTAAATCTGAGTTCGTTGGATCGCCTTGCCCAGGGGAATGGGTGCATCACCAGGCATGATGCGATGCACCATGGACCAGATCGTGGTCTCGGTGGGGCCGTAGACATTCCATAGCTCGGCGCAGCGCTCCAATAGCTGTGCTGCGAGGTCTTGAGTGGTCGCTTCACCGCCGCTGAATAAACGAATCCTTGAGTTGCCCTGCCAACCCGAAGCTAGGAGCATCCGCCAAGTAGAAGGCGTGGCTTGGGCCCAGGTAATGGGCTGTTGTTCCAGCACTTGTCGAAGGCGGAAGCCGTCGATCGCCACTTCCCGTGAGACTAGGACCATGGTGGCTCCGGTGGCGAGGGGCATGAATAGTTCCAGGATGGAAATATCGAAGCAGATGGTGGTGATGGCTAGGGTTAGATCCTCCGCAGTGAGTCCTGGTTCATGGGCCATGGACTGGATGAGATTGCTCAGGCTGCGGTGCTCAATTTGGACCCCTTTGGGATTGCCCGTAGAGCCGGATGTGTAGATGACATAGGCGAGGTCGTCGTTGTGGGGGCTGTTATGGAGATTGCTGTGGTCATATTGGTTGAGTTGCTGAGCCAAGTCCTGGAGTTTGATGATTTGAGCTTGGCTGGCTGGGAAATTTCGGTCACCGTTGCAAATCAGCAGGTGGGCTTGGGCATTGTTGAGAATGTACTGGATGCGATCGCTGGGATAGCCCAAATCTAGAGGGAGATAGGCACTACCGGCTTTGTGGATCGCCAGTAGCGTCACCATCAGTTCCAGGGATCGCTCCACACAGACGCCAATCAAAACATCGGGTCCGGCTCCTAGGCTGAGCAGGTGTCGAGCGAGTTGGTTTGCCCGTTGATTTAACGCGGCATAGCTGATCTGTTGCCCTTCAAAACAAACCGCTGTTTTCTGGGGCTGTTGGGCCGCTTGCAGTTCAAACTGCCGATAAACAAGGGGGGCATGGTTCTGGTTGAGGTGCTGCTTATTGGACCGGTGCTCAAGACCTGGGGCAATGCCCGGGACGGTGGCAGTGGTGGTCGTTGTAGCCCGATGTATTCGAGCAAGCTGGGGAGAAGAAGAGGCCTGAACCAGAGAGTTTTGAGAGCGCAGATGAGTCATGGTGCTATTTCTTAAAAGATCAGAAATGGATGGGAAAGCCCGTGGCTTTAGCTCTGCCTGATTTCTTGCTGCCTGATTTCTAGTTGTGTAAGCATAGAAATCCATGCTCCCGGTTTGAACCTGGGAGCTTTGATGCTGCCGATTTCGGCTGCCGAGCAGCTGGAATGGAAGACATTTGAGTACTGGGGGAGCCCAGAGTTAGATCTCAAGACAATGTGCAGAACGGGCGCATTGGAATGGGGCTGTTGTTTCCCGCTGTACCGCCACGGTTATGGCCGGTTATGTCGGTGGCAACCGCCTTCCTAAAAGTGAGGTTGTTGCGAGTGGCCGCTGAAGGAAATAGCAAACTACTAAACGTAAAATCACTGATTCCAGCGGTTGACTTGGTTGTAGCTCGCTGGCTTTTTTTTATGAATGGGGTCTTTTCGGAGAGGAATTTTCTTCAGATTTGCGTGTTTCTAAGGAGTCTCAAACTGGACTCGCAAGTAAGAAACCAACAACAAAAATCAGCAGTTTCGCGGAGTTGTTGCCGGATTGCTAAGGGGGTTAAGTCTCTAACTTGTTGTTTTGAAGTGAAAATGCGTATAAATACGGCTAAATTTACTCAGCCCAAATCTCAGGACAGTGGAATGGCTTGGGGTCTTGTCACAATCATTAAGTAGGTTGGGAATCAAAAAGGGTTGCGTACTTACTCGCTGTAGGCTTTTGCCCTTCCCTCGTTGAAATACAGGGCAGCTGCTACGTGAAAATACTAGTTTTGTAGGATCTTGACGCTTATAAATCGACCGGTTTCTGTATTTCTATGGAAGACTTTCAAGCCTTCCAGCCTTGGCATTTGCGATCGCTGACCTATTATTTGCCAACGAAAACTCCCCCAAGACATCGTCACGATGTCTTGGGGGAGTTGAAAAGAGGAATGGATCTTGCGGAAATTTAAGGGTGAGACCTCAAACTTTGAAGTCCAGGCCTGCCTCACAAGAAGGTCTACGGGGTCTTGGGTAACCAGACCGAAATAGAGCCACCTGCACAGGAGAACTCACCCCAACCCCACTCATTGGTGGTGATGGGCTCGCTGATATGTTCTGTGAGGTCGTAGAAGATCGCATTGGGACGACCCACTTCCATCCATTGCTTGGCAGCAGGACCATTGCTGAGTAAAACGGCCATGGGCTCAGGATGGTCGGCATTGCCTAGGCGAGTCCAGCCAATGTAGTCAGAGTGGTTGAAGTAGTCGTATTGCTCGCCATAGGTGTGGTGCTGTCGGGCATAGAGGAACTTGTCCAGGAGCCAACGGTGGGAGTCGAGCCAGATTTCGTATTCATGGCCATCACGACCGCGATCGCGGTAATGCGCCCCTTCGTAATCCGGCTGAAACACGCAGGGGTAGCCATCTCGTCGCAGCAGGATCAGGGCATAGGCCAGGGGCTTAAACCAGGGTTCAACAACAGATTCCAGGGCCTGGAGAGGTTGGGAGTCGTGATTGTCGACAAAGGTGACGGAGAGGGCGGGCTGATCTTGGACCAGGGTGCCATCAAAGATTTTTCGAAGGTCGTAGCTTTGACCCTGTTGGCTGGCACGGTGGAAGTTGTAGTGGAGGGGGACGTCAAACAGGGAGATGCGTCCGCCGGTGCGACCGAGGAACCAGTGCAAGGCATCTAGGTCTTCAGACCAATATTCGCCGACAGTGAAGAGATCGCGGTGGGCGTAGGTGCGGACATGATCGAGCCATTCATTAAAGAAGCTCGCTCGCACATGCTTGACCGCATCTAGGCGAAAGCCATCCACTTTGGTGGTGTCGAGAATCCATTCGCCCCAATAGTTGAGTTCGCCTTTGACTTCTTCAACGCCGGTATCCAGGTCACAGGCCATGAGGAAATCGTAATTGCCGTGGCGCAGGTCCACTTCGGTTTCAAACTGTTTGTGCTTGAAGCGATAAATCCGGTCGTCGCCGGGCCTACGCATGTTGTGGTTCACCGAGTCAAAATGCCACCAGTGCCACTCCATGGTGGAGTATTTGCCTTTTCGGCCTGGGAAGCTGTAGTGGGTCCAGGCTCTAATGGTTTCATCTCCGCCAATGGACTGGTTGCGATCGTAGATAGCGACGGGGACGGCTTCTATTTCTTCTTCATGGTCGCCGCCATTTTTGTGGTTAAACACACAGTCGGCGTAGATCTGAAGCCCCGCAGTTTGGGCAGATTGAATTGCGTTGAGATATTCGGCTTTAGTACCGTACTTGGTGCGGATGCTGCCTTTTTGGTCAAACTCGCCCAAATCAAACAAATCATAGGCACCGTAGCCCACATCGTAGCCACCACTACTGGCCTTACAGGCAGGAGGCAGCCAGAGGGCAGTGAAGCCTGCGGCTGCTAGCTCAGAGGCTTGGTTTGCTAAGTGGTTCCAGTGGCTCCCATCGTTGGGGGAATACCAATGGAAGTACTGCATCATTGTGCCGTTGAGCATACCAATTGCCTGGGCCTGGGTGAAGGAGAAAGGCCGTCTATTTCCACTTTAGGACAGCAGTGGTTTGGGACACAATCTGGGGGCTAAAGTTGCGTTTTGTAGAGGCATAAATCTTTTTGTAAATATTCTTGCGCAAGATCGTTAACTATTAATGCGACCACTAGGCTAGTTCAGGTGGATTCTGGTAGTCATTAGTAGTACTGGAACCAACATTGGGTCTGGGTTTGTGCTTTCCTGCGAGCCGTTTCGGCTGAGGTAAAGCAATTTCACATAGATCTTCTTTTTATTAAGCTTTAGAGGAGCCACGAATTTTGATGATGCCTACTTTGCTTGCCGCCGCAGTTGATACCGTCACTTGGAGCCCCAAGACTGCGATTGTCATGATCCTTTGCAACGTTATGGCGATTGCCGTGGCCAAAGCCACTGTTCAGCAGCCTGCCGTGGGTGCTATGCCTCCTTCTCCTGAAATGTTTGGTGGTTTCAGCTTGGGCACCATCATCGGCGCAACTAGCTTGGGCCATGTGCTTGGCTTTGGTGCAATCATGGGCCTGACCAACATGGGTATGCTCTAGATTGATATCTATCGTTTTCAGGATTTGGGTTGAGTCTTCGATCAAAAGCCCCTGAATTGTTCAAAGGCCCAGCGGCAGTTATGCCGCTGGGCCTTTGACTTTGTAGCGCTGATGTCGTTTCTGAAGAACACTGAGCAGACCTGCACCCAGAAGTAGCGCTAGGCCAAACTGACCTTTCTGAAGACTCACGGGGAGTGGTCTCTCGGAACTAGCTGAAGGGGGAGTCTCGTTATCAATCTCTAAGGACGTATAAGGAATGGGGAAATTACCTGGGCTTGCCTTAGTTTTGAGGGGAATCTTATGTCTGTGTGTCGCAATGACTTTGAGATTGAGATGCGATCGCTGTGCAGAGATTCCATAGTCGCGTCATGTCTCACTCTTTATCCAGGCTTGTTTCTCAGCAGTTAGGGCTCTCCCAGCGGCCGACTAGCGTTAGGGCCGTTAGCTTTTCTCTGTTGTTAGGTTTTATCCTCAGCCTGCTGCCGTTGTTTTCCTCAGGCTTTTTGCCGAGTCAGGCTGTGGAAGTGGGGAGTGTTGTTAATCCTCGCCAGGCGAATAATGGCTGGGTGACGGATCAGGCTAATTTGCTGGGCGATGATGCGGAAGCCCAGTTAAATGCGTTGCTGACTCAACTAGAAGCGCAGAATGGTGCAGAGGTGGCGGTGGTGACGGTCCCCGATGTTGCCCCTTCGCCATCACCCAAGGCATTCACGACGGAACTGTTCAATACTTGGGGCATTGGCAAGGAAGGCCAGGACAATGGCGTGCTGGTGATGGTGAGCAAAGGCGATCGCCGCGTGGAGATTGAAACAGGCTATGGCATGGAAGCGACTCTGCCCGATGCAAGGGTGGGCAAGATCATTCGCGAGCAGATGATCCCGTCTTTCAAAAAGGATGACTATGAGCAGGCGATCGTCGATGGCACCCTAGCTGTCGCAGTGAGCATTCAGCCCAGCCTAACCCTGCCGGAGACTATGCCAGCGGCGCTAACCCAGCAAGCCGAAGCGCTGGTTCAAACTTGGGAGCAGGACGAAATTCGCGAGCGGGAGCAGGCAGCCCAGCGAGAGGCCAACCGCATTGCCAGAGAGGAAGCTGAGTTTCGACGGTTGCAAGCGAAGCAAAAGCGAGAGGCAGAGCAGCAAGCTGCCCTGGCAGAACGAGTGCCGGTGTATCCCCAACTTTTGGCGGTCGGTCTCGCTTTTGTTGCCATTGGCGGAGGGCTATTCTTCAAAATGTTTGGGCGTGCCATGGCGCAGCCCAGTCTGGAGCTTATGGCGCAGCAGCTTGAAGCCGGGTCTTATTCCCAGGAGGTTGCGCTTAATCGAGGTGTGCAGACCGCAGTGGCAAAGCTGAGGCTGGGTAATACCTTGGTGACAATTTGGCCCTATGCCTTGTTGGCGATGGTGGGCTGTGCTGCATTCCAGGCGGGTGGAATGGGCTGGATGGTGGCTTACTATCTGCGATCGCAAACTGCCGTGAATGGTCTGGTGATGCCGCTCATATTGGGAGTATTGCTGGCGCTGCAAACGGCGCTGCTGTGGGGGATGACTCGACGGCTGGCTGCCATCCAATCCCAGTTTTGCCACCAACTGAGTTTGAATTCTTGGGTCGCGAAGGAGCAAGTGAAGCAGGTCGCGGTTTGGACTCCGATGCAGCGGGCTAAGGCGATCGGTTTGATTGTAGCTTTGAGCTCGATCCCGATTTGGATCATGATCTCTGTCATGCCTCTGGCTGATGTGTTTTTTGCCAAGTGGCTGGTGCCGGTTTCGCTAACGGTCTCTGCTCATTTTGCCTGGGTAATTTATAGACTGGAGCGGCGCTTTCGCTTGGAGCATCTTGCGGAGCAGGCGGTTTGCCAAACTTGTAACTGTGGCATTGGCAAAAAGGGGCTGAAATCCTCGGACGCTGTGCGAGCTGCAATGTTGTATCCTGACGCGCTGAGTCAGGTGGAAGCGATCGCCATCGACATCGGCAATATCAAATACTTAGCTCATGCCTGTGGCCGTTGTAATCCTGGCTATCCTCCCGGTAAGACTTTCCTGGAGCGGAAAATTTGTAGTGCTGGTCCAATTGAATGTCCCAATTGCCATGAGGACACGCTGGAGAGCCGCACCACTAAGACGACGGTAGTGAATTACTACGAGTTCTGCCGGTCTGAGACTTGTCACCACTGTGGCTATGAAGATGTGAAGGAGTGGAAGAAAAAAAAGCCGAAACCCAAGCCAGTCTATTCCAGCAGCAGTTCCTATTCCAGCTCCAGTTACTCCAGCAGTTCTTCTAGCAGCTCCTCTTCCAGCAGTTCCAGCAGTTCCAGTAGCTCTAGTTCCAGCAGTAGCTCCTCTAGTGGCGGTAGCTTTGGTGGCGGTAGCAGCGGTGGCGGTGGTGCTGGAGGGAGTTGGTAATGAGCAATCGACTTTTTATAAATCGCAATTTTTTAGCCATGCCGAGACTGTGGAAAGCGACGTTGCCTTTCTGTCTCAGCTTCAGTTTAGTCCTGGGTTGGTTGGGCTGGTCAACGTCCTATGGCCTGGCTGTCACAGTGGCCGATGTGCCTAATCCTCGCCAGGCGAATAACGGTTGGGTCACCGACCAGGCGGATTTACTGAGCGATGATGCCGAGGTGCAGTTGAATGCGTTGCTGAGTCAACTTGCTGCTGTTGACGGTGCTGAGGTGGCGGTGGTGACGGTGACCGATGTTGCTCCTTCACCATCACCTAAAGCCTTTACGACGGAACTGTTTAATACCTGGGGCATTGGCAAGGAAGGCCAGGATAATGGCGTGCTGGTGATGGTGAGTCGGGGCGATCGCCGCGTGGAGATTGAAACAGGCTATGGCATGGAGGCGACTTTACCCGATGCGCGGGTGGGCAAGATCATTCGCGAGCAGATGATTCCTTCGTTTAAAGCGGATGACTATGAGAAAGCGATCGTCGATGGCACTTTAGCGGTGGCGGTGAGCATTCAGCCGGGGCTGAGCCTGCCGGAAATTATGCCAGTGGAACTGACCCAGCAAGCGGAAACCCTGGTGCAAAACTGGGAGCAGGAAGCTAGTCGTGAGCAAGGGCAAGATGACCCGCTGGAGGCCCATCGCATTGCCCGTGACAAAGCTGAGCTTCGGCGGCAAGCCCAGGCACTGCGGCGATCTAGCTTTGCCCAGCGGGCTCCGCTATACCCTCAGCTCACTGTGGGAGGTATTGCTTTGGTGATAATTGGCCTGGCGCTGCTGTTTAAGTTTGTGGTGCGTCAGTTCCGAGAGGTGACTTTTTTGCCCATCGCGGAGATCGCCCCCAGCTATCCCCAGGAGGTATTGCTTAACCGAGGAGTGACCCCGGCGACTGTCCAGCCCCAGCTCAATAACGTTTTCAAGACCACATGGCCCTATGGCATTTTGGTGGCAGCGGGATTTGCCGCGATCGCCGCTGGCATCATGGGCTGGATTGTCACCTCCGAAGTCGTCACGGGCGCCTGGTTCGCAGCCTTGATTTGTTTCTTCATCTTCAAAGGGGTGCCTCTGGTACAAGGCCAAGCCTTGCTGCAAATGGGCCATGGGCTAGGGCGATTACAAAATCAGTTGTGTCAGCATCTGAGCCTGCCATCCTGGAAGCGTAAGGAGCAGGTTCGCCAGGCTTTCGGCATCAAGGATTTCGATTGGACA
>CALECT010000061.1 GCA_937949725.1 uncultured Pseudanabaenaceae cyanobacterium
GCGTTTATTCATCACTGCTGACAGCGGGGGCAGCAACGGAAACCGCAATCGATTATGGAAGCTTGAACTGCAACGGCTCGCCGACGAAACTGGATTAACGATTGAGGTCTGCCACTATCCTCCCGGAACCAGCAAATGGAACAAGATTGAGCATCGTCTGTTCTGTCACATCACCCGAAACTGGCGAGGGGTGCCACTGGAGACTCACCAAGTGGTGGTCAATTTAATTGGGGCAACTCGCACTGAGCAAGGCCTGGAAGTTCACTCCTCGCTTGATCAAGGAATCTATCAAACTGGACGCAAGGTGACCGACGAAGAAATCAATACCATCCGTCTCACGCGCAACCCATTTCATGGGGAATGGAACTACGAGATTCGGCCACATTCGTCAGCCCTGTAAACGGTGATTTATTTATGGATGAGTCCTTACTGAGTTCTCGGGCAAACCGGATGGACAGTGACGAGTCAGAAATCCTAGCGCTAGCCAAGAAGCTTGTAGAAGCAAAGATAGATGTTAACACAACCAATTCATTCGACAAGACGCCATTAGCGATCGCCCAAGACAAAGGCTACGATTCAATCGTGACTTACCTAGAACAGCTTTAGCTTTAGTTGAGCCCCAAAGCCTAGGCAAGCTCAAGCCATCCCTACCGCAAACGCCTCGAGCAAATCTAGCGTATCCCCAACAGCCTCACCAGCTTGATAGGCCGCCAGCAACACCTCACTGGTCTTGCCCCAGCAAATCGCTCCATCCGCGGCAATGCCAATGCAGCCCAAATCCCGCTGCCGCTTTTCGCACTCTGCTAACGACCTCTCAAAAGACTGTTGCAAAGACAACCCATCCTCCACCCTCACCACAATCCGCGCCGCCAAGCATTCATCAATGATGTCCTCACCGATGCCAGTACAGCCTACTGCTGCTGCTGCACTGGCATAGGTCCCCGCAGGCATCGCCGCATCACTCACCCTGCCCACCCGCTCCAAGCCCCGCCCGCCAGTCGATGTACCAACAGCCAAGTTGCCATCCTGGTCTAAAGCCACCACGCCGATGGTGCCTCGGCCATCCTCTGGGTCTGGAGCCAGCTCGTCATCTACAGCAGAGTCAGAAGTCGTTCCTAAGATAGCCACCGACCCGGACACCACCTGAAAATTGTGAGATCGCGCCACCATCCACTCCCGCAACCGCCGCTCCGTCACAGGGTCATACATCGGCAAGCCTAACTCCCGCACCAACTGCGCCGCACCAAAGTCGGACAGCACATGGTCTCGATGCTGCTGCAACTGCTGCGCCAGGTCAATCGGATGCTGCACCTGGCCCACATTAATCACCCCGCTAAAGCGCTGGGCAGTTCCATCCATCAAGCCCGCACTCATGCGCACCTGGCCATCGGACTGAAGTACAGACCCCGTCCCGCTATTGAACAGGGGATTGTTCTCCAGCAAACGGCAGCCCTGGAGTACCGCAGCCCGAGCATCAGCGCCCGCGACGAGCCGAGTATAAACATCACCCACAATGCTGTGGAGAGCTTGGCGTATTGCAGCGAGAGCAGCGGCATCATTCACCGCATTGCCCGCACCGCCATGAATGATGAGCTTGGGCTGCATGAGACAGAAATAGGACTGGGCTCAACCTATCTTGCCATTGCCCTAAGCCGCCCGCCGATCAACCTCGAACGGCTCCGAAGGCGGCAAAGACACCCCAAGGCCTGCCTTGCCATAGTTATCTTCATTCGTCACTTGATAATCATCATGATTGAGACAGCCAGCCGACACCGCAAAGCGGCAAACTCTTGCATAGAGGCGTTCACGACTCCCAGCGGGGCCATAGTTGAAGTAAACCTTGTCCTCGGCATCAATGGAAACGCCGCACACCTGACAAGTTTGGCAGTTTGCGGGTGAAGACTGTGAGTGAGAAGACATAGCGCATATCTCAAACTGGTACGCCGCGATTGTAATGATTTGAAATGAGAGGTGTCGTATTTTTTGCGACAGAAATCAGCTCATACACCACGGAGCAGAGGTTACGAAGCCAAAAACATCGATTGTTATGCTTCGGTATCCACCTGGGAGCGGCGTCTGCGGCAGCGATCGCTGCAATATTTCACTTCATCCCAACAGTCCGCCCATTTTTTACGCCACTCAAAGGGGCGATCGCACACCAGGCAAACCTTACTGGGCAAATTCGACTTCGTCGGCTTCTTTTTCTTGTTCTTACCGTGGGCCATAGCCAGTGAAGTCAAATTACAACTGCTCGCAGTGTAACGAAGGCCCCACCCAGAAAACAGGCCCCAGGCCAGCCCAACTATGACGGGCTCCAAACGTGACGAAAGCCAAATCCAGCCCCAGGTCGCCATCGCCATGGGTAATAATCAACAAAGCGAGCATACCTAACCCCAAATCCGCTCGAACCACCACCGAGCCCATCCCCATGCTGTCGAATATAAAACTGTCCCTAAAACGACTCGCAAAATTACGAAATCTCGTTTTAGTTAGCCTGGTAGCACTGCTACTCTCTGGCTGCGTCAATTACGACGTGGGGGTCCATTTCGACAATCAGCATTCCGGCAAATTCACTCAAACGGTGAAACTGGGCGATCGCCTTGCCGCCATCAACGGCATCAGCGCCCAACAATGGCTCGACAGTCTGGACGAACGGGCTCGTAAACTCCAGGGCGAAACCCAGCGCATTTCCAATAGCGAACTCCAGGTGAGCATTCCCTTCACCACCGATAAGGACTTCGTCAAAAAATTCAATCGTTTTTTTGAGGGTCAGCCCGCCGCCTCAAACCTGATTGAAACGCCCAACGTCAGCGCCCAAGTTGCACTGCAACAGGCCAATTGGCTCCTCATCCTGCGCAATCACATCACCCTAGATGTGGACCTGACCAGCCTGGGCATCAACTCAGATGAGGAAGGCATGTTGGTTAATCCCGGCAACTTGCTCGATCTGGACTTCCATGTGGATGCCCCCTGGGGAGCCAAGTACAAGCTGCGTGGTCCCAATGCCGTTGCCGGTGAAGCCCTGCCCGACGGCATGGTGTGGCATATGCTGCCCGGCCAGCTCAACCACATCGAAGGTTACTTCTGGATGCCCAGTCCCCTGGGTCTCTACAGTCTTGGGGTCATTGGCTTAATGGTAGGTGCGACCTATCTCAAGAAATGGAAAGACCAAAAAGCTTCAGAAACCGCCTCTGCAACGGTAGCGAACAATTCAGCGACTGCCACAGATAGCACCAGCGAAACATCGGCTGATGCAAGTGAAGCAGCAGGCAGCACAGAAACGGCATAAGAGGCCCAGACCGAAACTGGCAACAGTCAGTCATCAAGCCCTTTGAGACCAGGGTATTAGGTCTAATCAGATGGCCCCTCTCTCCCCAAAGCCCAATATCTCCCCCCAATCCCCCCATCGATCTGGACAATATCCTTTCAAGCAATCTGCACCCAAAGGCTTACGCAGACTGGGTATTGCAGGTTTACTAGGCGGCCAGGTTCTGCTGCGGCTGCTCAAGGGCAAGCTACAACGGCGCAATCTCATGGAGCATTTGATCAAAGTGGGGCCCAATGCCATCGGGGCAGTGCTGTTGATTAATGGCTTCGCTGGAATGATTTTCACCGTGCAGACGGCGCGGGAAATGTCGCGGCTAGGGGCATTGGATGCCGTAGGGGGAGCCTTTGCCATGGCCTTTTGCCGGGAGCTGGCTCCGGTGCTGACGGCGGGGGTTGTTGCTGGACAAGTCGGCGCAGCCTTCGCAGCTGAGCTGGGGGCCATGCGAGTCACTGAGCAAATCGATGCCCTGCTGATGATGCGCACAGATCCGGTGGATTATTTGGTGGTGCCCAGGGTGGTAGCCACCTGTGTGATGCTGCCGATTTTGACCCTGTTTGCGATCGCGGCAGGCATGTTGGGGGGAACGGCGATCGCCTACCAAGCCTACGGGCAACTCCCCGGCACCTTCCTCGGAGCCGCCAACTCATTCTTGACCCTGGACGATCTCTTTGCAGTCCTGCTTAAAGCACTGGTCTTTGGCCTAATCGTCTCAGTGGTGGGCTGTAGCTGGGGGCTCACCACTTGGGGTGGCGCGAAAGGCGTGGGCGAATCAGCCACCTCAGCAGTAGTGATGATTTGGATCGGAGTCTTTATGGCAGATTTTGTCCTATCCCTGTGGCTCTTCGGCACACTGCCGACTTAAAACGTTCTTTAAGTCGGCTCGCTTTGCCTCTAGCTCCCCTTCTCTCTTCAGGAGAAGGGGCCGGGGGATGAGGAGGCTTTGCCTCTAACCCAACGCCGCCAACACATCCGCTGCATGGGTAGCAGTCTGAACCGAATCCATCACATGGGTAATGTTGCCCTCACCATCAATGATGTAGGTAACCCGCTTGGCATAGCCGCCGCCTTCAACGTCATAGGCCTTCGTGATGGTGCCATCTTTATCCACCACCAAAGTGAAAGGCAAGTTGTACTTCTCCTTGAAAGCCTGGTGGGAAGTCGCATCATCCATACTCACGCCCAGAACCTTAATGTCCTTGCTGGAGTAATCCGCTTCGGCATCGCGAAAGCTGCAAGCCTGCTTGGTGCAGCCCGGTGTGTCGTCCTTGGGATAGAAGTACATCACGACGGTCTTGCCTTTGAAGTCCGCGAGGGAAATGGCCTTGCCTGATTCATCGGTAGAGCTGAAGTTGGGGGCTGGCGTGCTAACAGAAAGGGTCATGGGAAAGCGTCCAAAGACTATTTCCAACATTATGGGTCATGTCGCCATCGGTCACCTCGCAACCTCAGCGAATGGTGCAATTCAAGCTCACAGTTCCCTCCAAAAGCCAGACTTTGTTACGAACGCTAGCCATCTCTATCTCGGCTTGCGTCGCATCGACATCCCAGCCTGGGCATGATCAGTTGAACTGTCCGCTTACTGCGATCGCTTCCCTAGCAAACCGAGGCATCACCGCTTCTTCTCTTCGCCTATATACTTTCAGAGCATTTAAAGGCATCCTATAGGCGACTCTAGCCTATCTAGTTGTAAGTGCGACTTTTAGAGTCAGCCCGCACTGCCTGACCTATCGGGTCAAACAAAGCCCAATTGTTACCGTCAGTCAGTCACGGTCCATCGTCACGTCTGCGACGCATCTATCTCCAGACGGCCCTATCTTTTGACTCCGACCCACCATGGCCATCAACACCCAAAAGCTGAGCAGCGTTCTCCAAGACTTCGTTACCTCCACCAGCGATATCCAGGGCGCAGCCCTCGTCACTCCCGACGGCTTACCCCTGGCCTCCACCCTGCCTGGAGGAATGGATGAGGAGCGGGTCGCCGCCATGTCTGCTGCCATGCTCTCCCTCGCTGAACGCATCGGCATGGAACTCGCCCGTGGCCAAATTGATCGGATTTATGTTGAAGGCGACCAGGGCTACGGCGTCCTAACCAGCTGCGGCGAAGATGCGGTCTTTCTCGTCCTGGCCAGTCAAGCTGCCAAACAGGGTCTACTGATGTTAGAAATCAAACGTGCCCTTGCGGAACTCAAGCTAGCCTTGATGTAACCTCTGCTGCTCGGCCCTCCTCAGCGCATCTCGGTCCCAGCTAGATTCTGACTTCAAGACGAATCTCGGGCCGCCCCTGGTGCATCTAGTCTCCTTAACTAGACACCCCTCATCCACCCACTTCTCCATCTCCAAGGGGCCTGCCATGGAAATCATGCGTCTTGTGGTCACCGGCACCGTCGGGGCCGGAAAAACCACCTTCATCCGCACCATCAGTGAAATCGAGGTCGTCGATACGGATCGCACCGCCACCGACGACACCGCCCTGATGAAGCGCACCACCACCGTTGCCTTCGACTTTGGCCGCCTGCAATTTGCTCCGGATATGGCCCTGCACCTCTACGGCACCCCGGGCCAGTCCCGCTTTGATTTCATGTGGGACATTCTCATTCGCAAGGCCCATGCCTACATCCTCCTCGTCGCAGCGCACCGGCCCCAAGACTTCCGCTACGCCCGGCGTATCCTCAGCTTCATGCGCCAGCGGGCCCATATTCCCATGATCATCGGCATGACCCACACGGACTGCGAAGGGGCCTGGGCGCCGGAGAACGTGGCATTGGCCCTGGGCTATCTGGACTCCCAGCATCAGCCCCCCATCGTCATCGTCAACGCCAACGAGAAAGGCTCTGTCGCCCAGGCCATCATTGCCCTAGTCCAACACCTCATGCAGGGCGTTGCTGTATAGGCTTGGCCTGACGGACATGCCTGCTGACCCCGTAGTGATGAAGGGGATGCGTGACGGGGATTGTGTAAGGGCGGGTTTAGCAGATGATTCATGTTGCTTCACAGGGAACCTTCGTCAAAACCCGCCCCTGCAGGTCTGTCACGGTGCTATCTAGCGATCGCCAGGGGCCGCAACCCCATATCTTTGCTAGATCCTCCCCCCTCAGAAATTTTCGCTCCCAGATCTACCAATTTTTAGAATGGGTTTGCTATCGTGACCTCAACGTAAGTGTCTTCTAGTCAATTCCCTAGCCTTAGCGAATTGAGCTAGGCCTTCGGCAAAATCGGGAGATTCCATTAATCTCCACAGGAACCGGCCTCAGGTCCAAAGAGTCCGTAAAACTGACCCCGTTTTTTGCCAGTCCTCTTGTCAGGCCTAAACCCAGCCCCGACAATAGAGTCACTTACATTGCCAGCCCGATTGCCTATCGGACCTATGTTTTAGCTTCCCTGGCAATCGCCCCGCGAAAATTCAGTATCGGAACGCAGTCGGAGTTAAGTCATCGCCATGGCCATTACCGGGCAACTTGCAGAATTTTCCTTGCCAGAACTGTTCCAGTTCCTAGAGCAAGGCAACAAAACCGGACAGCTAACCCTACAGACAGCTGCCCAGGGTGACAGCAAGCCTGCTCGCACCTTCTATATTTGGCTTCGCAAAGGTCGCATAGTCTCCGCCTCCCACTACAGCGACGGCAATGGTCTCCTCCGCCTGCTTTACCGCAAGGGCCTTCTCCAGAACATAACGAAAGAGCAGATCCAGCAATTCAGCTCCCTCGTCGTCCCCCTCGGCGTCTACCTCAAGATCCGTGAGCAAGTCACCCCAGAACAGCTCAAGCTGACCTTCTACACCCAGGTAATGCGCCAGGTCTGCGCCCTATTCGAATACAGCGAGGGCCAGTTTGAATTTGAAAGCGGCGTGAAAATGCCCATGCAGGAAATGACTGGGCACATGATGTTGCCCACAGAAGTCACTCTGGGAGCCCTTAGAGTCCTGAAGAACTGGGAAGCACTGGAGGAGAAACTCCCCGAAAGCAACTCGACCCTAGAGAGCGCCATTGAAGGTAAGCCCCACCTCAAGCTCAACAAGCTGGAATGGCAGCTGTGGGAATTTACCAACGGTACGGTCTCTCTCTCCAGCATTGCCAAGCAATTGCGAATGGACATTGACGATATTCGCCGTGTCGCCTTCCGCCTCATTCTGGTAGGCATCGCCGAAGAAGTGCCCATGGTAGCCGCTGCGAGCCGCAGCCTCATGGGTGAGGCCCCAGCCGAGAATGAAGCCGACGACCTCAGCGAGAGCTTCCTAGAGAGCCTCGTGGACTTCCTCAAGGGGAATGCCCAATAGAGCGCTGCCACTCCCACTACAGGCAAGCATTAGCCTTCAAACCAAAGCCCCGGTCCAGCAGAGCTATCATGCTGCGAACCGGGGCTTTTCATTAGGAATAGGAACGAGGTCTTGTCGCCCGGCCAAGACATTGACCCACAGCAAGGGTGGGTAGGCCCGCGCCCCTAAATTCTTGGGAGTCTGGGCGGGGCAATCAGCATGACTTAGCTAACCTTGGCCCCCGTATCCACAGTCTGACCTTTATTCGCACGGAATTTCGCGCGGAATAGCTGGCTCTTGAGCAGTTTGATCTCTGATTCGTAGTCAAAGCGCTGCTGACTCAGATTGTCATGGAGGCGATCGCCAAAGTTCCGCTGCATGTCATTGAGCTGGTGACGCAAATCCTGATTGCGAGTGCGATAAGAATCAATGCGGCTATCCAGCAAGCAATAAACTGCACTAGCCCCTAAGCCAGCACCCAGCAACAAACTGCACAAAATCACCATATGCTCACCCAACTCCAAAATCGTCGGCAGGGCTATATGTAAACACAAAAAATCCAAAACGCAAATGCCCCCAAGCCAATCCCCAGAGCATTGCAGGCTAAACGGACGCAATCAGGCTGCCAACGATCACTTCAAGAACCAAAACGGGACAAACTAGGCTGCCATTTCCCTGGCCCAATTAAGCAAAATCCCAGGAGAGGGAATACCCTCTCCTGGGATTGGAACAACGAGATCGCAGCTCAGAAATTGAAGGGCCACAAACCAAGGTCATTCAATAAACCAGCATCAAAAATGCGTCTCTACTGAACTGTTCTCAATTATCTTCAAGCACTGACAATGCGAGCTCGCGATTCAGGCACGCTTACGAAGACCACACACCACTGGCCAAGCTTTGCAGCAAGTCGAGGTGAGGAGTCTGGCAGAGGAAGTAAGCGAAAGCAGCACCGCCGCAGCCGCCAATGAAGAAGCCACCAGCCAACTCACTCCAAGCATCGCGATCAAGCGCAGGAGGCTCAGGAGTGGTAACCGTCGCTTGAGGAAGCGCAGTCGCGACAGAGCCATAGAGAGACATTGCAATGGTCATCAGCATGATGAAGCTGACGGTGCCAATAATGCCTACAGTGGCCGCAACGTCAGCGTGACGCATGGGGCCTAGCAGCGCGAGGGGACCATAGAGGAAATAGCCATGGGCCATACCAATTTCCAAGCCACGACGGCTGGGGGAAAGTCCCTGACGATAAGCGGGCAAATTGCGGATAAATGCCTTGGTAAAACCAGAGGAATTAAGGGGGGTGGCCAGGTTGCCCACAAAGGGATCACCGGGGTGGGTCACCATGTCTTGAGTCATGCGAATACGACCTCTCTTGAAGTGAAGAAATCCTAAGCATCAGCCTAGTTTATTCAGATTCCTCAATGGTTTAATTATTAAGTTTTCTTTTGTTAAGAATCTTTATCCTGACCCTAGTGCAGAAATCCTCGAAGTAAACTCCTAATTAATGACCGCCCTCTTGCCGTACTTAAGGTTTAAGAAAATTATGTCGTCAATGATGCCTAGCATTTTTGTTCCTCTTTGCGCCATCGCAGCCTTCGCTTCTATGGGCTTGTTCTTCCTTTATGTGGAAGTCGACGCCTAGGCGATTTACTCGATCCGTTGAAACGCGTTTCTTCGCTGTTTAACAGATCGATTTAGAATACGTTTTTTGAAGAGCGATCGCCCTGGGGCGGTTGCTCTTTTTTTATTTTCACCTCTACCAATCAGCCCCCATCCGCCTCACAATGCAAACAGCTGGTCTAAAGCAAAATGGATAACGCGGTCGCAATCCAACTTTTTTGGGAGGGTGACCCAACCGGGACGACTTCCGTCCCTACGGCTGGGGTTTGGGGACTAATCTCCAAGGACTTTGCCTACTTGCCTCTTGAATACTTGCCTGCTTGTAGCTCGAAACAAGCGAACCAAACAATCGCTAGTACGATAAACAGTACAGTCCCAGCCCACAATCACAACCATGGCCAAAAAGAAAAAAGCCAAAGCAGGTGATAAAACGGTCTACCGCGAATTCGGCAGCGAAGAAGCCCTAGAGCGGCCTGTCAAAGAACTCGCCCCCGAAGACCATGACCTCCGCATCCAAACCTCCCGCAAAGGCCGAGGCGGCAAAACCGTAACCCTCATTGGTCCCTTCGAACTCAGCGATGAGAACCTCAAAAAGCTCCTCAAAACCCTAAAGAACCTCTGTGGCACCGGTGGTGCAGCAAAAGAAGACCGCCTTGAAATCCAAGGCGATCATCGCGAAAAACTATTGACCAAACTTATTCAGTTGGGATATCGCGCCAAGCTGAGCGGCGGTTAACCTTCGTCAACCAGTCTCTGCCCAACTGAATGGTGATATCTGAATCAATATCGCCGATGCTATCCACCCGCACATTGCCAAGGCCCAAGGCCTGCTTAACCGCCTCAGCTCCAGCCAGGTCACCCTTCTGGGCAATAATGCGGGTCTCCTGCAACGGCTCGGACCAATCGGACTGTACAAACAGATTGTTATAACCCTCGTCATAGAGCTGATCCATGACCGTATCAATGGCAGAATCCCTGCCTGTGCTGTCCTGAATAGAAATACGCAGGTTCGTGGGGAGGCCTTCGCTATATTCCGCTAAGTCCCAACCACCCAGTTCGTTACTGAGCTCATCGCCGGGCTCTGCATCAGCATTACGGAACTGGCCATCGCTACCGTAACCATTACTGCGACTGTTGATATAACCACCGCGATCGCCATAGTAGTCATCCCACAAATCTTCATTGCGGGCAGGACTCACACCGAAATAGCCCTCGGCGATGGTGTCAATTTCATCGTAATTGGGCAACCAGTAGCTAGCTTCATAGTCATCAGGGCTACTGAAAGAGCCTGGCAGCATCACCATTTGCACATCGCTACGCTGCTTCTTGCTGGCAAAATTCACCAGCGCAAACAGCTCCTCAACGGAGAGGTTCGTATCTAAATGGGAGCGAACGATGGAGAGCACCTTCGGCAGCTTGCCCAACGTCTTGGGCGTCAAAGCTTGCTCGATGAAAGCCCGCATTAACACCTGCTGACGCTGCACCCGACCAATATCGCCCTTATTGTCATAGCGGAACCGGAGGAACTGCATGGCCTTGTCGCCATCCAAGACCTGCTTGCCTTCCTTCAAATTGATATAGAGGTGCTGGCTATCGTCCTGATACTTCATGTCCTGGGGGACATAGACCTCAACCCCACCCATGGCATCGATTAGCTTCTCAATCGCCTGGACATTCACCCGCACATAGCGATCAATCCCAACCCCATTGAGCAAATCACTGGTGGCCTGAGCAGCCAATGCAGGTCCCCCCTCCAGGTTGGCCTCATTCATCTTGACCATGCCAATCCCCGGCACATTGGCCCGAGTATCTCGAGGAATGGAAAGCAAGGTGAGCTTATCCTTGGCTGGGTCAAAGCGCAGCAGCAGCATCGTGTCGCTGAGGCCTTCAAAGGTATTGACGAGGGCGTGGTAGCCCAGCTCCTCAGACTTCCCCTCTAGCTCAGGGATATCGGAGGTCAGAACCTTCGTCCCCAGCAACAAAATATTAACGGGGCGATTGAGCGCCGGAAGATTGAGATTGCCCGAGGCAATGGAACCACCATTTTTCTCAAAGAACGCAGCATCCTCTGGGCTGAGTTGGCTTTGGAGCAGTGGCGTACTGGAAAGAGAGACCGCCAATAAAGCACCTGCCGTAGCGGATACCATAGAAGCAGCCGTCAGCGCCAAAGTGATGCCCACCCAAGGAATGCGGCGTGCACGCTTCGAAGCCCCTTTGCCTAAAGGCTTCCGAGACGGCACAGCCTTCTGCACAGCAGCATTTGGGTTCTTCCGGCGAGGGGAACCTGTCACCCGATTTCGAGCGTTATGAGTTACGGGCACAGATTGTCTCACACCTTTTATCTCGTAAGGGTTAGGGCAGTCGATTCCCTAGGGCATCTAATCCTGGCAATTCCGGGCGTTTGCCTCGTCCAAGCTGGATCATTAACCAACAGTTGGCCACGAAATAGCCCGAGGTTAGCACACTGTTGAACAGCATGACGCCAAGCTGAGGGGTCTCACCTAGCTGTCCCCCCAGATTCACCAAGGCCAGGGCCAATAGCCAAACTGTTGCCAGGCTGACAGCCTGACGGCTCACCTGCAAGTCTTGACGCTGACTGCGTTGTTCTGGACTGGGCTGGGGCTGCTGACGCTGAAGGTATAGATTTACCCCCGCCGGTACAGCTCCGACCAATGGCATTAAATACAAGAACAAACGCAAGCGCTTTTGGTCGGCCCGCTCAAAGGGATCATCAGGAGGCATGGACTGGGAATCTCGCCCGAAGTGCAGTTGGCTCGCTTATAAACCAAAAGCACCTCAACTGTCGAGGAATTTATCCAAGCGATTGAATCTATCACAACCTGGCACCGATGCGATGTTATGCCCATGGCAAAACAAACGATTTGGGGAAAGGCAGGCGACCATAAGGTTTAGAGCGGAGAAACTCCCTCCTAGCCATACAGAGCAGACTCAACTCAACCGTATTATTTTGCACTCAGACCTATTCGTCATCCGGATTAGCACCCCCCTTTGTGAGCGATCGGTGACCCTATAGACAGAGACAATCTCACTGGATAGCCCATATCATCCATCCCTAGGCGCGGCTACTCCCCAGGGTGACTTCTTCGCGAACCACTGAGGCCTGCAAAAGCGCCTTCAAGCGAGGCTGCTGTGCTAGCGCTTTCAAGTTCAAATCGGATTGCCAACGGTCCAGGCAACGCTCACGATTCACCGCAAATGCCGCTTCTAAGGAATCCAAGCTCTGCTCTACTTCCCCCTGTCGGTAATGGCAGCGTGCTAATCCCCAATGGGCATCCAGATTGGCTTCGCGATAGCTCAAGGAGCGATGGAAGCTCTCAATCGCCTCAGGCAATCGCTCCATGCGCTGAAGCAACATACCTCGATAGTTCCAAGCGTAGTAGCAGTCAGGCTTCACGGTGAGGGCAATGTCGATACTGGACAGCGCCTCAGCCCATTGATTTTGAGCCACCAGACACACTGCACGGTGATACCAGGCTTGATGCTTTTGGGGCTTATTCTCCAAAGCCCGGTCAAAACTCTCCACCGCTTCACGATGGCGACGCATGGTCACCAAGACCCGACCCCGGTTGTACCAAGCCCGGTAATCGTCGGGAGAAAAACGCAGGGCACGGTCGAAGCAGTCCAAAGCCTGAGCAGTCTCATTTAACAGGGCATGGATAATGCCCCGTCCCAGCCAGGCATTGGCATACTTGGGACGCCGGGTAATGGCTTCACCAAAGCTTTCTGCCGCTTCTTCATAGCGGCCAAGCTTTTCCAAGGTGTAACCACGATCGCACCAAACCACAGGGCTATGGCGATCCTGCTCCAAAACCTTGTCATAGCGAGTCAAAGCTCTCTCATAGAGACCTAGACCACTCAGGGCTTTGCCCTGGCGATGGAATGTTTCTGAGAAACCAATACTTTCAGTATTAGCCTCTGTTTCTACAGTGCCGAAGGATGTCCGAAATTGCACGGATGATTTTGCGACGATGCGCCCTCAACGTCTACTGCGATTATAGGAACGGACTCCCGTCTCGGTCATTGCAAAACCGTTGATTTGGCTGAAGTTTTTTGTTTCCTTTAAATAGAGACGGCTTGTCTTCGTAAAACGCAAGGATTCAATGAATATAAGCTGTTGAACGAATAAGCCGAATAGCCCAAGCGATCGCTTCTTCCATACTTTCGGACCGAGCAATACCCTGATCGGCAATGTCAAAAGCAGTACCGTGATCGGGCGAGGTGCGAACAAAAGGTAGGCCGATTGTTGTATTAACGGCTCGATCAAATGCCAGTAGTTTCACTGGGATTAGTCCTTGATCGTGATAAAGCGCCAGATAAGCATCGTAGGTTCGAGCTAGGGGGGCTTTCGTACCTGGGGTCGCAAGCTTGCCTTGCTCATTTAAGCCATACCAAGCCTGGCCGGAAGTCACCCACAATGTATCGGGGGGAACGGGTCCCACGAGCGCAGCCTGGGGATGGCGTTGGCGCATCTCCTCTAACCAGGGAATCAACCAATCTTGCTCCTCAGTACCCAACTGCCCCAGTTCACCACTGTGGGGATTGAGTCCCGCAATGCCAATGCGGGGTTGGTCCAAACCGCAGCGTTCTTGAAGAAAACGCAAGAGTAGCTCTAGCTTGCGAGTCATGAGCTGAGGGGTTAAAGCGGTGGGGACTTGGTGAAGAGGAATGTGGGTGGTGGCGAGGAGCGATCGCAGCTCCCAGCCGGAATGGGGAGATTCTCCCAGAAACGCCATGGCAAAATCATCACAGTCGGCTCGACTAGCTAATAACTCCGTTTGGCCGGGGTAATGATGCCCCGCAGACTTCCAGGCCGATTTGGCGATCGGGCCGGTCACCACCGCTTCCGCTTTGCCTGCCAGGGCTAAATCGATCGCACCGTTTAAAGCTTCGAAACTAGCAGCTCCTGTGGCAAGGCTGGGCTGGCCCAGGGTAATTGCTTCCTGAATGGGAATGTCCACCTGCTTGAATTGGCTGGGATCTGCGACCTCCTGCCCCTGCCCAAGCAGACGGTCATAGGTCGATTGCAACCAGCGTCCACAGCCCACCAGGGTGATATCGCAGGTCTGGGTCAACTCCTTGTTCGCCAGAGCCTTGAGAATCACTTCTGGACCAATTCCCGCTGGGTCTCCCATGGAAATAGCAAGATGGGGAAGTGCTGGAGTGGTGCGGGATGAAACAGGGGCAGGAACTGTTGATACCATTTGGGAAGAGGCGAGGGTCTGGGACCAGCGCAAATAGAGACTGCTATGATTTTGCGCTATTGCCGTTGTTCAAGGCGAATGGTTGACAAGTCAGCAGGCTCTAGATAATTGACTTTCACTAGGCCACGAACAAGATGAGATATCTCAGGGTGCTGGGACGATTTTGGGGAGCAGCGATCGCCGCTGAGATGGAATATCGTCTCAACTTCCTGCTAGCTGCCCTGGGCAGCCTAGGCAACTTCGGCGGCAGCCTCTTCAGTCTGTTCCTTTTCTATCGCACGGGCTACAGCTTCGACGGTTGGCCCTGGGAAGCGGCCCTGCTGGTGGTCGGCATCTTCACCCTGCTGGAAGGCTTTTCAGCCACGATTCTGTCTCCGAACCTCAACCGCATCGTCACCCATGTTCAGGAAGGCACCCTGGATTTTGTCCTGCTCAAGCCCATCAGCTCCCAGTTTTGGCTCTCCACCCGCAGCTTTTCCCTCTGGGGTCTGCCGGACTTTCTACTGGGTGGCCTGCTGATTGTCTATGCGGGTAATCAGCTGAGCTTGCCTTGGACGGGATATTTGCTAGCGTTACCTGCGATCGCTTTTAGCTTCTTGATTCTCTACAGCCTTTGGTTTGTTCTAGGCGCCACCAGTATTTGGTTCGTCAAGGTCTACAACGTCACAGAAGTCCTACGGGGTCTGGTTTCTGCGGGCCGCTTTCCCATGGTTGCCTACCCCACAGCTTACCGATTTTTCTTCACCTTTATAGTGCCAGTTGCGTTCCTTACCACCGTGCCAGCCGAAACCCTGCGAGGTGAGGTCAGCGGTGAATGGCTCATAGCGGCAGGTCTACTAGCAGCGGTCTTACTCGTAGCCGCAAACCAGTTTTGGCGCTTTGCTCTGCGCTTCTACACCAGCGCCTCCAGCTAGCTGATGAGCTAAAGCAAAAACACCCGGTGTCTTAAAGACACCGGGTGTTTTGAAGGCCGCGACCTATCGCAATTTAGAACGGGTTGTAATTCACCGAGAAATAAATTCCATTCTCCTGCCAGGTATCATCCTCATTCTCCACATCCACTAGGGGGAAGCCCCAATCAACGCGGGCCGAGAAGTTATTGCCCTGGCGCCAAATGAATCCGAGGCCCGTGCCCACAAGGGTCTTCTCCTCAGGCTGAACATCGCTATCCTTATTCCAGCCATGGCCAAGATCCAGGAACGGAGCCACCTGCAATGTCGCATCCCAATTGGGAATCCGGGCCACGGGCAGGCGAACTTCAGCCGATACGAGCAAGCCGTTATCCGTCAACAAGGCATCCTGGCGGTAGCCGCGCACACTGCTTTGTCCCCCAATGCCGAACTGCTCTAGAGGAACTAAATCGCGATCGGCAAACTGCAAGTCGCCCCGCACCAAAGCAAGCGTATCGGGTGCCAGCAAACGAACCCACTGACCCTGCCCCCGCCAAGACAAGAAATTGCTATCAGGTCCACCATTGGAGCTTTGGTTCGAATCGAACCAATTCGTACCAAGGCTCACCTGGGACCGGGCAGCTAATACCTGATTGCTACTGCGCTTATTCCACTCTTGGAAGAATCGCAGCGCAGAAATTTTAGTCTCGCCATCATCATTGGCACCAGGAGAAAGCGGAAAACCACCGATGTCAGCAAAGCCAAGCTTCGTGCTGCTTTCCTGGCGGGAGAAGGTCAAGCCTAAAGCAAGCTCTTCACTGGCCGTTTGGTAGACGGGCTGACGATAAGTGCCTTCGTAGTAAATCGACTTCGCCGAAATTTCCAACGGACTGAAGGGCTCCTCGATGACTTCACTGCGTGTTCGGCCATAGGCAAAACGCAGAGTACCATTGCTGGCATTGAGGGGTACGGTGTAGCCCAGGTCCAGGGCATTGCTACCGTCGGTGTTGCTGTAAGCCAGGTTGAGGGCGTCACCATAGCCCAATAGGTTGGCATGGTTGAGGGAGATTTTGCGGCGGAAGCTGCCAACACTGGGCGATCGCGCATTATCTAGCGAAACCGTTGCTGTAAAGGGGTCCGTTTCAGTCACCTTCACATCCAGCAGGCTCGTACCAGGCTGAACTCCCGCCTGCAAATCTGCAGAAATACTGCCCAGAAGGGGATCGAGCTGCAAGATCTTCAAGCCTTCTAGCAAGTTCTGCACATTCAGCGGCTCAGCTCCAGCTCGCTCCAAGCGGCTGCGGACATAGCTTGGCTTCAACCGCTGGTTGCCGGTGATGCGCACATCCTCCAGCTTTCCTTCCAACACCTGAATCATCACTTGTCCACCCTCCAGGGTTTGGGGCGGGATGAAAGCTCCGGAAGTGACATAGCCGTTATCAAGATAAAGCTGAGTCACCGCAGAGCGAGCTTGGAGCAACTGGCTAAAGGAAACATCCCCTGTAAAATCGTCAGTGACCTCAGCCAACTGCTCCGCGTCAAAAACAGTACTGCCTTCCACGGTATAACCCGTGACATTAATCGTGGCTGGGCCGTCCACGTTATCATCATCCGACTGGGCGGGAGACGGTGTGGGAAGAATTTCACTGGCAGGCGGTAGGTCGGGCAACGTCTCAGGTGTTTGAGAATTATTGATACTCTCATCCGTAGAAAACGGTCGTTCCTGCTCCTCTACCGTAGGGAGGGGCACCGGCAGAGGAGGCGTACCAGGGGGTAAAGGAATGGACTGAGCGATGCGATTATCTACGATTGGAGTCGCTTCATAGACTGGAGTCACAATCGAAGCTAAGTCAACTTTCTCAGGAGCTGCAAGCGCTTCGACAAACTGCCCATCAATGTTCTGTGCTTCTGTCGCCTCAGCTAGCCCAAGGAGAGAATCGATGGAAGCCAAAGCCATCGGCTCAGATAGCTCAGGTGCAATCAAATCGGGACTTGGCATCTCAGAAACCAAGCGATTCGAAGGCGACCAGTCAGAAGTCTGGAGACCCAAATCCTCAGCCTTAGCTGGAGTGGCAGCATCTATCTCATTCCCTGCTTGGGGGAATTCCATGGCTTGCACCAAGCTTGGGCTGCTGGCCAGCAACAGGCCAGTCATGAAGGTGAGGAGGGCGTCGCCAGAAAGGGAAGAGTAGCGCATGGTTTGTCCTAAAACAGGGGTCCCAGCCGGAATTATCCGAGACCGAACAGCAACGGGGGAGATGCTAGAGGCCCAACAAGCCGAGGAATGGGGAAACCCAAAATTCAGCTTCAGAGAACCACTCAGACGATATACAAGCGACGAACTTTGCCGATTTATATCCTTTAACTCGCCTTTAGAGTGCCCAACCAGAAGAGAATAATCGAGATATAGGTGGCTTTAAACCCACTGAGTACTCAATTAAGCAAGCAGCGATCCAGAAACTCAACCCAATGGCTCGTTACAGCCTCTATACGATGGAAAAGCCTGGGAGATGCAATTATTCCACCAGGCATCATTTTTCACTGAGCAAACAGTAACAGTTGACAGCAGGGCAAGGGCTAGAACGTAATAGCAGGTTAATGCCTAGCGTGACGTCGCTGAGCTTAATGGAGAGATAAGCGATCGCGTAACACCACCGGTGACAGCACCAGTCCTAGAACAATCTTGGCTACGGTAATCGCCATAAGCCGCGATCGTTGCCACAACAATTGCGGCCCATGGAACCAAGCCAACAACAAATAGCGCAGACTCTGCAAATACTGCCGTCGCGTTTGACCCAGGCTCAGAGAGCGAAAAGTGAGGTACTGGTAGAGATTGGTCAAACTGGCACGGCGATGGGGGGCAAGGCGTTGGGGCGATCGCGCCATTGCCCCTGCCACCACTCGCTTCAAATTGTGCTCTTGCCGAGAAAGGTTACTAGAGATCGAACCTGGCATCACCCGATAGAGGATCTGAGCCTCAGAGACGAGGGCAAATTCTCCGGCCTCCGCCAACCGCAGCCAGAGCTCCCAGTCATGCACCGATGCCAAGTCCGGGTCAAACGGACCAACCTGTTCAATGGCAGAGCGACGCACCATCAAGTTAGAGCCGTTCTCAATGAAATTCTGCTGGAATAGCGCGGCATAGACATCGCCCTGATGCCTGACTCGACCACCGGGATAGAGAGGCTGACCTTCAACGTCAATGTAGTCTGTCCAGCTGTAAGCCACGATGGCCTGGGCATTCGCCTCCAGGACGGCGACCTGATCGACTAATTTCTCAGGGGTCCAGAGGTCATCCGCATCCAAAAATGTAATCAGCTCTCCCTGGGAAGCCTCAATCCCATAGTTACGGGCCGCCGCTGCCCCACGATTCACCTGGGTCAGCAAATGGATTCGCGGATCGGACTGGGACTGGACTAGCGCAGCGGTGCCATCCCTAGAGCCATCATCTACGACCCAAACATCAAAGTCTCTGTAGGTCTGGGCTAGGACGGATTCAAGGGTACCGAGGAGGGTATCTGCGGCGTTGTAGGCCGGGATGATGATGGAGACAGTGGCCATAGCTTCAGGAGAACATGGGTGAAGGAACGAGCACGCGCATAGTTAAGCCAGGTTCCGACTCGGGGAGCCACAGCTAGGAGGGGACTCAACATTCCTCCCAGGTAGAAACAAAACAGGAAAGTCAGGTTGAGATCAGCCCGCAAACCGGGACCATACTGCCAGAGCCGCATAATCATGCGGCGCATTCCCCCCACAAAGGTGCGGAGAGCAATCTCCCAACGACGCAGGCCACGGGCATTAATGAAACGCAGCTGGCAAATGGCCATGCCAATGCCGTAGGCCAGGGGCAACAAATAGGATCGCTCAAGACGACCTGCTGGAATGGCATGGTAGAGAACCATACCGGGGTTATAGGCGATGCCATGACCCGCCCGATGCAGGTAGAGCAACGCAGCGTAATCAGAACCGCTAATCAAGATATCGGCCGTGCGACCCACAACGGACATAGACTCCGGCACCGAATCTAGCCAACGCTGACGGTTAACCACCATTCCCGCACCGGGAGGAAGCTGGAGATGCTCAGGATCAAAGGGATGCTCGTTATCCCCATGGTCACGGATAGCCAAGAAACCTTCAATTTCCTCAAAGTCATCTGGCGGCTCTACCTCATAGACCGCTTTAATCCGACTGCCAAATGCCCCCAAGTCAGGGTTAGCCGCAGCAAAGCTCAGGGCTGAAGCCACCCACTGGGGCTCGGTCCAGTTGTCATCATCAATGAAACCAACCCAGTCCCCTTGGGCTTCAGCGATCGCCTTCTGCCTGGCATAGGCCAATCCAGGCTGAGCTTCAAAGCAATAGCGGAGCGGCACAAGCTTCCCCCAAGCTCCCTGGGCCCAATCCACCTGGAGCTGAGTGACTGCCACAGCAGTGTCATCACTACTGTTGTTATCGACAACCAGGATTTCCCAAGTATCAGCTACAGCCCATTCCTCAGTCAGCTCCTGGGCTTGCAAATGCTCTAAGACTTTGGCCAGGCGAGGCGCACCGTTAAAAGTCGGAATAGCGATCGTAAGTTTCATAATCGTTCTCTGCCCAAGGCAGACTTTCCCCAAGCAATCACAACACAGTTAAAACGGAAGCGAAATACAGATTCAGCCCAGCCCGTCAGATCAAGTCCGGCCCATTCGCCAGAAATACAAAGGACTGCGCAAAGAATAGAGAATCAGCGTCAACTGACATTGAGCAGTCAAGTTTTGACGCAAGCGGAAACCATGACGCAAAACCAACAGCGCCACCTTACGCAAATCATTCACAACATAGGCAGGCAGAGCAAAAGGCCTCAGCCAAGGAGACATGCCCTGCATCCGCGTCACATAGCGGCTCAAACCAATGCCTTGGAAAAAGGGAATCAGATAGCTGCGTTCCAAGCGCCAATGGGGAATGCGATGCCACAAATGCATCGCTGGGTTGTACCAAATCTCCCAACCGGACCGAAGCAGATAGGTTAGCGCTTCCGTATCTTCCCCAGTCAACATGCTGTCCTGGTTGCGGCCCCGCAACATGCAGGTCTCCGGCATACTCTCCAGCCAGGCCTCTCGCCTCACCACCAACCCAGCCGACGGGGGCAACATCCGCCTAAGGGAGTCGTAGCGCAGCGGCTCTTTCCCTCGTTCCACAATGGCTAAGAAGGGCAGCAGTGGCTTCAGCTCCTCTGCGGGCTCCACCTCATAATCACCATGAATTTGACTCCCAAACGCTCCGGCATGGGGATACTCCTGGGCAAAGCGATAGGCTTCATAAACCCAATCAGGCGCAGGCAAATTATCATCATCTAAAAAACCAATCAGCCCAGCTTTGGCCTCATGGACGCCTAGCTCCCGCGCATAGGATGCGCCCTGCTGGGCTTCAAAGCAATAGCGAAGGGGGTATTCCTCAGGCCAATCTTCTTGAGCCTGGCGTACCAATGCCGCAGTCTCATCGCTGCTGTTGTTATCCACCACCAGAATCTCCCACTGGAGTGATGGCTCCGCATCTCGACCGGCATCATCACCAGGTCGAAACTGACAACATTGTTTCAATCTTTCGAACAGTTCGGGCAAGCGTGATGCACCGTTGTAGGTACAAATCACAATCGAGAAATCCAGTGACACTTCGGGAGTCAGCGTTGGACAAGGAATGGAAGCAGTGAGGACCATGGCCAATGATGCGAGGTAGCTTAGTTGAGCAAACTGATTCCCCGCAAACCTGCGTTCTGGAACCAACCTTTAGAGATAAATGCACTAATACAAAAGCAGGTGGCAATCAGCTTTGGCGATGATTCTAGAATGCCCAGCATCTCTCGAAGACAGACAGAAACATCACAATCAAGTCAAAACAAAATCCTCTCCCTGCAATGTTTTCAGGCTTCTGAGGCTAAAGAAAGAGCTCTGAAGATGATGGTTCTGGAGCAGTATGCTCCCAAAGCTCACATCCGCGATTCCCCCTCAACAAACAAAGCACCTGACTGAAATCAGCCAGGTGCTCTCAACTCACGCCCTCGGTTGAAGAACGAGGAAGACGACTTACGGGGTCTTCTGCAAATCGGGTCTCTCCTCAGGCAAAATCGCTCCCTCAACCGGGCAAACCTGCAGACAGATCCCGCAATCAATGCAAGTCGAGAAATCGATCCAATACCAATCGGTGCCTTTTTTATTCTTACCAGGCCCCTCGTCAATACAAGCTACTGGGCAGGCATCTACGCAATCAGCCACCCCTTCACAAACATCCGTCACAATTGAAAAGGCCAAAACTTATCCCCCTAAAAGGTCTTCCTCTCGGTAATTAATCTATCGCAGTCTTACAGGCTGAGCCCGATTGGCATTTGAGACGATGCACTCAACATCACTCAGCCAGAACTTCTTCTTCAGAAGCTTGACCCACGGCAATCCAGGCAATTTTGGAGATCGCGCGATCGAGGGCATAACCCTTCACAGCCTCCACATCAGACCCCGCTTCCAAATACAGCTCCACCCGCTGCTCCTGGCTGCGCAGCTTATCACCATGGTCCAGCGCTAATTGCTGGTCAGCCTCCGTCCTGGGGACAACCAACCAATCTACGGCTCCCGTCGACTGGGGCAATGTCCCGGCAAATTGCAATGCCTGCTGAAGCTGCTCAATTTCAAAACTAAAACCAATGCCTGGAGAGGTCTCCTGCTGGGGGTCATAGAACCCTAGAAGCTGGTCATAGCGGCCCCCCTGGGCCACTACGTCATTAGTTCCGCCAGAACCACAGGCCACCTCAAACACAATGCCGGTGTAGTAATCAAAGGTCTGCACCAGGCTGAGGTCGAGGATCATAGCTGGCCCCGCGTTGCCCAATCGTGATGCCAACAGCTCCGTGAGCTGGGACAGGCGCTGGGCGATCGCCTGTTGCTCATCATTCAGGTCAAAGCCCTGGAGCTTTTGCAGCACAGTCTCTGGCTGACCTCGGAGATCCATCAGGGCCAGAGCTCGCTTCTGTAGGTCTGGGCTAAGGTCCAAGGTTTCTAAGGTGAGGCGGTCTAAGTGGGCGATCGCTCCTAGAACCTTGCCTCGAAAAGCCTCCGGGAAAGGCACTAACAACGACTTCGTTAGCGCAGCCTGGCCCAGAATAATCGTGCAGGGGCTAGGACCATCCAAAGCCGCGAGCCCCAAGGCATCCAAGCAGTCACTAACTAATAGCAACATCTCAGCATCTGCCATCACAGAGCCAGCCCCGAGCAATTCCACACCGGCCTGGTAGCTCTCTTGTTCCTGCTGCCGACGAAACACATTGGCCAAATAGAACAAACGCAGCGGTCTGGGAGCCTGGGCCAAACGCGTCACCGACGCCCGAGCAATAGAAGCCGTCAGCTCCGGACGTAGGCCCAGTTCACCGTCATCACTCGACAGCACTTGCAACAGACTTTGCCGCTTAACTGCTCCCCCCGCCATGAGGGTATCCAGCCGCTCCAGCGTTGACGTCACAATGCGTTGATAGCCCCAACGCTCAAAGACCGATCGCAACCGCGACTCAATCCACTGCTGCTGAGCAACCTCCACGGGCAATAAATCCCGTGCTCCCAAGGGGGGCTGATAGACCATTACTTTCTTTTACTTTTGCCACCCCCAAACATACCGCCAAATAGACCGCCGCCTCCCTTGGACTTGGAGCCAGATTTGGTTCCAGCCTTAGAACGCCCCTTCGCAGAGGTCGCATTATTTCCCCCAGCAGGAGCACTGTTCGCTTCCCCAGCCAGCTCAATCTTGTGCCCCATGGTCGAAAGCTTACGGCGACCTTCGATCGCCCGCAAATCCTTAGGATTTAACTCCAAAGCCTTTCGAATAGAAACCTTTGCCATGGTGGCCTGGTTTTGCTGCAAATAGATCATGCCCATCAAACTGTGGCAGCGGCTGTCCTTCGGTGCTGCCCGGAGACCATCACGCAACTCTAGGATGGCCTGGGACAGCGCTTTTTTGCGCAGATACTCCTCAGCTCGACGCAGATAACCATCCGCCAGGGACATTTGATGGGCTTGGGTTTGAATGATGGTGGGCTGGTTGTCATTCCCAGGGGGCATCGGTGGCCGACCCATTCCCGGTGCGGGGGGCTGAGCTGCACCAGCCGCAGGACTAGCAGCAGGCTTAGCTGGAGACTTGGGAATGGCATTCCCCTGCTGTCGCAGGAGATAGACCAAATTCAATTCGCTGAGACTGCCCACCACCTCAACAATCTTGTCTAGTTCGTCAAACTGTGTGGATGCAAGCTGGGTGACTAGCTGCTTATAAGCACCCTCCACATTGGGAGCCTTGCCCAATTTCTTGGCATCTTCTCCCAAACCCGTCGTGAGGGTATCTTTCTGCTGCTTAACTTGTTGACCCTTAAGGCGGGTGAGAACCAGGTACTCCTTACGATTTTTGTCCTGGGAGAGCATCTCATAGGCCGGGTTTACCAGCTTGGAGAGTACCTCTGTGGCCTGCGCCTTCTCCGCAGCACTACAGCCAACCATGCTGTCCGGATGGAGCTTCCGAGCAATCCTCAAATACCGCTTCCGTACTTGGGAAGCATCAGCATTCACCGGCAGGCCCAGGGCAGCGTGGTGGTCTTCAAAGGTGTCGAGGTTGTAGAGGCCTTTTTTAATCTCGAAAGACATTGTGTGTCCCTTGCTGAATCTGGAGTGAAACCGTGGAGTTCCCGAGATGCTGATAACTGCGTTGAACGACGAGCACAGGATGCGTTCGCCTTAAACCCTCACGGAATTCAATGGCTCCATCCCATAGCGCCATTATCTAACCGAGGTGGAACCAAACGATGTCCACTGCTAACGAAGGAGCCCTGGCTCAGATGTGTCTGGGATGGAAACAGACGCCCTAAATACCGATGCTCAAACTGATTAACACAGTAGCAATCAAATATCCCCCAAACAGTGATCACAGGTCTCTGTAATTAGTCATCACATTAGCCTGTGAGCAGTAATCACAGTGGCCTGTGAGTAGTCATCACATTGGCCTGTGCTGCATTGTAGGTGATGGACCTAGCAAATGGCTCAGCCTAATTTGAAGTACAACGCTATCAAAATTAGTACTGTGACTTAATTTAGGATACGTAACTACTGAACACCAGGGTGCGATCGCCATCCCTATCTTGCGTGGAATAACGCTACCAAACTTCTCTAGGAATTTCGGTACTGATCCGGATGACCCAAGGGACGAGTCTCTAACAGGGCCTGACTTAGCTCCCCGTGAAGCAAGCCATTAGTGGCTAACACACGCCCCGACGAAATCTGGAATGGTGATTGATCGTAGGCTGTAACGCAGCCCCCTGCCTCTTCTACTAAAATTATTCCCGCAGCGAGATCCCAAGCCGACAATCCTCGCTCCCAATATCCATCTAAACGGCCACAAGCCACAAAAGCCAAATCCACCGCTGCCGAGCCTCCTCGCCGGACGCCCTGGGTTAAATGGGTGAGGCGATTGAACTCTGCGTAATTATTGTCATCGGTCTGGTGGCGATCGTAGGCAAATCCCGTCACGAGAAGGCTCTGGGCTAGATCGGGAGTTGCAGAAATACGAATCGGCTTGCGATTACAGAACGCGCCTAAGCCCTTCGCAGCTTGATATAGCTCATTGAAAAAGGGCGCATAAACGACGCCCACCACAGGCTCTCCCTTAAATAAAAGACCAATGGAGACTGCAAAGAAGGGGTATTGATGGGCGTAGTTCGTCGTGCCATCCAAGGGGTCGATCGCCCAAAGATAATCATTTTCCCCAGCATCAGCACTCTGCCCTGACTCCTCGGCCAGGATGGCATGGTCTGGCAAATGGCGACGCATCACCGCCAAAACAGCGACCTCCGACTCCTTGTCGGCATTGGTCACCAAGTCCCCTTGACGACCCTTTTCCTCCACGGAAGTCAGCTGGCCGTAGTAGCGCTGGAGGACTGCTCCACCAGCCATGGCAGCTGCTGTCGCGATGTCAAGGAAACGTTGTAGCTCTTCGGGGGTAGGCATAGTGGAAGACAAAGTAAGAATAGATGAACTAGAGGGATGGATCAATGTTGCTTGCCGAAGGCATTTCGCCTACTTCGGCCGCTGCTCTTGAAACTCATCCGGCGTCTGGCGCATGGGATTAGCCGGGTTCCAAATACCTAGGCCTTGGAGTCTGGCCGATTCTTGGCCTCGACGCAGCTCATCTTCATAGCGAATATTGGGCAAGCGGGAGTCTATCAGCGCATGGCCCTCAGCCACCGTGGCCAGGTTGAGCAATACGCCGTTATGCCAGACGTAGGCGAGGAGACGACCATAGTCATCCTGACGCTCCTGATCAAATTCCAGCTCAATATTCTCCTTATCCACTTGGCGTAGGAAATCCATAGCCTCTTTGCCCCAGGGGCGCTGGGCTGGCGTTGGTGCATCAAAGCCAATCAAGCGCACGCGTTGGATTTGATTATTGGCCAGGCTAGGAACAATCACTTCCAGAGTATTGCCGCTGATGACCTGCTGAACGGTGGCTGGCTTCAATGCAGTTTCAGGGCGCAGAGAGCGCTGACAGCCTGTCAGCATGAGAGAGAAGCTCACCAAGGCGACCATGAGCAGCGCCACAAGCATACGGGGCGGACTGCTGAGCAGCCTTGCATTCGCTCGCTGCAAAGGAGGCTCGGCCCCCAAAGAAGCCTGGGCCTGGGCAAATCGCGATCGCAGCGCCATAACCTTACTCTTCTTCCAAGGGGATACCGTAGCTCACCTTGCCCTTGCCAAAGTACTGACCAAACTGCTGCTCGTACACCTCATCTTCATCCTGGGTCTCCACCTCCAGGTCAGACCGGGGGCAGGCCACACAAAGCAGGGCATAACCTTTATCGCGCAAAGGCTGGGACAACCCCATGGCATGGGGTTGATAAACTTCACCGGAGATAATGCGGACTGCGCAGGTCGTGCAGGCGCCATTGCGACAGGCAAAGGGCAAATCTACAGCTTGGCTTTCAGCGGAATGGAGGATGTAGCGATCTTCAGGGACATGAACCGTATGCTCAACGTCCTTCTGGCGATCATGAACACGGATGGTGTGAACTTTGGTCATGGGTAAATGTTGTTTTAAGGCCTGTCTGCAAGGCAGATCTAACAGGAGTCACGAGAGGCCTTACAACGACTCGGTTTAACCAGCATATCGTTCTAATCTCATCCCTGGCTGATCAAAACAAGCTGAGTTGGGAGGTGGGTGGCGTCGCCTCTTCCATCTGAATGGCATCCCAGGGCAAGGGCGGCACCGCAATGCCCCTTGCACCGGCCTCGGCTTCTAACAACCGCTGAAAGCTCCGGGTCGTCTCTGGAGACTGGGCTTCAATGGGGCAGTGAACGAAGAAAAACACCTGAATGCCCTCAGCCAGCCAGTCCGCGACCCGCACCGCCCATTCTGCCAGGTAAGCCTGATTGCGCTCAGGATTGGGATGGGTAATGAACCGCACCAAGGTAAAGGGAGCCGTCACCACGGGCTGAAGCGGCACATTGGGCTTTTTACGCTGGGACAGGGCTTGGGGATTATCGGGGCCTTCGTACATCAGTCGGGTGTCCAGCAAAACGCGGCCCACGCCTCGCTCTTGAAGGCGCTGGTTAATGCGATCGCCCATCTTTTCGGTAAACCAAGCGGGATGGCGCAGCTCCACAGACAGGGGCATATGCAGTGGGTCACCCGGATCTGGCCAGGCATCCAGAAATTCCAGTAGATCTTTCCCCAGCGCAGGACTATAGCTAGGCGGCAACTGCACAAACAACGGTCCTCGGCGCGGTCCCAAGGGAGCCATGCGCTCCAGAAAAGTACGACTGCCCTGAATGTGCGGCACCAGCGGGCCATCGTGGCTATAGATACGGGGCAACTTGAGGCAAAACTGAAACGACTCCGGCGTTTCCCCAGCCCAACGCTCCACGGTCTTCGCACTGGGAATGGAATAGAAAGTCGTATTGCCCTCAACTGCCGTTAAGCGATCGCCATACAACCGCAGAAAATCCCCTGCCTTGCTGCCCTTCGGATAAAAACTCCCCAACCATTCGCGGTAAGCCCACACCGCGCAACCCAGATAGAAATTAGACATCACTCCAGTCGAATAGGGGGATTACAAGAACAGACAGCCCAATCCTTAACGACCTGCCTCCCGAGCAGAGCGTTGAAAACCCAGCCCAATCGCCCCACCAGCCACCAACAAAACCCCAAACACCTGAGAGATAGGCAACACCTCATCCGTCAAAAACAAACAAATCACCCCCACAACTAGGGGTAACGTCCCCTGCACCACCGCACTCAATCCAGCCCCCAAGCGCCGCCGACTCGCCACCCCAAACAACTGACTCAGACCCACCGTTGCACTCAGAACAGCACAGGCCACCACATAACCCACATCATTGAGCGGCACCGCCCGAGGCAAGAAAAACACCGCAGGCACAGCCCACAGCCAAGCCAAGCCAAACTGCAACACCGTCAGGGTCATGGGATTCATCCGCCGCCCATTCACCGCCGTCAACATCAAGAACAACGCATAGCAGAGACCGCTGGCCAAACCCGCCACCCGACCACCCGCCGAACTCCACAACACCAATAGCCATAACGCACCGAGAATTATCGGCACCATTGCTAACAAGCGGGCCGAACTTAGCCGCTGATTAAACAAGCTCCAGCCCAACAATTGACCCAACGCTGGATAAAGGAAAAACAACGCCACCGCAGGCGTCGCCGAACTACTGGCAATGGATCCATAGAGCAGGAAATGGGCCAGGAAAAAGAACAAACCACTCGCAGCAATGCTGTAGAGCGGAATGCGATCGCGATCGCGAAACACCGCCTGCATCTCTGGCAACAGCGGCGGATACAACCCCTGACCAATCACGATCATGAACGGCAGAACCATCAACATGCGAATCCAGAAGGTCACCAGGGCACTGCTCCAAGTCGCTGCGATGAACCCCTGGCCATCGCCTATCCAAGGCGCACCATGGAACAGCACCTGCACCGTGGCGTATTGCACCGCTAAGAGTATGAGGGCGATAACCGCTATCGCAGCACCGCTGCGACGCAATTGAGCGTTACCACTGCGCTGAGGTAACTCCTCCTCGACCACCATGGATTCAGAGATCGGCACAGAAGGAGCTGACGGGGAAGATGCGATCGCGGCTCCCTCCACACCCGAGACAGAAAGGCTAGGCGAAATCATCGCCGCCGCTCCAGCATCACCCACCAGGGCAGAAGCGCTCCCCTCCGTCCCATCGGTCAACTCAATCAAACTCGAAATCGTCGTAGGCGGCTCACCCAACCAAGGCGAAACTGGCTCCACTGGAGGAGGCTGGGGTGGTTCCGGCTCCCCTAGATCAACCTGAGCTCGATCTACCATGCCCGGCGGCATCACAATTCCGCTCCTAGTTTCCCTTGCCTTACCAGGTGCTGAAGCATCAGTCCCACTCGCTCCAGCGTTGCCAGCACCGGGCTGCCCCACGGCACCGTACAGTTCATCTAAGGAAAGACCATTGGCTGGGCCAGGACTGTTCACATCAAAACTCACCGGCCCAGCATTCCCAGAGGCAGCAGCAACTTCGGGAGACGATTGAGCATTGCCCTCAACTGCCGCGCCCGATGCAGGAAACCCAGAAACATCAGGACGCACGACATCAATGGGGAAATCCGCGATGAATGCCTCATCAGCACCCTCATCTGGAGCAGCACTGGGCACAGGGTTCGCCGGAACCGGCGTGGTTAAACGAGGCGGGCTGGGCATCGCCGCTGCCCGGCTAGTCGGCTCCTTCGACTCCCCATGAGCAGGCGCTGGCTCTCCCGGATTGGACTCTTCAGTAAAAGCTTCAGCCAAAGACTCCGCTGTCACTGCTTCTCCCCTCCCAGCCTCCCCAGGGGGCTTCAAACCAGACATCGCCGCCATCACCGATGCCACATCCGTAGGATGGCCCGGCAAACGAATATCAGCAGATTCAGTCGGCGCAGCCATGGCATCCCCTGCAACCAAGCCTGGCTCAGTCCAATCCAGCCCTGTGATATCACCGGACAGTTCACCCGAATTCTGTGCCATGGGGGAAGCCCCCAGTTCATTGGCAACAGGTAACGAAATCGAGTCCAAGCTGCCCTCCGTCCATGGCTGAGCCTGGGAAGACTGTCCAGCCGGTGGAACAGGCGATGGTTGGACTTTGAGAGATTGCTGAGCTTGCAGCTTTTGCACCAATGCACCCAATAGCAGTTCGCCCTGCTGCTCCAGATCCTGCATTCGCAGTAACTGCTGACTCAACTCGCTCTGATGCTGTCCCAGCTCCTGCTGTAGCGTCTGAATCGCTGCCCCCAGACCTTCCTCCAGACTCACCATTTGCTGATGGAGAACGAGCAATCGCTGCTCGGGTCGCACCGTTCCACCTGATTCGGAGAGGCCAAACACCTGGGTTTGCAGTTGCTGACGCAGGTTTTGGGTCATGACCTGGGCAAATTGCTGAGCCCATTGCTGCTGCTGGGCCTGCTGGCGATCGCTCAATAGCTCATCCTGCTGATGGCGCAACTCCTGCACCTGGGATTGCAGCTGCACCTTCTCCGATCTCAGCGTCGCAATTTCCCCGCGCAGCTCCGTCAGCACATACTCCTTAATCTCACCCAGCTCTTGATTCAGTGTCTGGAGCAACCGCTCCGTCACCTGCCAATTGCCATCAACAGGGGCTTCTCCCCCCTCTTCAAACTCACCACTACGCCCCATGGGTGCCACCAATCCCCAATCTCACTGAATTCACAAGCGATACAAGGTTTCGCTGCAGATCTAAATTTTCATCCATCATCAATTCATCCACCCACTAGCGAGGTAGCTGAGTTGAGATTTCCGCATCTTCTAAACCGGGTCTTGCGCCAGAAACCTCATGGTGTTGGGATGACTCCGGCACAAATCCATTGCCATTGAGCATTCCATTTATCGCCGCGCCATTAGGAATGGGTGCACCACTTGTCGCCCCTTGATTACCGACCGAAGCAGGCAAACGGTGCAAGCGCACCAACTGAGCCAACGTCTTCTTCATCTGGGTACGAGGCACGATCGCATCCACAAAACCATGCTGCACCAAATACTCGGCCGTCTGAAAATCATCGGGCAGCTTCTCCCGCAAGGTCTGCTCAATCACACGCCGCCCTGCGAAGGCAATCATGGCATTGGGTTCAGCAATGATTAGATCCCCCAACATGGCAAAACTCGCCGTGACACCACCGGTCGTCGGGTGAGTCAGCACCGGCACGTATAGCAAGCGCTGAGCACGATGACGCTCCAAAGCACCCGAGATTTTCGCCATCTGCATCAGGCTGAGCATGCCTTCCTGCATCCTCGCCCCACCCGAAGCACAGGCAATAAACACGGGCAGGCGCTCCGCCGTGGCTCGCTCAATCAAGCGGGTCAATCGCTCACCCACCACAGAGCCCATGCTGCCGCCCATAAAGCGGAAATCCATGACACCCAGAGCCACAGGCTCACCTTCGATGTTGCCTAGACCAGTGCGCACAGAATCAGTCAGGCCCGTTTTGCTCTGAGTGGCCTTGAGATAATCCTTGTAGACACGGCGATCGCGGAATTCCAGCGGATCCGTAGGCCTCACATCATCATTCAGGGGCTGCCAGGTGCCCGCATCAATCAACTGTTCAATGCGTTGATCACTAAAAATTCTTAAATGGTGATTGCATTCCAGACAAACCATCTGGTTCGCCCGCAAATCCTTGGTGTAAGTCAACACCCCACAGGAGTCACACTTCGTCCACAAACCATCGGAGATATCACGCTCCGGCTGAACCTGTTGCGTGGGCTCTGCCTTACGACGATTTGCAAACCAATCAAATAGAGACACGGGCAACCCCTCTCCAGCATTGCTGACAGGGCCGATGGAGATCTACCTCTCAGCCCGCCATCATCCTACCAGCTCAACCGAAAGCCCTAGGCAAGCTGTTTTAACCACTGGCGGGAGGAAACCCGTAATTTTTAGATAACTCGCATAACCTACACTTCGGCCTCGTTCGAGCGATCCAGAACGATCAATCAGCCATGCGCCCAAGCATCAAAATCTTTTTCAGCAGCCCTCAATAGGGTCCTTCAGCCAAAAAAATGTCTCCTTGGCCAAGCCAATAGGAGACATGGAATGGAGTTGTGAACCATAAGCCGTAAAACTTTTGGTTACCTCAAAAGATGCCTGAATCCATTCGGAATATCAGCCATTTCAAGATGAAATCAAGATTTCCTTCAAGCAACTTTACTGTTCAACGGGAGGCCTTTTCTTCTCATTTGTTTCACTAAGAGTCCTGGCAATATTGCAAAAATGAGCAACCCTTAAGACCATTGCTCAAGTCACCATTTGAGATTTATCTCTCAATATCTGAGTCTTAAATGGCAGGGAAGAAAGCACTTGTATATAGGTCAATCAAAGCTCCACCCCACAGGGTACTAATCGCCGCCCCCAACGCCAGAAAAGGCCCAAACGGCATCGCTTGACGGCGACCCAATCGTCCCGAGGCCATACCCAGCAGTCCCACAACAGCTCCCACCAAACAAGCCAAAAAACCACTCAATAGCAACAACTTCCAACCGAGCCAAGCGCCCATCATCGCCGCCAGCTTGCTATCCCCTGCCCCCATGGCAGTTTGTCCCAGAGCCACAGAACCGCCCCAGCTGATCAAACTCAACAGCCATATCCCCAGCACTGCACCGACAACACCAGACATAAGTCCCCCAGCCACATTACCCATCAAGGCACCGATCGCACCTTGAAACACAATCCCTAGGACCAATCCCGACTGAGTCAAAGGATTGGGCAGGGTGAGGGTGTCAATATCAATCAATGCCAGGGCCAAAAGCCAGCTAAAGAAGAGCCAATAGCCTAGGGTCTGCCATTCAAAACCAAACTGAGCAAAGACCAGCACAAACATTAGTGCAGTAGCCGTCTCAACGAAGGGATAACGCGCTGAGATAGCGGTCTTGCAATTCTTGCAGCGTCCCCGCAACCTCAACCAGCCAAAGATGGGAATATTTTCAGTCGGTCCCAGCTGATTCTCACAGCGGGGGCAGCGCGACGGGGGCCACAGCAAAGACAGGCCCTCCGGCAAGCGGTACACCACGACATTTAAGAAGCTACCAATAGCCGAGCCGAGGAAAAAGACGAAAATAAAAGGAGCGAGTTCAAAGATGCGAAGCAGCAAGACAATCCTCACCGAACCTTTTCTAACCTAATAACCATCGCGAAAGCCAGTTGGAAACCCATGGCGATGTTTTTCCAACACCATTTGCCACACCATGGGTCACAACTGCAACAGCTCAAAACGCTCTTCAACTCAAAAGGACAGACTTAATAAAGTTCAGCCTGGACCTGTTCGAAGGGAATAAAGCATTCCTGGGGCAACAGAATAGGCTTACGGCCAAAGATCAGCTTGCCGCGATGGTTATAGCGATTCAGGGCTACACCCGAAGGACGCTGAACCACATCGGGATTCGCTTCGTAAAACGAGCGATAGAGGTGGCGCGCAGCCTGAAGTAAAGCAGGATCTAAAAGATTAGGCGCAGGTCGGTAAGGACTGGGTTGTTCAGTTTTTTGCCGGGTAGCGGGCTGAGCGGTATAGACCACGAAGTTCAACTCCTTTTAGTTGATCCTGTTCAAAACTCTAGAGAGAGTTCTGAAACGTTTTTGCGAGCTGTGATGCGTTTATCGAGCTATGGACGATAGCCTAACACCCCACCTAGAGACGGAATACTCGGTTATCACGGACTTCCAAGATGAGCGGCAAGAGGCGATTAGCTCACCACTGCGGGTTCTTGCGAAGGTCAGCGGCGCTTCTAGATGAAGATCCCCTCAGGATCGCGGAGGTCGCTCACCTCATTGAAATGCTAAGACTGCTGGCGATCGCTCAACACCATTATAGTAAAGATGAACCATACGGAGTATAAAGACTTTAACTAGCGAGGGTTTCAGCATTTTACTCATTTGAAATCTGCTCCCAACAAAAGTTCAGCCAAAGATCTAGTCCGTATTACCTAGTTAGCCGCAATTACCCTGAGATGCAATTGCAACTGTTTTCGTGACATTTGAGCATTTTTTAATGCTCTACCCGCCATATATAGCGTTTTCCCCTCCAAAGTCGAGGACTTCAAAGGGGAAAATGAACTAAAAATTAATTGAATTGTTCTACATTGCCTCAGGCAACATCACCGCAGATCTCAATTCTGCTGTTATCTAAATACTCAACTAGCCAGCCTTGAGAGCATCCTTCAAGGCAGCTCCCATAGCCTGGCAGCCCACCAGCTTCATACCTTCAGACATGGTATCGCCCGTGCGATAGCCCTGGTCCAGGACTTGGCCTACTGCCTTTTCTAACTTGCTAGCAGCCTGAGGCTGGTCCAATCCGTAGCGCAGCATCATCGCAGCGCTGAGCACTTGGGCCATGGGGTTCGCCTTGTCCTGGCCAGCAATATCTGGCGCGGAGCCATGGACCGGCTCAAATAGGCCGGGACCATCGGCCCCCAGGCTAGCGGAGGGCAGCATGCCAATACTGCCGGTGAGCATGGCGGCAATGTCGGAGAGAATATCGCCGAAGAGGTTGCCGGTGACAATGGTGTCAAATTGCTTGGGGTCGCGGACGAGCTGCATGGCCGCGTTATCGACGTAGAGGTGGCTGAGTTCGACGTCGCTATATTCCTTGGCCAGCTCGTTCATGCGATCGCGCCAAAGCTGGGACACTTCCAGCACATTCGCTTTATCCACAGAGCAAAGCTTCTTACCCCGCTTGCGAGCCGTTTCAAAGGCCACCCGGCCAATGCGATCAATCTCACTGAGGTTATAGGCCATGGTATTGACCCCACGCTGCTCACCAGACTCCGTTTCAAAGACTCCCTTGGGCTCGCCAAAGTAAATTCCGCCGGTCAGCTCCCGCACCACCATTAGGTCAACGCCTTCCACGACCTCGCGCTTAAGGCTAGAAGCATCGATTAGCTGAGGCAGAATCGTCGCTGGGCGAAGGTTTGCGAACAGCTTCAACCCAGCACGCAGGCCCAACAAGCCCGTCTCTGGACGCTGACTGCGGGGCAAGTTGTCCCACTTATAGCCGCCAATCGCCGCCAACATAACCGCATCACTCGCCTGACACTGGCTCAGCGTCGCCTGGGGCAATGGCTCCCCCGTGGCATCAATAGCAGCACCACCGAGCAGCGCTTCCGTAAATTCAAACTGAATCCCCTGCTGCTCACCTACCAGCTTAAGAATGTCCACGGTCACAGCCATAATTTCAGGGCCAATGCCGTCGCCGGGAAGCAAAGTAATGCGGTAGGTCTGAGACATGATTCAGGTCTGTATTTAGAGCAATTTGGACAGAAGCGGTCAGGACTGCAACATCAAGGGCGGTAGCAGCACATCGCAAAAAAATATCCCGAAGGGGATCATACAACCCACCTCCAGGATTCAATCATTATCGACTACGAAGTGCCAGACCAAAACCTAAGCAACCTGAGCCTCGCCCTTCTTCTTACGAAGAATGCTCATGCCCAAACCCATAAGGCCAGGTAACAGAGCGGGAGTAGGGATAGCCTGGGCTGGCTGACTATACTCAACCAAGTAAGCAAAGACTGAATTCCCCTGCTCGTCATTCCATTCCCCAGTCGTCGCCCAATTACCCACAGCAAAATGCTCACCCAGCAGGGCTGCATCAATATCATTATTGGGCTCAAATGTCGGCGTAAACCAGTTGCTATAAGACAAAGATGTTCCGCCATTGCCCACAGCATCCTTTTGATAAAAAGGAGTTTCAGCGGCATCAGGCCCCTCGATCCAACGCCACTCGCCTTCAGTTATGGCATCACTAGCTCCTATCCAATATCGCGGACGCTCTTGACTCGTTGGAGACTGCGAATGCACAGGAAATAGATTAGTCAGAATAAAGTTCTGTTCACCTTGAGAAGTTATCGTCACTAAATGCCCGACTAACCCCTGATGACTTCTAGATGCAGCACGATCGGCTGCGATTTGAAAAGTCGTCGTCTGTTCAACAAACTCGTAGTAGTGGCCATTACCGCTCCACTGCATCACTGCGGCTGAAGCTGGAGCAGCGAGACCAGCAAACGACAAAGCAGCAGTAATCGATAAAAAGCTAAAGAACTGTGATTTCATCTGCCCATCCAGGCTCATCTAAGGTTTATCACTATCACAGCAGATGCAGACTCAATGGGAACTAACAACCGTGGTCACTCAAAGCCTATTCAAGCCCCAATTCAGCAATTAATTCTAAGTAAAAAATATAACCTTGAGAGGCAGGCTCAGCTACGCAGCACCCTAGGTTTTATCAATATTTTATATAGATCTACCCCCCTTCTAAAACTTCAGCAAGGCTGCCTCAATAGCAAATGGGCCGAGAGACCCAAAGCCCCTCAGCCCATTCGAAAATCCAGCCAAACCCATCACACTTCAGACTAGATCAGCTTGACAGCCCGCAGACCAAACATCAGGCCTGCTGCCACAGCAAGACCACCACCCAAGAACACAACGAATCCCAAAACGCCCATAGTGACTTTCCTTAAAAATGTTTTACCTTGCTTCATTTATTGAAGCACATCTGCGAGAGAGGCAAGCTGATCGATGCAATTTATAAGGTCTGGCCTGCCCTAACTAAAGCCGTTCGCTGAACAGGACCGAAACGCTACCCGTCTGAACAATCGCTAGCTTCGACTTTGCTCATCCAACAGCCACTAGCTCCCAAACAGAAAGCGGCGGCCCCCGCTTTCGCAGGAACCGCCGCTTTTCTCAAACCTTTTTCAAGGACTGAATCTCACAAGGAGATTTAGCCGTTGATTGCAGGAGCAGTCAATGCAACAGGGGCAGACTCACCAGCAGCCAGGTCGAGGGGGAAGTTGTGAGCGTTACGCTCATGCATTACTTCCATACCCAAGTTGGCGCGGTTCAACACATCAGCCCAGGTGCTGACTACACGACCCTGAGAGTCGAGGAC
>CALECT010000062.1 GCA_937949725.1 uncultured Pseudanabaenaceae cyanobacterium
GTGAAGCGATCGCGCGTCTCTGCCACGCTGTAGCCACTTGTCTTGACCACTAGCCCCGTCGAAGTCGGCTTAGGCTGGGCCTGGACAACAGTCGTCTGGGAAAAATGATGAAGCTGAGTGATCGAAAGTGATGCAAGCAGGACCATCCCGATGCGTATGAATCTGCCCATGATCAACGGCCCTAAATGTAGATAGATTTCCATATTAACGAACCCATCTAAGCTCGACAGCAAGCTTAACGAGGGTTCGTGGGAATATTTAGCGGCCTGCCATTGCCGTCATAAATAGCAATTTCCCACTGACCATTTACGCTGACCTCAAAAGCCACGCGATCGCCCCGCTCACTCACACTGGGATGCCGCACCGCCGTCTTCAATCGCTGAGTAATATTGCGCGACTCTCGACGACTGCGCCGATAGAGATAGATATCGCTGCGCCCATCCCGCACCCCCGCATAGGCAATAAACTGGCCATCCGCAGACACCGACGGATGACTCACCGCTGTATCCGCACGGTTCAGACCTGGCAGGGAAATCAAGTTGCGCGATCGCGTATCAAACAGCTCAACTTCCTGGCGACCCCGGCGATCGCTCACCAAGACGATATAGCGCCCCCCATGGTGGGCATCGCGATCATCATGGGGACTACTGAGACCGCCGCGATCGTTATTGGGATAGCGCACCAGCCGACCTGCTGGGCCAACGCAGCTCGTGAGAAGCAGCATCGATAGAGGGAAAACAAGTAACTGTCGACTTGCCATAACAACAAACCCTTTACTGAGCATTCGGCGTTGCCTCCTGGTCTGCTCCATCGCTCGGTGCCCCCACAACTTGGTCCAATTGAATGGAGGCCCCCCGATCAAACACCTCGATATCCCACTGTCCGTGACGCCCACTTTCAAAGGCCACATAGCGACCATCGGGGCTAATGCTGGGATTACGCACCGGCCCGCGAAAGCCTGTCGTCAGCATTTGACGGCGCTGGGTGATGCGATCATACAAAGCAATCTCTGGACGGCCCCGCTCACTCACCACATAGGCAATGTAGCGAGCAGACCGACTTAGGCTGGGGCTTTCCACCAGAGCATTACGACGGTTAAGGCGAGGAATCTCAAGAAAACGCTTCTGCTCAATGTCATAGAGCGCCAAATCCTGACGCCCGCCACGATTAGTCACCATGGCCAAGTAGCGTCCGTTGCCACTCAAGGCAGGCTCAGTGTCGCTGAAGCGGCTGTTCAGGCGGGAGTAATCACCAGATAGCGGCAGGACAGAAGCACAACCGCTTAGGAATAGAGCAGCCAGGCCCAAAGGGATACTCCATGGACCTGGCCAAGTCTGTTCCGCCCCTCCTGCTCTACTGCTTCTGACCACCCGAAAGCCACCCCAATCAACAACTCAACAATGCCTCAGGAACGAGGATTCAATTAAGCCGTTGGGCAGTTCACCCAACTACGGACATGCCATGGCATGTCCGTACCAGGCTTAAATCCCTTCTGGTCCAATTAAACAGCTTTGTTCCGAAGCATCATTATCTCAGTCTTCTCAATGATAAGTGCTGCCCCAAAACTAGCTGCCTTACCAAAAGTCTCTCAATCAAAAAAGAGCGGAACCGACCTGTGTCAGTTCCGCTCCTCTAAGCCGCCAATGGAGTAGCAGCCTTCAATTTGTTAGTCATCAAACTGGTCAGAGTTATCGCGCTCGCTCTCGGGGGGAGGTGTCACAGGCTTGAAATCAACGTAGTCATCCTTCGCGGGAGCACCCATGGGCTGCATTGGCGCGCCGGGTGGCGGCGTTAAGGGACGATTGCCAGGATTTGGCGTTGCATCAATCACTGGACGGTCTGCACCGGGGGGGCGACGGTTAGGGCGATCGCCACCAGGCCCTGGGCCTTCACCATACCCACCACCACCCATGGGAGCGCTAGGACCAGGACGATCAGCAGGACCACCAGGACGGGGGCGACGGCGGGGGGGCATATCAATAGGCGGACGATCCATGGCAGGTCGATCCATGCCTGGACCATTCATATTCCCTGAATTCCCATTGGGGCCATCCATCGGTCCGCCCATTTGTGGACGAGCTTCATCTTCCAAAGGACGACTGACGGGGCGACCCTCCATGGAACGCTCATCCCGAGGACGAGCTGGACGGGGGCGACGGGCATTGCGATCCGGGCCAAAACCTTCCTTCGCGGCTGGGGCAGACCGGCCATCAACATAGCTGGTGTCTTCTTCCCAGTCATTGCGACGGGGAGCCCGGCCTTCTGGGCGACGAGCCGAACGGTCATCGGGACGACCGCCAAAGTCATCAGGCCCGCCTCGACCTCGGTCATCAAAACCAGGATTGCGGGGACGGCCAGAAGGGTCTAAGGAACCACGGCGGGAGGACTCATCGTAACGATCTTCATAGCCACGTCCCCGAGGGGGCTCACTGCCTTGAATGCGTCGCTGGTTCGGGCGAGGCTCATTGAAGCGATCGTAGTCATCTAGGGAGGCTTCATAGCGGTACACGCCATTGTCAGGACGACCGGGACCCCGAGCGGGCTCAGGGCGACGACGGGAGTCTCCCGCAAAGCGCTGACGCAGGCTATCAAAGGCACCTTCGCGATTCGATGGCATCTGCTGATAGCTGTTTTGGCGATCGCGGATGTTCTGCCACATCAGCGAGACAATGCAGCCAATCGCCAGAAGGTTTTGAAACTCCACAATGCCAGGAGGCACCACCGTCATACTCGCCGAGGCGATCGTGGTGATGGCATAGATAATGCCAACAATGACGTAGGCAATATCCGAATCCCGTCGAATATCTGGCTTAACTCGACCAACCGCATAGAGCGCGATCGAGCCGACCAACATGATTAGCCCAAATAGCGAGCCGCCACCCATACCGTTGTCCTCTTGTCATTCAGGCCGACGTGGATAGAAGTCCGAATCCCGTAGGGCATTCAAATACTCCCAATCCCACCTCATGCCTTTGCTTCAAATATGTTAGCGGGTCTATGGTATCAAGAGCCGTCAGAATCGCCCAGAGTCAAGCAAACAGGATATTCCGTTCCCCCATTGAGTTGAGACAGAGGCCATAGCCGAACCCAGCTCAAACCGAGAGCAAATGTAAGGTCAGGCATCTTATCAGGAGCTGATGCCGCGATCGCCTCATAACTCGCCCCCAGCATGACTCAAACTCTCTTCCCCCAGGCCAATAAACGAAAAGGAGCAGAGCTAAAAGCTCCACTCCTCTTCGACCAACCATTTTAGTTATGACGCCGTAAAGATCAAAAGGCCATAGCCAGCAGTTCTTATAGAATTAACCAGCCAAGACACCGTGGCTACAGGCTCACAATGAAATGGATCAGACAAACTACGAGCGTTTCGTACCGTCAACCTTGGTGAGGAAAATTAACGCGGCAGTTGCAGGAATGACAACAATCAATCCACCTGCTAGCAAGCTCAGCATGAAGTTAGTTAAAGACGGTGTCATGGATTTTCAGCCCCAGTGAATATGTTGTGAATGGGCCCTCAAGCGGGCGTGATCATATATCTTGATAATTCAAAGTTTAGCGGTCTTAGCCCCCTCTCGTTAAGATATTCCTGGGAAAGTAGTTGCGTTTTGTAACCTTTGCCCGCCAAAAGCGCCTATTTTTCAAGCGGTAGCCTGCCATGACAGCCACATCAGCACTGACCATCCTGCCCTGGGTTCTAGGCCCGCTGCTCGCGATCATGACCTTCATGTTCATTTTTCGCATCGTGCTGACCTGGTATCCCGAGGTTGAACAGGAGAAGTTTCCCTTCAATGCCGTGATTTGGCCGACTGAGCCCTTCCTGGCTCCCACCCGTAAGCTCATTCCCCCCATTGGAGGCGTGGATATCACGCCCATTATTTGGGTTGGGTTAGTGAGTCTGGTGCGGGAGATTTTATTGGGACAGCAGGGACTGGTGACCATGGCGATCACCGCTGCCCAAGCCACCGCTTAATTCCAGCCCAGCTTTGCTCGTCAACTGACCAAGCTTGTCTTGGGATGAGAAGCCCAAAGTAAGCTTGGTTTCGCAGAGTCAAAACCGTTATTGAGCTTGGTCAGCCGCTCCCTTTGACTCCCCCTCAGGCAAGGTTTTGAGCCTTGGATGCTTTATTCCTTGGAAGTCCCTTAATCGATGCAGTTACCCGTCACACTTTCGAAAGGTGCGATGTCCGGTGTTGTTGTACTAGAGGCAAGTACCACCTTTGCGCCATTGTTCGCCGCTACAACATTGGCTAAATCTTCTACCTGAAAACTCGGTAACCCGCCTGTGGAGGCCGTTGCCAAGCCCGTGAGCTGGATATTGCTACTGACCTGATTCCCACGCAACACTAGACAAGTGGTGGGGCTACCTAGATTGGCAGGACTAGAAGTCGTTGTCAGGGCAATATCTGAAGAACCACCATTACCCGTGACAGTATTGTCAGCAATTCCAACGACGGGCAGAGCGGCCAGGTCTTGGGCTGCGATATCAAGACCCAGACCACCATTACCTGTAATCACATTCTCGCTTGCTCCTAGATCCCCTGTCGTAAAGTCATTGCGCCATTCCTGGAGGGACACATTTTGGGCCAGGGAGCTAATGCCATCGCCAGTATTGTTGGTGATTTGGTTGCCGCGAATGACTAGTTCCTGACTGCTCGCATCCGTAAGATTGATGTCAATGCCCGCCCCAGCATTATTGGAGAGGGTGCTATCGCGAATCACCACTTCCTGGGAAGCAGCAGTCTGGGTTGCGCCATTGGGGGGATTGCCGTTGAGGATCGCAATCCCGGCGGCACTGTTGTTGGTGATGCTACTGCTGGTTACCGTGAACTCCTGTACATGGGCACCGACATTCGCAATCAAGCTCATCCCTGCCCCTCCACTGCCATCAATCGTGCCCTGGTCAAAGCTGAACTCCTGACTGCTGCTGGTTCGCAAGGCATTCCCGGAAGCCTGCAAGATGACGCCTTCTGCGGTGCTATTCAAGATGGCGTTGTTGAGTAATGAACCACTGGGATTACCCAAGCTGGTGTTGTCAGCATTGCTAGGTCCGATGGCAATAATCTGAGATGGAACCTCAGGCCCTGTGCTGCTGGCCACCGTATGAAATTCCATGCCAACCCGGTTATTAGCAAGCTGATAACCGGCAATGGTGATGTTCACCGACTGGGCTGTGGTGCTGTTTTGAGCGAGGATGCCTCGGTCACCCGAACCCGTAATTTCATTATCAAATAGCGTTACACTCCCCCCAACGTTATCTAGTTCAATCCCGTTGACCGTCGAGTTGGCGATGCGGTTATTGCGCAGCTCCACATTGGTTACATTGCGACCAGCCACGCCGTTTTGAGCAGCAGCCTCTAGCTGGAAACCAGCCAGGACTGTTTGGTTCCCCAGGGTCACTAAGTCCGGAGCGCTGCCCCCTGTGATGGTGGGGAAGACACCGTCCCCCGAATCCGGCAAAGGCACAGATATACCATTGGCATTGGGAGCGTTGCTAGGGCCAGTATTGAAGTTATCTGCCGCTGAAAAGGGCAGGCGAGTTGGGTCTTCGGAGAACCCAGGGAAGGTCATGCCCGCTATTGTTTGTTGAGGACCTTGGGAGAGGACGCGAACGCGATCGGGGATTGCAAAGCCTGGAATTACAGTTGTAGGTGCAGCTTCGCCATCCACATAAACAATCGTATTGCCATCGCTGAAGGTTGTGGTATCGCTGTTAGCCAGGGCGATCGCTTCCTCAACCGTGCCAAAGGGGGCTTCGTAGGTCCCATCGCCACCGCTAGCTCCGAGAGCGACATGCAAGAAGCGATAGTCCTGCTCTTCCTCGGGGTTGCGTAACGCTTCACTGCTGGGCGCAATCAGATCTTCTACTTCCGTCCGCTCTTGCACCGCTACACTCTGGCGGCGTTGGATGGGGTCTCTCAAACGAATCGCCACTTCGTTTTCCCGCTGAAATTCATTCTCTGCTTCCTTCTGGAAGCGCACCTGAGGGAAAGTTGCACCAATGGAGAAGGACAATTGGGTGTCGTAAATCCCATCATGCTGGAGGGCGATACCAGCATTAAAATTAGAGGCCAAAGTTGCCCCCAGGCGTAGTTTGCCACCCAGACTGGTATCTTCTTCTCCACTGAGCAGGTAGCCACCTACCGCGCCCCTCAGCTCACCCCCCTGCCATGCGAGCAATTGGGTCGCCACCTCTGCATCAAATCCACCGAGGGAATCTTCTTTTTGCTTGATGCTTTGTGGTCCTCCTGCGGCATACAGCACTAGCTGGTTGCCTACGAATCCACTCGTTCCGGTCTGTGCCACGTCCAAGAGGGTTGAATCAACCGTTCGGCTTCGATCTCCCAGGGGTAGATAGCCATTGAAGCGAAAATCCCAGTCTTTTCCTAAGCTCTCATAGCCAGCGGCGAGTTGATAGAAATTGCTTTCATCGGTGAAGTGGCTATCGAGGCCCAGATATCCCCCCCGAATTCGGGTCTCTTCATCATTGAGGCCTCGATATCCCACGCTCAGGTTCCAGCCGAAATGCCCCCCATTATCAACTTGCAAATCACCTTCTAGGAAGGTGACCTCTTCTCTAGACTCTTGGAATAAAGGAACAAAGCCACCTAACCTGGTCAAGCCATCTAAACCAGCGCTCGAACTGCTGTGCTCAATATTGAAGCGTGCTGGAATTTTCAGCGCTTCTGCTGCTTCTAATCCTGCTTGTGCGACTGATTTGTCAATTCTCGAAGAGTCTGTAACCGAAGGTTCTGAACCTGGAGCATCCAATAATTGAGATTGAGCAGGGGGCAGAGCTGGTGATTTAGATACCTCTGCTGGCAATTCAAGAATAACAATCGGTTCACCTGGTTCTTCAGCCGCGATCGCCCTGCTAACCCCGCCTAATCCTCCAAATAAACCGTAGCTCACGAGCAGAGAGAGCTGAGTGAATCTTGCAGATTTTGATGACATCATCCAACAAGTAGTTCGGTTCATGGAGAAAAGAAAGAGGTATAGACACGAAGGAGTTCGCCTCTCGCAAACAACTTGCAATATGACGGAAGCAGCAGACATGACTTCTGCCTTATTCAACCGACTCCATGGGGGAATGGCTTGAGTAACTTCACTCGATATGCCACTTAAGAATTGAGCAATATGACTGATTATGGATGTCTACATCAGTGTTGATAGTCTTGAGGAAATCTAGTCAGGAGAGATATCCCCTCACGAAAAATCCTAAAAATCTCACTGAGACTCCAAACATTTTTCAGAGCAGCTTTAATTTGTAGATCCGTTCGCTGGAGCCGTGAAATGTTTGAAAGACCTGTTGGTAAAAGATTACAGCGTTTCTCTCAAGGGGGCGATGTAGAGACTGAAGTAAGTGCGACAGTCGCCTTGCAGATCTACGGAGAGAGACAAACAATTTAGCTCTAGATATTCCTACGTTTTCCTGAGAGGAGGTACTTAGTATTTTGAAGGCATTTGCTAGCAGATGCTGACTTTCACTATCAGCATGTCGGCTATCTCTTCCATAGTTTTTCAGTATGACCACGGCCCAACTGGAATGTTACTGGTCGAGCTATGAGTTTGGCCGCGACCTACAAGCGGAAGATCCCCCCGACTCCGACTGTAGGCAGCGGTGTTGATATCACCAGTAATGAAGAACTGCTGCTGATTCGATCAATCGATACACTGTATCGATTGATCGAACGGCTGTGGGTCTGCTGTGTGGATGATTGAGATGCGAGCGGAATACAGCAAGCGTTGAAGACGATGATCGCCCAACGACTTTAAGGTCTAATGCAAGGACACGAAGACCTGAATGCCCCCTCTGTGAGCCCTGATGCTATATACAACTTTTGGCCTCTAGTTGTAGCAAGTTGACCTATGATGCTGCCCAAACGAACGGGATCTCGACGTTTCATGGCTGGTCGAGGTTTCAAATTTGACGCTTGGCCGAATTCTCAAACAACCTCTAAATTTGACGCGGGTCTTCAGCTTCAGAATGGCGCGTTTGACCAGGGGTGAAGTAGAGAAACTTTGAGCCATTGGGAGCGGCAGGGCGATGCCAGATGCCTTTGGGCACAACGAACACAGAACCAGCGGGTGCAACACAATGCTCTGGCTCATCACCGCTGAGCAAGGTCATCTCAAACTCCCCTTCGATGATGTAGAAAAACTCGTCGGTATCTGGGTGCATTTCCCAAACAGGAGAAACGCCGGTGATGTCACAGGTCCCAAAGCTAAAACCATTGAATTGGGCAATATCCAGGAATGAACTGGGCGGGTTCGCAGCAAGTTCAGCGAGTACGTTTTTAACTTCCATAGCCCATGCCCTAGTGAATATGTCCGTCGTGATGACCCTGCCCATAGGCTGCATTCAAGGTTTCAGGATGCAATACCTCTTCCGGTGAGCCTTGCTTCAACATACGGCGATTGAGACAGAGCACGCAATCACAATTGGCTCGCACCATTTCCAAGTCATGGGAAATTTGCAAGATCGACCAGCCCTGATCCTGCTTGAGTTGATTGAGCAACCGATAAAACTCAGCTTCTGCGGCCACGTCTAGGCCAGCGGGGGCTTCATCCAGCACCAGTAACTTACGGGGGCGGACTAAACAATAGGCCAACAGCACTCGCTTCATTTCACCACCGCTGAGGCTGCTGAGGGATTGCTTGGCTAAGTGGCAGGCTTCAACTTTGCATAGGGCATTGCGGACGGCATCGCGGCGATCGCGCCATCCTTCCCAGGGCAGTTGCAGCCCCAACCGATCCCAGCCCAAGCTCACCAGCTCCGCCACGGTCATGGGAATCCGGGCATCGGCCAAGAAATTCTGGGGCAGGTAGGCCACATCATGGCGCACCAACGGCGCAGCCCGACGCTGGGTCTGTTTCGCTTCGCGATTGAGCAACTGGCCCAACAACTTCACTTCGCCCTGGTGGTAAGGCAGCAGACCCATAATGGCCTGAACCAAGGTGCTTTTCCCCGCACCATTGGGACCAATGATGGCCATGTCCATCCCTGCTTCCAGGGAGAACGAAATATCTTGCACGGCGGTGGCGCTGCCGCGCTGAACCGTGAGACCTTCCACCGTGAGGAGGGGAGCCGTTAACTGCATGAGCTATCCATCGAAGCCAGGTTCCAAGAAAATGGGAGCGCGTAGTGAATAGACACAGCGATTCCATTGCTCTTCATTCATTCTACGACAATGAGAATCATTATCAGGCTAGTTGAGCAACATTTCTACGGAAAAGGCGTATATTGCTTTACCAATCCTCGTTATCTGGATACTGGGGCGGTGCTTCTCCGTGGATTTCTAAGACTTCGCCAGGAAACTCCTCCTGCTCTGGCACTGGGCTGAGCTGGGGCTTGCGAGAGGCGCTGATTTGAACGATGGGCTGGGGCGCGGTCCAGTCCGATTCAATGGCTTCGAGCTGAACCTTGAATTCCCAACAGGCACCTAGGTCAAACACATATTCCATGGTGTCTCCCACTTTCAGTGGCAGCCGACCGAGCTGAATTTGATCGGTAAATAAATCACCATCGAAGGCCATGGGATGCATCACTCTAATGTTCCGACCGACTTGGTTTTTGTAGGTGAAGGCATCCAAATGCTCGTAATCTGCGAACTCAAAGGCATCGAGAATCAAGGCGCTGAGATCTTCTAGGGTCGTGTCACTGGCGATCGCCAATCTGCGCCAAGCCGGATGCTGTGCCATGGAAACCTTGAATATGTAACGACCTTCCTTAAAGTCACTGGAAGGAACCGCCAAGCTCTGCTGCCATTCAGGGAAGTAGGGCTGTAGCGCGGGTTGAAAATCCGTAAACGGCAGCGTTGGATCCGTTTCCGATGCAAACATGAAGTCTGCTGCCAAGGTAACTGCTCGACACAGCGGCATAATTGCTTCACCCAAAGGCAAAATCTCCAGGCCATCCATCCGCCAGCCTTTGCCTGTATCTGGCTTTCCGTGGGTGATCTTGAGAAAACCAAACATCTCCATCAAGTTGAGATTGTGGAAGCCGGGCCAGTAACTCAACCGCTCTTGTTCGTTGTATTGGGCAAAGGTTCGCTTTTTCTGAGCAGCAAATTCTGGCCAATTCCGCAGCGCGCAGGTGCCCTCATTGATGGGCGATCGCTCTTCCCCCACCATTTCAGGATGGGCGCGGATCAGCCAGGCTTCCAGCAACGTGAAGTAGCGCTCAGCGGGGGTGAGCTGTTGCCAAGAGTCATAGATTTCAGGATTGAGCACCATCTGAAATTTTTTACCCTTGGCCTCAATCCTGACCAGTCCTGTGGCCCGGAACAGTAAATACAGTCCATTGAGCGAGGGAAATGATTTTTGAGTCGGTCGTTTGAGGTCCAGGTCGTTGGGATTGGCGAGCTTGCTATTGAGTTCTCGCAACAGCTTGAGGGCAAATTGGTGGCGGGCTGCGCTGACAGGAATGCCTTTGGAGCCAATGGCATCGAGGAGCATTTGAAAGTCTTGGAGGATGCTGCCCGGTCCATCCTCATTAATCTCGGTGGCCTTCAGCAGAGCTTTCTGCTCCTCTGATAGCTCAATCATGGCCTGCTCTGCTCCAAGCATCCTCAGCTCAGCGGCCCTGCTAGAGACCGGTACAGCAGAAGGATTAACCTCAGGCTCATCTTCAAATTCAATGGCATTGAGACGCGCTCTCCCCGCTTCATCCAGCCCTTCTAGGGCGATGAGCATCTGTGCTGCGAAGGCTTCGGTGTCAACCAGTTCTCCCTCCGGAGGAAGCTCTAGGCCCAAAACCTCAAACATTTGCTTGATGTCGTCCGGTGGAGTGACCATGGGAGCCAGCATTTCACTGCCCCGGCCCGTCAAGTCCACGACATTGCCCGATAGATTACTGGGCAGAGTGCCCGGGAAATTGCCAGCGATTCCCCCTGGCATCATTCCCCCCGGCAGCTTCAGCCGAGCTGATGGGTCTGTGGCAATGCGATCGTTGTAGACCTGTTGGAACGCCTCCATGCCTTCCTGGCTCTGCATGTCGTAGCCCGCTTCCAGGCCTTGCAAGACAAACTGTTTGGCAAAGCCGCCGCGATTGGGATCAAACATCCAGTCGGTGAACTTGCCTTCGATGGAGCTGAGGTACTTGGCGATCGCCCCCGCGCTCCTCAGCTTGTACTCCTGCTTGAGAAAGGTCCAAAAGGCCACCAGATCTGGAATTGCATCCTCAACCTCACTCGGCTCAGCCAGAGTCAGCTTAGCCGGTAGGATCTGTTCCATCACCACCTGAACATCAGCCTTCGTCATTTTGGCTAAAGTCATCTCACCATAGAGGTAAGCCGTTTCGATGAATACGCCAATCCATTCCCCAACCTCATCTGGATTTTCCTGTTCTCGAATTTTGCCTGGCTCTGATTCCACAAAGGCCTCGATCACATCCTCGATGTAATCCAGCAGTATCAGCTCGGCCTCGTCATAGGAAAGCTTGTCCAGC
>CALECT010000063.1 GCA_937949725.1 uncultured Pseudanabaenaceae cyanobacterium
GAATGAAGTCAAAGGAGGCACAACCGTTAAATAACAAATTGATTCACTGCTACCCATGACGGCAGAAGGGGCACCTTATCGATGCCCCACTGTATAGCCTGCTCAAAACTTGACTTTTTCCATGACAGGGGATGGGGGCCAGCAGTTGCCGAAGCCCAATTTGCCGAGCATTTCAGCCGAAGTTTCAAGTTTCGCTGCGTTTTCTGGGTGGTTAGGGAATTTTCGCTAGGATTGGTGCAGTGTTTTTGACTGGGCTAGGGCAGCGATGGCAGAGCGGAAGGTGACGACGAAGGCTGAGCTGCTGCGGTTGATCGATCAGGCGGCGGATGAGGGGTGGACGGAGCTAGATTTGTCGTCGAAAGGGTTAGACGAGTTACCTAACGAAATTAAAAAATTAAAAAAGCTTAAAGAGATTAATTTAGATTTCAATAGTTTTGCGAGAATCCCAGCCCCCCTTAGCGATATAGCTTCTCTTTCAATAATTCACCTAAATCAAAATAAAATCTCAAAACTTGAAAGTGACATTCACTTTTTCACTTTAGTAGAAGAGTTATATGTCAACCGAAATAGAATTAGGGAACCATCAAAAAAATACAAAGAGCCTACAGGAAAATATTGCCTTAAAAAGATAAGCCTAAAGTGGAACAAAATACATCAATTCCCTGATTTCTTATGTGGGTTAAACAGTCTCAAAGAATTGTCTATTAGCTACAATTCAATTAGTCATTTTTCAAAAAAAATAGCTTCATTAAATCATTTAGAAACGCTAGATTTTTCAGGAAATCCAATAATAGAAATACCTAATTCATTCCCTTTTATAAGATCACTCCGGAGATTGTCTCTGGGCGTGTGCGAAATTCAAGAATCACCAGATTCGATATCACAGATGGAGTATCTAGAGGAGCTATTTTTAGGAACGAATAAAATAGGTGTAATACCTGAATCTTTATGTGGTTTAAAGAGACTCAGAGCATTTGCAATGAACAATAACGAAATTCAGGAAATCCCTTTATGCATTACTAAGCTCCAAAACCTGCAAACATTGAATCTATATGATAACAATATTGCAAGCATACCCAATGAACTATTTTTTCTGACATCCCTTCGCAAACTGAATCTCTATAGCAATAGTATTTCTGAAGTTCCTGAAGAGATTTTCAAGTTAAAAGATCTAGAAACTCTTTCATTAAGCAATAATAATATCTCTGCAATACCTGACTCTTTGGTTAAATTGAAAGCTTTGAAGAAACTAGCTTTAAGCAACAATCCAATACCTATATCTCCTGAGATTTTGGAACCTAGTAACCCCTTTTCAAATGACTCTAGTGTAGAGGAAATTCTCAACTATTGGCAACAACTTAAAAGCGGAAAAGTCCGCCCCCTCAACGAAGCCAAACTCCTCCTCGTCGGCCAAGGCAGCGTCGGCAAAACCTCCCTCATTAACCGTCTGCTCAACGACACATTCGACAGCAACGAATCCCAAACCGACGGCCTCGCCGTCCACGACTGGCAAATCCACGTCAACAGCAAAGATATTCGCCTCAACGTCTGGGACTTCGGCGGCCAAGAAATCTACCACGCCACCCACCAATTCTTCCTCACCAAACGCAGTCTCTACCTCCTCGTCTGCAACTGCCGCACCAGCGAAGACGAAAACCGCCTCGAATATTGGCTCAAACTGATCCAAAGCTTCGGCGGCAGCTCCCCTGTCATCATCGTCGGCAACAAAAACGACGAACAGCCCCTCGACATAAACCGGCGTGCCCTGCGGGACAAATACCCCAACATCAAAGCTATCCTGCAAACCTCCTGCCAATCCGGCGACGGCATCGATGAGCTCAAAGAAGCGATTGAAAGCCAAGTTGCCCAGCTTAAAGAAGTCTACGACCTCCTTCCCCTCAAATGGTTCGAAGTAAAAGAAGCGCTCAACGACATGAAGCAAGACTTCATAAGCTACGGCAAATACATCGCTCTCTGCGAAAAAAATGAGATTGAGGAAGAACAAAATCAAGAACAGCTCATTGATTTGCTCCACAACCTGGGCTTAGTTCTCAGCTATCGCGAAAATCCTATTCTTGGCACATCAAATCCAGTCCTCAGCGGAACCAATGTCCTCAATCCTGACTGGGTTACTGAAGGAGTCTACGCCCTCTTCAGCGACGACGAACTCAAAACCGAAACCAAAGGCATCCTCCAGCCCAAAGACCTCAGCCGCATCCTCGATGCCAAGCGCTATCCTCAAAATCGTCACAGCTACCTAATCGAGCTGCTTAAAGAATTCCAGCTCGGTTTCGAACTGCCTAACTGCCCCCTAGAAAAGCGATTTCTCCTCCCCGGCCTCCTCCCCAAAGAAGAACCTGACGATACCGAGCTAGACGGCGAAACCCTCGAATTCCAGTACCACTACAAAGTCCTTCCCGCTAGCGTCCTCTCGCGCTTCATCGTGCTCATGCACGAAAAAATCTATGAGCAAACCTACTGGCGCAGCGGCGTTATGCTCGCATACAAGGAGGGCGACGAAACCTTCAACATCGCCCGCATCAAAGCCGACCCCGAAGACAAAAAAGTCTTTATCTCCGTCAGCGGACGCGAAAGCACCCGCCGCATCTTCCTCAGCCTGATTCGCGATAAGTTTGCCGAAATCCACAGTGCCTTCGCCGACCCTGATGATGTGACCGAATGGGTACCCGTCCCCGAGCATCCGGAAGCTGACCCGCTGGAATATAAAGAACTCCTCGGCCTAGAAGAAATGGGTGAGAGAGCCGTCACCATCGGCAAGCTCAAACTCCGCCTCGGCCTGCGCCAACTGTTGGACGGCTACGAATCCCGCGAAAAACGCCAACAGCGTCAACAAGGAAGAGGTGACAACTCCGTCAACATCACTATCCAACAAGGTCATGGCGATAACATCGGCAACGATAGCGTCAGCGGAAACAAAATCAACGAACAGAACAACTATTAACGCTTTACCGAAGCTCTAGACACCGGGTGTTTCACGTCAATATTTGAGGATCTACGGCACCATTGATTAAACACCCGGTGTCTTTGCCATGGCCCAGACTTTCAAACTCTTTGACGTCGTTGCCCTGACTGAAGACCTCCCGCAAAACAACCTCCTCTGCGGCCAAGTCGGCACCATTGTCGAAAACCTTGCCCCCCAGGTCTACGAAGTCGAATTTAGCGACCAAGACGGCCAAACCTACGCCATGCTGCCGCTCCACAGTCAGCAGCTCCTGCGCCTCCACTACCTCCCCATCATCTCCCAACCAGAACCCATGACCCAAATCCACCAGAACGGCCAAGGCGACAACATCGCAGGCGATAAAGTAATGGGTGACAAAATCGGCACCCAAAACAACTTCAGCCAAACCAACCACGGCGGCACCAACTTCCAAACCCAAGTCAACGGCGGCACCGTTAACCAAGCAGGCACCATCAACATCACCAATAATCCTGAGCCCCAAACCGCCGCTGAAGCTGCAAAGGAAATCCAAGAGCTCTTATTACAACTCGCCAAAGACAATCCCCTCGCAACTGACGCAGAACGTGCCGACTACGTGCAGGATCAACTACCACCCAGTCGCCTAAAACGCAGCATGGAACTATTCAAAGCAGCAGGTACAGCTGCCATAGAAATGCTTCCTGGTGGAACAATCGCCACCGCCGTCTTCAAAAAATATCAAGAGCAAGAGCAAAGCATTCGCAAAACACAAGACTCGTAGCTGAAGACCCTAGAGCAGGTATCCAGAAATCAGATTTTTGATAACAATCGGATTTCTAAACCACCCCAGGCCAACAGCTAAAATGGCCTTATGAAACGCATCTTCATCGGCCTCATCAACGGCTACCGGCGATTCATCTCCCCGATGTTTCCCCCCTCCTGCCGCTTCAGCCCCACCTGCTCCCAATACGCGATCGCCGCCATCGATCGCTTCGGCGTCACCCGAGGCACCTGGCTTGGCTTCTGGCGCATCTGCCGCTGCAACCCCTTCGTGGCAGGCGGCTACGACCCCATTCCCGAAGCCTTCAGTTTCCTCGGTAACTCTCGCCTCAGCGAAAAGGTGCTAGAGAGCCAAGCTGACGATGAAAATGGCACCCAGGATTGAACTGAATTCGACAGCCAAAATCAACCTCATCCCCTAACCCCTTCTCCTAAGGGAGAAGGAGAACCGAACGCAGCAATAGGCCTTTTTCGGCACCTTCATTTTCCCCTTTCTCCAGGAAGAGGGACTAGGGGGAGGACCTAATCAAGCCAACCGAGGTGAGGGCCGCTTCAGCTTTGTTGAACTCAAGTTAAAACAAGAAAGCGGTCCCCAAACGGAGACCGCCTCTAAAAGCCAGAGCTAACGCCCCAGCTCATCACCTAGCAAGAACCACCACAAGACTTTTAGTCCTCGCGATCGCCCACCACCAGTTGCATAATCATCGGCTCACCACCTTCAACGTGGTACTTATCAGCCCAATCTTGGAGGAACTTATCCAGCTCACCCAAAGCCTGCTGCTTATTCTCAGGATCAACATCAAACGCCTCAAGCGCACGCATCACCCCAGGCTTCTCATCCACCCAAACCTGCATCAGGCGGAAGAAACGGGCAACGTCCTCGATGACAACATAAGCCCGCTCCTGCTCACCCTTAGGAGAGTAGGAAGTCCGCGCCAACGCATAGAAAGGCAGACCCCAAGGGGAATCAATCTGCAGCACCGTGCCGGAATAGAGCAAACGCAGCTTAATGTGCTCAGCCAACGCCTCACTCAAAGGCATCCGGCGATCGGGAGGCAGATGATCCTGAGACTTCATATGCAGAAGCTCAATCAGTTCCATGAACTGGAAAGAGTTCAACAAACAAGCATCAGGCAGATCATCAGGAAGGGTCTCCTCAATCTTCTGCTTCTCACCCAGAGTCAAACGATTCGTCAGCAAACGAGGCTGGCTAGACTCCCAGGGATACTGCTGCATCCACAGGTGAGGGAAACGAATCAAATAGCGAGGCTCCTGAGACCCAAGGGTCTTCAGCAGCTTACCCTCATTCAGCGCACCGTCAATTTCTTGAACGATCGCCTTAACGCGCTTGGGCTCAACATGGTGCAAACCACCGGTCTTACGCAGGTTCTGCCCCTGCTCCAAATAAGTGGTGTAAATAGCGCACTTCGCCGCAGTTGCAGCCGCATCCAAAAATGCGCCATAGCGGTGACCGCCCATGCGCATCGCGCTGGCAGCCAACTGCAAAAGAATTTGGTCAATGGCACTGGGCTCCAGCGCGTCAAACAAACGCGCATAGAGAATCGTGCTGGAACTAGGGGTTGCAGCAGCGGTGGCACCCGCAGCTGAACTCTTCGCAAGGGTAGTAGTTGTAGATGACACGGGACTAGACGTGGTAGATGGCACGGAAAACTTCCTTTCTAAGCGCTGTAGATTACGTCGATCACAAATGGACTTTCAAGTAACGCCACGGCCTCAAAAACGAGTTAAACCCGAAACACTTGCTAGGTAGGCAAGCCGCTAACCCTGATGAGTCAGCTGATTAATGTCTCTTGAGGTAATAATTAACACCAATCATAGAGCAAACATCTCAGGAGCTGGGAGCAATCCCCAAAAGTTCCGGGATAACACATAGAGATGGAAATTAAGCGCAATCCCCTGGGTATGGTGTTTTAGCCCGTTCTAGCATCGCGATACAACGCTACTCGATCAGCTGAAAGCCAGACCCCGCAAGGCACCCCTCAGGGGTCTGGCCCCTGTCTAACAAGTACAAGGGGTAAGACCCTTCACTAGACTCGGGGGTCAAACCACCCCCGAATGATCGCTGAGTTGTTTAGCATCCATCGCAATGCTTCTTAAGAATTCAATTTCACTTTCTAGCCCTAATTTAAGCTCGCTATTCTTATTGAAAAGAGAGCCCAGTTGCCCTGCTAAAGAAAGGCATATTTTTATACCAGAGCATTGCCTGGCATTCAAATAAGAAGCCACCTATACATTGTGAAGTGCGATCGCCATAGCCTAAGGGAAGAGGTTTCGATAAACTAGAGTGACCCCTCCTCCCGTTTTGCCATGACAGTTGACCTAGCTGAGCTCTCCACAGAACAGCTCACAGCCAGTTTCAACCGCCGCGCTTGGAAATCTCTCAGTTTTCCATCGACGCTATATTTGCAACCCATCATGGATGTCCTCATGCAGGACATTCCCAACGAGCACCAATTGGAGGTGCAACTGGGACTCCAAGAAGCCCTGGTCAATGCTGCTCGCCACGGAAATAGCTTGGACCCCAGCAAGTCAGTTTCCATCCGCTACGCCAAAACCAATCGCGAACTCTGCTGGATCATCACCGACGAGGGCCAAGGCTTTAACACCCCCACAGGAACCTGTGACAACTGGAGCGATCCAGTGCCCTGCGAATCTGGAGAATGTGGTCGCGGTCTATTTATTCTTTTCCAAGTCTTCGACCAAGTGAAATGGAATAACAACGGGACTCAGCTAGCCCTCTACAAACGCTACAGCCAGCCTCGCCGCAAAAACTTCAGCTTTTTCTAAGTTACCCATCCTAAACTTTCAGCCTCTGTAGGGACATGACATGTCATGTCCAGCAAAAGCAAAGTCCCTACCCTAGCCATCCATCGACAACGCCCAACAATTCAGCCCCAACGCAAAACAGCGACGCCAGGTTTAGACCCGGCATCGCTGTTTTGCTATGCATTGAGTTGACCCCAGCCAACCGGAAGCGCATCACTACGCAACCGATCTAGCTCTGAGTTTTTTCTTACTGCTCAGTTTGAGGGACCTGAGGCTGGATGGTAGTGACCATTTGCTGAATCCCGCGCTGAATGCGACGAGTCACAGTCATGGGGCTCACGCCGATGCGCTCAGCCACTTCCTTGCGGGACATGTCGTTATAGAAAACGAACTCGATCGCCGCCCGAGTCTTCTCTTCCAACTCAACCATCGCCCGTTGAACCTGCTGACGCTCATCATTGAGAGCCTGCTGACGAATAAAGGAAGGATCGGGCAGAGTATCGCCCAAAGTCAGAGAAGAATCATTCTGGTAAGACACCGTGGCATCAAGACTCAGCGGCATGCGGTTCTTGCCAGCGAGCTTAATATTTTGCCACTCATCCACAGAGATTTTCAGTTCATCAGCCACCTCTTGGTCCAGAGGCTGACGACCATACTCACGAGTCAGCTTTTCCCGAGCGCGCTGGGCAGACTTCTGCAAGTCCTGCCAACGGCGGGGAATGCGGACGGAAGTGGCACGGTCACGCAGGAAGTGGAGAATCTCACCGCGAATGTAAGGCACAGCGAAGGAACTAAACGCGCAGCCTTGGTTAGGATTGAAACGCTCAATGGCGCGAATCAGACCCAAGTAACCGATTTGCTCGAGATCCTCATAGGGCTCGGAGCACTGGTGGCAAATCCGGTGGGCGATTTTGCGAACCAAGCCAGCATTTAGCTTAACGAGATTATTGCGAGTACGAATTGACTTGTCTTGGTGATATTTCACCAAGAGTTCAAGACTACGGGAACGATAGGAAGAGGAAGATTGAGTGGCTTGCATCGACAGGACACCTTTGCATCAGAGCTACCCTTATTCTCTGCATCGGAAAGCACAACAACCATGGTCGTTCCACGGGAGTCTAACAATGACGCCCAAAAATATTTAAGAATAAACACGCAATCAGAAAAATCCCCTCTACAAAAGGATTTTCTGCTTAGCATGCAGCCAAGATACCGCTCTCCCAGAGATTACCCAAGGTTCTTCCAACCTCAACGAGCCGTATATATAGACACTCTTGACATTTGCGTAAAAGTCGGTCAAGTTTCGAGCAATTATCCCTGGGTAACCGACAGAAGCGTTACCCCTGGGAGCAGCGACCTAAGCAAGCCGACTTAGACTACAACAGCCTGTCAAGGCCGCATTACCGAAAAAATCCTCAAGATAGAGGTCTGGGAAGATTTGCCACAATAGAATCATTAGAAGAAAGGCGCGATCGCACCGTTTCCTCCCCCGTTTCCCGCCAGAGCAAACCTCTGGAAGACGATTTCCTCGCCCACCCGTCCAGGGAAACGACAACGAACTGCGAATCGTCCTGACAAAACCCTATTCAAGATCTTCAGAGAGAGTCGAACAGAGATGGCCAATAGCAGTAACTTCCAAGAAGCCATCCGCCAGGCAAAGACCCAATCCCTGGTGGGGCCCAACGTCATTCCCAAGGCGCTGCCCTTCGTCGGCGGTGGCCTCATCCTCACAGCATTAGGCACCTACGGTGGCCTGGGCGTGGCCCAGAGCTATCCTCAGCTATTCATGCCAACCTTCTTTGGCGCAATGGTGCTTCAGCTGGTGCTGTTCTTCGTCGCCCAAGGTGCGGCCCAATCCGAAGACAATGCCAAAGCATTGCCCATGCTGGTGCTCTATAGCCTGCTAACGGGCTACACCCTCACTGGCCTAATTACAGTTGCCCTGGCAGTGCCCAGCGTTGGCTTCTGGGGCATTGGTATGGCAGCACTGGGCTGTGGCGTCACCTTTATCGCAGCCCGTCAGATTGGCTCCAACCTCTCCGAGACCGATGGTTTTGCCCTAGCAAAGACCGTCCAGCTCGGCATTATCGGCCTCGTGGTCGTGATGGTCGCCCAGCTACTGTTCTCCCTCTTCGGCGTTCACACACCCACCTACCTGGAACTGGCAATCTCTGCCTTGGGTGCAGTGATCTTTGCTGGCGCAGCGGTCGTAGACTTCTACACCCTGCCCCGCACCTATAACGATGAGCAATACCTGGCCGCCTCCATGTCCATGTATTTGACCTACGTCAACCTGTTCATCTTTATCCTGCGCTTCTTGATTGCCTTCAATAGCCGCGACTAATATCCCCACAGCTCACATTTGTTAGGTGCCTTGTATATCTAATAAGAAGTGAGACGGCTATGACCCATGGGACTCAGATTGAGCTCCATGGGTTTGTTGATTCTAGTGCTAGACTAGATATAGTTCATTAGAACTATAAAAACCGTTAAAACGAGGTTCAAAAACCCTTGTTTGTGTGATTTCAGCCCTTAGGCTTGCACAAAGGGATAAGCTTTGTAATTCTTTTAGCGTTATAGATTTTCTGCCGCTGGGGTTGAGAGAGCACCAAGCCGTGCTATTTGTTTGGCTAGTGCTTTGGTGTCTTTCCCAGAAGTCTGGTCCAACTGCGACTTGTAGGCAAGCCTGAGGCAGCGTCCATATTCTTCATAAAGGAAGGCCGCTGACCTAATCGTTCATGGCAAAGTTAGAGCACCCCATTGTATTAGGTGAGAGATCAGCGATGAGTTCTGAAACAGAAACCCTCGAAACGACCGAAGTGAGCACCGTTAGCGTGGATGCTGATGTGCCTGTTGTAGAAGTCAAAATGGAGTCTGGTCCCTTGGCGACTGCTTCTGGCGTTCCCCAAAGCACCAGCGAATGGCAAGAGATGCTGGCTCAGGTGAAGGATTACCTTTCCCTCGACGTCATCAATGAACTATTCAACGAGTATCGTCAGCCCATCATCGTGACTGGCCTAGTTGTGGGTGGCTTGGTGACAGTGAAGGTTGCTCTAGCGATCCTCGGTGCCATCAATGAGATTCCTTTGCTAGCACCCACCTTTGAAATGGTAGGCATTGGCTACAGCGCTTGGTTCCTCTATCGCTACGTTCTCAAGGCATCCACCCGTGAAGAGCTGGGCGAAAGCCTGAAGGAAGTCAAGCGTGACGTACTGGGTAAGTTGGAAGAATAATCCAAAGGCCCTAGGCCTTAAAGCCCGTTGAACAAAAAAGCGATGGAGTCAGACTCCATCGCTTTTTTATTGGTTTGCTTATCTCAAATTGAGAGAAATGAGTCATGAAATGGGCCAGCAGAGGGCGATCGCCAAGCCAACTCCTTCTAAAATCCCTCCATCCCCATGCAACAGGCTGTTACGAAAGCTAGGCAAGGACTCAGGGTCGGCCGTTAGGATGGGAAAGCTCTCGCGAGGCGGAGCGTTTTAGGGAAACTTCGGTGCAACTCCGAGACTGTGCGGCAACTGTGAGCCAGCAACAGGCAATCTACCTGAACTGGACAAGTCAGAAGACCTGAAGACTCCGAATGCCTGAGAAGCAATTTGCTTATTTCCGCCTGACACGGAAGAAGGAGCCCAGCTTTGTCATTTACGTTTAACCCCCATCTCAATCCTCAACAGCTCCTGGAGCAAGAGCAGCGAGCCATTCAGCCCTCTGCGCTAGCGCCCCTCCCCTTGCATCGGCCGCTGCTCATGGTGGGCCATGGGAGCCGCAGCGCATCCGGTCGCCAAAACGTAATTGACTTTGCCCAGCAGTACCATCAACTCGACAACAGCCGTCCAGTGATTCCCTGCTTCTTGGAGCTGACTGAGCCCACAATTATGGATGGGGTGGACCGCTGCGTGGAACAGGGCTATACCGAGCTTTCCGTCCTACCAGTGCTGCTGTTTGCAGCCCGACATAACAAGTTTGATGTAACCAATGAGCTGGATCGGGCTCGTCAGCGCCATCCCCAGGTGAAATTCCACTACGGGCGTCACTTTGGCATTAGCCCGGCAATCTTGCAGCTGTGGCGCGATCGCCTCGCCCTCCTGGACCAACCCGCCAACAACCCCCAAGGCATCAGCCGCGAAGATACCGTCCTCGTCTTCCTCGGTCGCGGCGCCAGCGACCCCGATGCCAATGGCGATGTCTTTAAGCTGGCCCGTATGGTCTGGGAAGGCAGCGGCTACGCCACCACCGAGGTCTCTTTCATTGGTATCACCCATCCCCGCCTGGAGGAGGGCCTGCGCCGGGCCAGGATGTATAACCCCAAGCGGATTATCATCCTGCCCTACTTCCTCTTCACTGGGGTCTTGATGAACAAAGTCTTTGCCCTAGCCGCTGAGCACCAGCAGGTCCATCCTGAGATTGAAACCATTTGTCTACCGGAAATGGGGTTGAATCCCCGGCTATTTGAGGTGGTGCGCCAGCGGGAGATTGAGACCCAGCAGGGCGAAGTCAAGATGAACTGCGAGATGTGCAAGTTCCGCATTGCCGCTGCGGAGGAAGTAGGTGTTGGTCATGGCCATGGCCATCATCACGGTCACGGACATAATCATCATGGGCATAGTCAGGAGGCTGGCCAAGGAACAGGACATAACCACGGAATCATCGCGCCTGACTACTTCGCTAAGCCAGCGGAGTACCATGAGCGAGCCTGGCAGGTGCCTTGAGCTTTTGAATGAAGCCTCGTTTTAGGATTAGGACGGGGAATTGGTTGCTAGCCCTGGCTGGCTAAATCTTCTATCCCCGATGGTCTCTCACGGAACTGCTATGACAACCCCAGCCCTTAGTATTGGCGATCGCGTCCAGCTCACCACCGCCCCTCCCTTTTTCAAAACCGCTGACCCCATGCCAATGCTGCGTCCCCCCGATGTGGTGGCCGTGGGCGCTGAAGGTGACGTGACCGAACAGCGAGCTGGGGGCTATTGGGTGGTGAAGTTTGAACGGGGCAGCTTTTTGCTGGATGCACAGTACCTTGCAGCAGCTGGTTCTGAGGCTGCCGAAACAGACGATTGATCACGACGGTAGGGGCCGGTTTTTCCTGCCCTCTTGCCTCCCCAAATCATTGACTCGCGACCAAATCATTGACTCGCTAATAGACCAGATAGGCGCCAAAATCCTCTTTGGGCAGGGAGATCCTGCCCCTACGTGGACTGCGATTGGGTTAGATTTGCAACTCAGGCTAGCTCCACCGATTCCAATTCGGTCAACACTTCCTGGGGTCCCACCAGTGACACAAAAGGCTTCTGCAAATACTTCGCTGCGGTCTCCTGAATATCCGCAGCATTGACCTGCTCTAGCTGAGCCTGAAAAGCATCATCAAAATCTAGCCCCAAGCCCAAGGTCTCGTACCAACCATAAACCTGGGCCACTTGGGCATTGGTTTGCTTGCCCAGCAAATACTGACCCAGCATTTTTTTACGGGTCGCCTCCACTTCCTCATCGGACAGGGGAGCATCACAAAGGCGTTTGACTTCATAGTGCAGACCCTTGAGGGCCTTGGCAGCATTCTCGGGGGAAGTGCCCATGTAGGCCCCGAAGGGAGCCACTTCTAGACGAGTGGGATAGAAGGTAGAAACTTCATAGGCCAGGCCCTGCTTCTCCCGTAGCTCCACGAATAGGCGGCTGGACATGCCATTGCCCAGGTAGGCATTGATCACCTTCATAGAGGCATAGCCTGGATCGCTCACCGTTGCCCCTAAGTAGCCCAACATAAGAATGGCCTGGTGGGTGGGCTGTTCCTGTTGAATCCTGCTGGGCTGGGTGGACACAGCAGGCAAGGTGAGCTGAGCTAGGGGCTCGGAGGGTGCAACCCAATCGCCGAAGACGGACTCGATGTGGGCGATCGCTTCATCAATATCAATCCGCCCTGCAATGCTAATCACCAGGTTATCCGGGCGGAAATGGCGCTGGTGATAGGCCCTCAGTTGTGCCTGATCCAACTTAGCGACGGATTCCTCAGTTCCCAGGCCTGGCAGCGCATAGGGATGGTCACCATACATCAGCTGACGCAGGGACTCGAAGGCGATCGCCATGGGCTGCTCCCGCTGGGAGCGAATGTTCTGAAGAATTAGCTTGCGCTCTAGTTCTAATTCGGACTCAGGGAAACTGGGCGATCGCAAAATCTCCCCCGCCAGCTTCAGCAACGATGCAAAATCTGCCGACACCGTCTTCAAGCTCAGCAACATATAATCCGTCGCCGAATCCGTGCCCAAGCCTGCCCCCACGGACTCTACCTGCTCCGCAATCTCCAGGGAAGAGAACTTCTCGGTCCCTCGGGTTAACAGCGCTGCCAAAAGATTCGTCAAGCCTGCATCTTCCGCAGTCTCCCAGCCACTGCCACCGCGCATAAACAACCGCGCCGCAATAATATCCGCCGTGGGATTGGGCTTAACCAAAACCACAATGCCATTGGCGAGAACCCGGCGCTGGGGCAATTGATCAGTGGAGGCCGGGGAGGCCAAGGTTTCAGTCATGGATAGCAGTGGGGTTACAGAAATTGGTATTGAGTTCAGGTATGCCGCACAGCGTTAAGCCGCAGCATTCAAGCTTTATCAGCGGAGATTGACTAATCTTTCCCTTCAGGGAGCAGCACCATAGCAGTGTAATGCTCCGGGGAGAGGTAGCGCTGGGCCAAGGCCTGAAGGGCGTCCGGAGTCCATTGGAGGACCTGCTGGGGGTAAGCCAAGGCCAGGGGCAAAGTAGCAACGACCTGGTGATAGCCCAAGAGATCAGCCCATTGCTCCGAGGTTTCCAAGGAAAAGGCAAAATCATTGTTGAGCAAGCGCTGGGCTCGCTCCAGCTCACGGCCTGAGATCGGCTGACTCGCTAACTCCCTGAGATGGTGGCGAATGCGGTCTTCGACCCGCTCCAAATTTTCCTCATCCAGCCAAGCGGTCAGCGTAAACAAACCACCCTCTCGCAACAGACTGTAATCACAATCAATGTCCTGCACCCAGCGTTGCTGCTCTCGCAGGTCCTGAACGAGACGGGCCAGACGCCCTCCGCAAAGGATAACGGTCAGCAACTCCAGTCCAACGGCAGTCTCTGCCTGGTCAATGCCCGGTCCCGGCCAGGCCAGCATTAGCCGGGGCTGCTCAACGGTCGGAAGTTTGATGGCATGACGATGGATGCCGCCTAGCTCCGTTGAAACTAATGGCGGCTTAGGCTTGGCTGAGGGGGCGATCGCCACAGCATCACCCGCCTGAGCCGCCATCACTTTTGGGACAGACCGACCCTCACCAAAACATTGCTCTGCTAATTCCAAGGCGCGATCGCGCCCAATTTCCCCTGCAATCACCAGAGTCATCTGCTCAGGCCGATAGTGGCTGCGATGGAACTGCCGCATGGACTCACTAGATTGAGCCTCCAAACTCTCCACAGAGCCCAGAATGGGACGCCCATAGGGGTGCTTGCCATAAACTGCTGCCCAGAGGGCTGCCAAGGCGACCGTGTCAGGATCATCCTCATACTGACGAATCTCCTCCAGCACCACCTGACGCTCCCGCTCAAACTCATGGTCTGGAATGGAGGCCGCCAACAACAGCTCTGCCAATCCAGCCAACAGCTGGGGTAACTGTCCCTCAGCGGCGCAGCAGTAGTAATGAACGTAGTCGTAGCTTGTCCCGGCATTGGTCAGGCCACCACCAGCCTCAACCAACTGATCAAAATCACCGGGAGCCAAACGCTCCGTCCCTTTAAAAATCAGATGCTCCAGGAAATGGGCCACCCCATCACAGCCCTCAGGCTCCACAATGGCTCCCGCAGGCAGCCAGACATCCACTGTGATAACCGGTGTGGGCAAGGCTTTATGAATCACCGTCAGGCCATTGTCTAGGCGGATAGCCTCGGGAAGCTCCGGTCCATTCAGCATTGGCAAAGCAGAAGTTGAAGCAAGAGGCGAGGCGATTGTCACAGAGTTTTCAGGAATAAAGAAAATGACAACAGAAATTCGATCAACGTTCGAGGCAAGCTGATTGGCCTTTTCCAACCTGAGTTCAACAGCCTTAAAACCAACCTCATCCCCTAGCCCCTTCTCCTAAGAGAGAAGGGGAACCGAGCCAAGACATAGGCTTTTTAGAGCCTTAGGTTCCCCTCTCCCCAGGGAGAGGGGCCAGGGGTGAGGGCAGCTTATAGCGTTGTCGAACTCAGTTTTTTCCAGCAATTGAGCCATTCATAGGCTGCAATCGCGAATAGAAGTGCCAGAGCGCCCTCCAAGTCTGGCATTTCTCTCGGCAATTACAACAGAGACTGTCACAAAGAAGCATCCACGTGTAAGCGGCTTCTCAATTGCCATCCTGAGCCGGGGCAAAATGACGCGGCCAGAGGCGATCGCAAAACAGCAGCGTCCCCGCCGCTACGCAAACCGGCACCATCAGCAGATTCAACAGCGGAATACTGAGCAGGAACAAACAGGCCAAACTAAAGCTAGCCATCACCGGAAGATTCCCCAACACCAGCCTCAGCTTGCGCCGAAACTTCAACCGTCGCCGCTCTAGGGGCGCATCCAAGAAATCCATGCAGGTCAGCAGCGCTGCCACAGAAACACCCTCAATGGCACCCAAGCCCGTCCCTAAGCCCGGCAAGAAATTCAGCAGCAAAAAGAGCACAGCAGCCCCAATGAGCAAAGCCAGCTTCTTCAATTCAAAGCCCAGTGCCCGGCCCACGTCTCTAACCAAGCCCACTTCCACAACCTCAAGCTGACCTAGGCGCACCTTCTCGATTTGCTCCGACAGCTGGCCATACCAGGGGGCTCCCAGCAAAGTGCCGAACTGGGCCAGGATAAAGCCAATGACGCCGAAGAGAAGAACGACCAGGAGCGATCGCAGCAACCAGCCCACGGCCCAAGCCACCCCACTGAGCCAATACAGCCAAGCCGGTAAACTCGCCTCCCAACCGTTAATCCAGCCATTGAGCTGCACTGCCAAATCTCCCACAGCCCGCCATCCCGGCAGCACCAGACCCACGTAGAGCAGCAGCCCCAGAATCACATTGATGATCATCGGCACCACTAGATAGGTCAGCAGCTTAGGCCGCTTCGCAAATAGCGCGATCGCTTGCAGAGGATAAGTCGCCCCAGCAAAAAGCCCTCCTACCCAGCCCGTCAAAACATTAGCCATGGTTCTTGCAAGTCAGCCTTCGCAAATCAATCTTTAAGTCTCAGAGCTAGCTCACCGGACATTACTGGTCATAGCCCAAGAACAGCAGCAAGCTTCTCGATAAAGCTTGATGAATAACCTTGGAGCAACACCAGGCAAACCAGCAGTGGCACTCCATCCTAGCGAGCCTCAACCCAAAAGCGCATTGGCGTAAGCACCACCAAGGACTAGCCTTCCTTCAAGGTTGGCTATTATGCTTAACAAACGTAAACATTTAGTGCAGCGCGGGGATTAAATAATCATGGCCACAATTCAATTTGCCAGAGGCATCGACGAGGACGTGGTCCCCGACGTTAAACTGACCCGTTCCAAAGACGGTAGCGATGGCCGTGCGGTGTTCTACTTTGATATGCCCACTGCTCTGGTGGGTGAAGTCCCCCAGGAAATCACCGGCATGTACCTGATCGATGACGAAGGTGAACTCACATCCCGCGAAGTCAACGCCAAGTTCGTCAACGGTCAACCCTCAGGTATTGAAGCCATTTACATCATGCGCAGCGAGTACGACTGGGACCGCTTCATGCGCTTCATGCAGCGCTACGCCGAGTCTCACAACCTAGGGTTCAACAAGGCTTAAAACGCCTTAGCCCCAACCGTTCAAGGAGCTAACATCCCCAGCTCAAAAGAACAGAAACGAAAAGACCGAGTGCACAGATTTGCACTCGGTCTTTTCGTTTAGCCTCAAGAAATCAGCTGTAACGAGACTTTCAGTAGTCTTGAGCACATCTACTTATCCCCCCACCAGAGTATTAAGGAAGGGTTACATTTCCCCCTGGGCTTACTACAATGAAGCGGCGTGATAGCTCTTGCTCGGGCTGGAGTATCCATAACGCCACTGTCTAGCTATGCCCAAGCGATAGCCAAGACAGAAGCAGATAGGCCCTGCCGACCTCTGCACAACGCCCAATTCACTTACCTCAATGGGGCTGGCTAGGCTCTCCGCACGCTAGTTACCCGACCTTTGGAACCTTTTATGACATAGAAGCAGCACCTCGCCTCGGCCATACCGAGCCGGTGACTGTGAACGTAACGGCACTACTAGGAGGATAATCCCATGGCAAATCAGCACCCAAGGCTCAACTTCACCACCGTTGAACTAGCCCATAACATTCAAGTGCAAACCAGCCAGCCTCCCAGTTGCCATGCCGCGTTAAGAGCGGGCTTCGCAGGCTATACCGATAACCCACGCTGGACCCCCCAGAAACGGCGAGCCTGGAAACAAGGCAAGCATTGGCGCAGTGAGCTTTCAGCCAACCGAATGGAAGTAAAAGACGGCCTCCTCATAACCCCAGAAATGCTGGAGCAAGCCCCGGCCCTTCAGTCGCCCGATGCGGCGGCCTCCCCAGGCACGAAAGTTAACCTTCTGGGTAACTTACTCAACTGGTCTCGTAAAAAGCCCGCAATGAACTGAAGCTTGAGCCTGCTTCCATAGACAAAGCTCCCCCAGGACAATCCTGGGGGAGCTTTGTCGTTTCAATGACTCAGTTTAGAGAAATAGGCGACTTAGCATTGAGCCAATCGCCTATTTCTAGCTGTAATGCCTAGGATTCCTAAGAAGCATTGGCAGAAGAGGCATCAGCAGAAGATTCTTCCTCAACCGCCTCAGCAGCCTTGGCTTCTTTTGCAGCTCGGGCGGCTTCCCGCTCCAGCTTTTCCTTCTCACGCTTCTCACGCTTCTTACGTTCAGCAGCCACAGCTTCCACCATGACAGCCTTCGCTTGGGCCATGTTGTCCAGGTTGCGAACGTAGTTGTCGATGTCCTTCTGAAGCTTTTCTTCTGGCAGGTGAAGGCCAGCGCTAATGCGGGTCAGCATTTCATTGCGGTCGGCTTCCTTTCGCTTCGAGAACTCAGCATCGGCCTGCTCCAGCAAGGTGTAAGCACCGATGGCAAACAAGCGGCTGTACTTGAAGACACTACGCTGGGAAATACCTTCAATCGTTTCTTTCAAAGGGCTAGGAGCAGAAGCAGCATCCCCAGCCAACCAACCCACGACGGTTTCTAAGTCACTGCCTTCACCTGCTTTCAGCACCGCTTCAGCATCCCGGCGATACTGAGCTGGATCCGCATGGAGCGCAGAGAAAATAGATTGAAAAATGGAAGCCCCATCAGCCTCTGGGGTATAACCATCCATAAAACGGTCGTATCCAGTGACGATACCCAAAGCGTAAATGGGGTCATAGGCAAAGCTGGAATTCACCGACAGGAGGTGAATTTCGACCATCAGCTCTTCCACAACCCGGCGATAGAGGGGGCTTATGGGACGTGCGTGGGCCGCATAGAAAGCCCGCTTGGTATCCGAAACCGTTGCAACGTTATTCACAGGATTGAGTTATACAAAAATTTAGACTACCGCTCTACTAATTGTGCTACCCATAGGGCCGTTTGGGAAGGTGTTGATCCCCGGTAACGCCAGATACATTCCCAAAGGATCTAGAGAATTCCCCCTGATTCTTTGCAAAACTCCTTAGAATCAATAGAAGAAGAAAACGATAGCGATTTCAGGACAAGACCGGATGATTCCCATTGTTGTAGAAGAGTCAGGACGCGGTGAAAGAGCGTTTGACCTGTATTCACGGATGTTGCGCGATCGCATCATCTTCCTGCGTGGGGGTATTGATTCTGAGGTTGCCAACAATATCGTCGCGCAACTGCTCTTTTTAGAAGCGGACGATCCAGAGAAGGATATTTATCTCTATATCCAGTCTCCCGGCGGCTCTGTCACAGCGGGCATGGGCATTTTTGACACCATGAACCACGTCGCCCCCGACGTTTGTACGGTCTGCATGGGCCTGGCTGCGAGCATGGGTGCATTTCTATTGGCAGCGGGCAAGCAAGGCAAGCGCAGCAGCTTGCCCCACTCCCGCATCATGATTCACCAGCCCATTGGTGGCGCCCAGGGTCAGGCTACGGATATTGAAATCCAAGCCAACGAAATCATCAAAACCAAGGAACGCCTCAACGGCATCTTGGCTGCAAACACCGGCAAGCCCTACGAGCAAATCCAGAGCGATACCGAGCGGGATTTCTTTATGTCGGCTGCGGAAGCTGCTGAATATGGCCTAATTGACCAAGTTATTGATCGCACAACTAATTTGCGCGCGGCGGGCTAGGTCTGAGCTGGGTTTGCTCCTTGAAATCGCCTAGATAGGGGATGTTGCAGAAATTACTCTCGAAGCAAGATTAAGCTTTCGCCATAATTCCTTGCGAGATCCCTGATTTTCTGGGTATTTTCCTAAGATTGGGCTCCTGTAAATGCCCAATACTCCCGTAATATTGACTAAGTCTTCTGGGATTCATGACTATGACTATGCCCCCTAGCCTGTTGCAGGCCCTCGAGCAAGGACGCGCTCTTAAGGTCATTAGCGGCTTAAATAACTTTGACGGTGATCGCGTCGCTGCCGTCGTCCGTGCTGCCGACCGAGGGGGGGCAACCTTCGTCGACATCGCTGCCGACGTCAACTTGGTGCGTCTGGCTAAGCAGAACACCGTCCTCCCCATCTGCGTCTCCGCAGTGGAGCCTGAGAAATTCGTCGTCTGCGTCAATGCCGGTGCCGACATGATTGAGATTGGTAACTTCGACAGCTTCTACGAGCAGGGCCGCCGCTTCGAAGCCGCTGAAGTGTTGGAGCTAACCCAACGCACCCGCGCTCTGTTACCTAAAGTGACTCTCTCCGTCACCGTGCCTCACATTTTGGCCCTCAGCGACCAAACCGCCCTAGCGGAAGCCTTGGTTGAAGCCGGTGCAGACATCATCCAAACCGAGGGCGGCACCAGCAGCGAGCCCAAGCATGCTGGAACCCTGGGTTTGATTGAGAAAGCCTCACCCACCTTGGCTGCAGCTAGCGAGATTTCTCGTGCGGTAGAAGTGCCTGTGTTGTGTGCATCGGGATTGTCTAGCGTGACCGTGCCCATGGCGATCGCCTCCGGTGCTTCCGGCGTCGGCGTCGGTTCTGCCATCAACAAGCTGGATAGCGAACTGGCCATGGTTGCCGTGGTGCAATCCATCATGGAAGCACTGCAATCTGAGCTGGTGCCTAGCCGCCAGGGCTAAGCGTTCCGCTCAGTTTTGAAGGGTTGTTGTAGGGGCATGGCATGCCGGATTTGGCGTGCCATGCCCCTACAAACGTTTAAGCTAGTAATACAAACGCTCTAGAGCCTGGATGAACGGCGGTTTATCCCTAGAGGTTTCCATTTTTTTGAACTGACGCATGGCGATGCGTCCCCTATCCCCGCAGCCCATGTCAGACTTCCTCAGCCACCTCAACGCCTCCCAACGCCGTGCCGCAGCGCATGTCAATGGTCCTCTCCTCGTTGTGGCTGGGGCTGGGTCTGGCAAAACCCGCGCCCTCACCTACCGCATCGCCAACCTAATCCGCACCCATCGCATCCCCCCTGAGAACGTCCTGGCGGTCACCTTTACCAATAAGGCCGCCAAGGAAATGAAGGAGCGGATCAAAACCATCTTTGCCCAGCAGGCCGCCCTGGATGAATATGGCAAGCCCTATTCGGTCCTAGACGCCCGCGAACAGCGGCAGCTAGAGTCCCGCGTTTACAAAACCTTTCTCAAGGAATGCTGGATCGGCACCTTCCACTCCACCTGCGTCCGCATCCTGCGCTTCGACATTGATAAATATGTGAGCGATCGCGGCCATCGCTGGACCAAGCAGTTCTCAATCTTTGACGAATCCGACGTCCAAAGCACAATCAAGCAGATCGTCACCCACAAGCTCAACCTCGACCCCAAGAAGTTTGAGCCCCGGGCCATGCGCTTTGCCATCAGCAATGCCAAGAATCGCGGCCAGTCGCCAGAAGAAGTCGAGCAGGAACTCAACAGCTACAAAGGCCGCGTCATCGCCGAGGTCTACAACCTCTACCTCGACGCCCTCAACGCCAACAATGCCCTCGACTTCGATGACCTCATCGGCATCCCCGTCAAACTCTTCCAGCAAAACGAAGAAGTCCTCAACTACTGGCACCGCCGCTTCAAATACGTCCTCACCGACGAATACCAGGACACGAACCGCACCCAGTACGACCTGATTCGCTTATTAGTCACCAATAACCAGTCACCCCAAGATTTGGACTGGAGCGATCGCTCCGTCTTCGCTGTGGGGGACGTGGACCAATCGATCTACTCCTTCCGCTGCGCCGACTTCCGCATTCTCATGGACTTCCAGAAGGACTTTGGCGACGGCCTCCCCGACGACCAAACCCAAACCATGGTCCTGTTGGAAGAGAACTACCGCTCCACGGAAAACATTTTGGAGATGGCCAACCACCTGATCCAGAACAACACCGAGCGCATCGACAAAGTGCTACGCCCCACCCGGGATAAAGGCGAGCCCATCGTCCTCTTCCGCGCCGAAGATGAAATGGCCGAGGCGGAATACGTCGTCAACCATATCCGCACCATCGAGCGGGACAATCCCGACGTGGGCTTCGGCGACTTTGCCATTCTCTACCGCACTAACGCCCAATCCCGCGCCTTCGAGGACTCCTTGGTGAAATGGGGCGTGCCCTACAGTGTCGTCGGTGGCCTGCGCTTCTACGATCGCAAAGAAATCAAAGACCTCCTGGCCTACCTGCGCGTCATCTCCAACCCCGCTGATACCGTCAGCCTGATGCGCGCCATCAACATGCCCAAGCGTGGCGTGGGCAAATCAACCCTGGACCGCCTCTCCAATGCCGCCCAGCAAATGAATGTGCCCTTCTGGGAAATCATCGAGGATGAAACCTCGGTCAAAACCCTAGCGGGGCGTTCTTCCAAAGGCGTCTTGACCTTCGCCAAGTTAATCAAAGATTGCCGCGAAACGATGGAGACTGATAGTCCCTCCGCCATGGTTAAGAAAGTCGTGGAAGGCTCTGGCTATCGCGACATGCTGATGAAGCAAAACACTGAAGATGCCGAAGACCGCGTTCGTAACATCGACGAATTAACCAACGCGGCCTCTCAATTTGAAGAAGAGAACGAAGATGCCAACCTGTCTAGCTTCCTCGGCAGCGCCTCTCTCGCTTCAGATGCGGACAGTAAGGATGACGAGAACCAATCTGTCTCCCTGATGACACTGCACTCTTCGAAGGGACTGGAGTTCCCCATCGTCTTCCTAGCGGGCATGGAGCAGGGCCTATTCCCCAACTATCGATCTTTGGACGACCCCTCGGCGATCGAAGAAGAACGCCGCCTCTGCTATGTGGGCATCACCCGCGCCCAGAACCAGCTATTTATCACCCATGCTTCTGCTCGTCGCCTCTGGGGCTCGCGGGAACCAGCGATTCCCTCACTCTTCCTGGCGGAACTCCCCAAGGAACTGATCCATGGCGCTTCCATGGGCCTCATGGACGGCGGCTCTCCCGGCAGAAGCCGCAGCGCTGTGGGTATGGGCCATGCCGATCTCGTTGCCCAGCGCGCCGTCAAAGACCGCTACAAAAATGACCCACCGGCCAAAGTCCGCTCCTCCCTGCGACCCACTAATGCCAATGCCATTCTTGATTGGAAAGTGGGAGAGCAACTGGTCCATGGCAAATTTGGTCTGGGAGAAGTGACCCATATCTTTGGCAGTGGCGATCGCATCTCCATCGCCGTCAAATTCCCTGCCCTGGGCCAACGCAAAATCATCGACCCCAAGCTGGCCCCGCTAGAACGCCTCAGCTAAAACGTCAAGGCAGGCTAAGCCTAGAAATGCCTACGCAACAGTTGCATTCCCCATTAACCCTCCAAATTATGAGGGCCTGCTCCCATGGGGATAACTGCCGCCTCTGAGACAAGAGAGCTAGCCCCTGGGCGAGCCTAAGCAGTTAATGATTTAACTGACGAGTGGCAGAAAGCATCATCTCCACCCAGGCCAAGAAATACTGTGGTCGCAAGTCCTAAGGAAGCTTGCAAAGCGAGCGCCATCAGTCTTTCCAGCCCTCGCAATAGCATCATCACCCCTCGTACCGTTTCGACACAGAGTACTGAGGGGTCAATGCCGCAGGAAATAAAGGGTTATGAACCAGGTTCAAGATGGAGTCGTCTTGAGTGATAATAATTTATACCTGATCAATTCGCGTATATATACGTAGAAGCGAGCAGCGGCAGGTCAACAGCAGCATTCAATCAATCTACGCAGGCCGTAGATTAACCAGGCTGCAATCTAGCACCACCGCAACCAGCAATCCAGCCATTCAGCTGACAGGTAGCGAACTTGCATTGCAAGTCCCCGCAGGAACCACTTGTCTCCTCAGTTTGCCTGACCCATGAACGCCTCCAACAATGCTTTCCTGAAAGGAATCCACTTTCTTGAAGCGCAACCCCCACTTATCACCGCAAGCCTCAGCTTTCTTTTAGTTCTGCTGGTGGCAACCATGGATCACCTGACCCCTCAAGCACTCACGCTATCGCTGTTATATGTTGTGCCCTTGCTCCTTGCAGCTTGGTTCACGGGTGAGCGATGCGGTGCCGTCATTGCCATACTCTGTGCGGCGCTGTGGATGGGAACAGAAATGCCCCACCATCAAGCAGGCTCATCCCTGCTGCTGTATTGGAATATGGCGATGCGCTTGGGTATTTTCCTAACGATCAATCATTTGCTCGGGGCTTTGAAGGGGGCTTACGATCGCGAGAAATGTCTAGCCCGCACCGATGTGCTCACTGGCATTACCAATCGTCGATATTTCACTGAACTCCTCCAGGCAGAAGTACTGCGCTGCCGCCGCTATCGTTATCCCCTCACCGTGGCCTACATCGACGTAGATAATTTCAAAGCTGTCAATGACCAATATGGTCATGGGACTGGAGACTTACTGTTGAACCTCATCGCCCAGGCGATGAATACCCAGGTGCGCTCCATTGATGTGGTGGGGCGTCTCGGAGGGGATGAATTTGCCATCATGCTGCCCCAAACTGGCCCTAAGCAAGCTCAAATCGTTTTACCCCGAGTTCAGCAAAAGCTGATGCAAATTGTCGAGCAGCATGGATGGCCCATCAGTTTTAGCATTGGCGTGGCGACTTTTATTCGCCTCCCCCGCACTGCAAAAGAACTCGTGAGTCAGGCCGATTACTTAATGTATAACGTGAAAACTCGCGGAAAAAATCGCATTGAGTACGAGGTTTATGGCCAACTGCGATCGCCTTCAGCACAGCTCGTCAAGGCTTAAATTGAGCTGAATCAAATCCTAGCTGGAGCCTTAATGGGTAGTGCTTTTAGCTAGGAGAGCAGTCCGGCGTGGCTTTTAGAGAAAGAAACAGCAAGCTAGGAGAGAACCTGCTTGACCTATTGCGATGACCGAAAGAGCGATTGCATGGTTCCAACTGTTTTCTGAAAGCTTAGGGACTTCCAAATATTTGATTATCCTGTGGCTTGAAGTAATCGAATGGGTTGAGCTGAGGCAGACCTGAGTAGAGGCAGGAGAAGGCTGCGGTATTGCTACAGACATTTTTGGGGTGGAAATATAGCGGGTTGAAAATATTGGGAGAGGTTCGTTACGTTTTGTCATAATGGGAATATTGCTCGCCTCAATTTTTGTCATGACAACTCCTGAGACCGCTCAAGCCCAATCCAGTTCCTCTCAGGTCGAACCGCAGCCTAAGCCAGAAGCTCAGGCTGAGAAAATTCTTTGTCCCCACTGCAAGCGCACGGCCAGCAATGGCCTCAAGTGCTTGGGCATTTGCGTCGCGGATAGCGATTATTAATCCCTAGGCACCTCGTCCTTTCATCGCGGGCAGGTCGATTTCCTTGAGGCAGGTCGCTCGCGATAGAGATAAAACACAGTCGAGCACCTGAAGTAAGTCGCTGAGGGGAATGGCATGGTCCGGGCTGAGACCAGCTGTAGTGAGGTCTGAAAGGACTTCCGGCGTACCAACGTTGCCGGGGTTGATCAGGGTGATGCCAATTTGCTGCGATCGCAATTCCTCTCGCAGTGAATGCACCACACCTCGCAACCCAAACTTTGATGCACTGTTGGCAACTTCTCGGGCTGGAAAGTTATCTCGGCCTGAGAGTGACCCCATGAAGACGATCTTTGGATTTGGGGAGCGGCGTAGGGCAGGCAGTAATGCCCTGACTAAGCGGATGGGGGCCAGTAGATTAACTGCGATGACGCGCTCAATATCTTCATCGGAGCAGGCTTCAAAGTTGTATTGGGAGGTGAACGCATGGGTTTCCCAGGTGCCGCCCATATAGAGCAACGCATCGAGCTGAGCTTCACCGATGGCCTGTTGCACTGTGTCAATGCCATCGCGTTGAGAGAGGTCTGCAGCGACCCATTCGCCAGTGGAAGCGAGACTGCGAGAGACGGAGACGAGTCGCTCTGCCTGGGAGACAAAGTGTTCTGCCACTGCGAGGCCAATGCCTCTACTTGCGCCAGCAACTAAAAGAATCTGATAAGTCATCGTTCAAGGTTCTAGGAAATAACAATTAGCCTGACTGGAGACACAACATTTGGTTGCCGCCTTTTTGAAATTCGTAGGCAACAGATTGAATGCTGGTGCTGATTCCTTGTTGGGAGAGCTGTTGACGCAGGGGCTCAACGTAAGCGGAGGGTTTGCCATCTAGACTTAACAGCGGGAAGATTCGAACTTCCCTGGCAACGCGCAAAAGCTCAGTGATGGCTTCAAGATGAAATTCCAAGGAGAGCTGGTTCGAATATAAAAATAAAAAATGGGAGCAGAGGCAGAGAGCGAACTGCTGATCGGTAAAGTCCAACTTGGGCAACGCTTGGGGCAAGTAGCGACCTTCTGCTTTGCCAGTTGGGTAATCTGCTAAAAATCGTTCCATCGCTGCGAGGCGTGCTGCTCCTAACTCGTCAGCATCGCGGAAGTTGCTCCAGATGTATTGAGCGGAGTTTTGCCGAACTTGCGAAATAACGGTTTCATAGGTTGCTTCAACGCGCTGCCTGATGTCATCTGCTGAGAAGCGATAGATGGGGTCGATGGAAACGACAGTGCGTTTTTGGGCTGTCATTTCTGCGTTGAAGCTGGCTGGGCCGTCCCCACAGCCCAGAATCTTGGACTGTAAATCTGATTCTGAGAGGTTGAACATGAGTTGGTACTCATTTTGCGATCGCCCCCAGGGCACGATTTCGTTTAGCTGCATGGTGGCTCCGAGGAGGTGAGGTTAGTGTTTGGATAATTGGGAAATTGGGTTGTCCAGGCGATCGCTTCTCGATGTTGAACCCACAACTGAAATTATGGGTTAAGCGATTTCAGCCCTAGCCTATGAGCTATGGCCTACACCACGTCCAGGGATAGGCCCTGACCTAACTTCGTCCCCCCTGAAAAATCAACGCCGAATTGTTCACGGAAAGAGTCACCGTGGAAGGTTTGGTAGGGCTTAAACCCAATAGATTCGTAGGCGTTTCGCGCCCTGTCATTGCTGAGACCTCACTCTCCTGAAGCATCTCATCCCAGAAGCTGTGGTTATGGGGTGGGAGAGACGCCTCGTCAATGATGCGAGCGAGAAACGGAATATCTAGACCTGTAGCGGTTCTTGTGATCAGCATGACAGTTGGTTACCTCTAAGACATACAACCTGTATGTATCTAATGTGCGGTCATGATCCTGTTTTTTCAAGATACATACTGTCTGAATGTCAATATCTCAATGGTAGAGATGACAGCCTGCGATGCCTAAACTGAACAAAGCTGAACAAACACGCCAAATGCGACGCGCCATCCTCGACCGTGCTCGCCAGCTCTTTGCAGAGCAAGGCTTTGCGGCGACGGGCACTGAGGAGATGATTCAGGGATTGGGGATTACACGAGGGGCGTTGTATCACCAAATCAAAAACCCCGCCGCAAGCGGACGGGGTATGCAAAAGGACTACTCCTACCTCTAAGGGTCAGCTCGCAGAAGAATCTGCTCCTAACTCTTAGAGATAGCTTGTAGAACCTGACATTTGCGCCGCAAGCGGCGGGGAATCAGACCCAAATAAGATTGAAGATCCCTAGGAACAGCTTGTGGCAGGCTGCTTAGCGTTCTTGTAGGTGGTCCAGCGTGAGGAGTTGCGACGGCTCGTGTATGTGGAAAACCCTGGGGTGTTGCCCACAGAGATATTGGTGGAGTTTGACCAATATAGCTTTGGACTATTGCAAAATTCGATTTATGGACTGGTAGAGGCTGAGCAATTAGCCACGGTTGATGCGGAAGGCTTTTCCCATTTGGTCAATGGTGCGCTGAATGAGTTGGCGGCTTGGGTGGCTCAGGGAGATGGAGCAGGGCGGCTGGAAACGGCTCAATCGTTGGTTAAGGCCCTGCTTGTTCAGCACCGGGCTTGAAATACCCGTCTGAAGGGCACTCTAGGAGTTCATGATACGAGCTGTTCCTGAGACGCGAATAGCGCTGCCAGGAACGGTGGATATTTCGGCGCGTAGGCGTGAGCCCATGCCCATATCTTCGCCTTGAATAATGTCGATGCTGCCACCGTGAGGCCAATTAATGTCCCGCAGGTAGCCGCCCAGGGCAGCGGCGGCGGCTCCGGTGGCGGGGTCTTCGTAAACGCCACCGGCAGCGAAGGGATTGCGGGCATGGAAGCGTTGGGGCGTTTCTGCGTAGAGCAGGGAGATGGTGATGACGTTAGCTTGGTCCATAAGCTGGTGGCCTGCGTTGAGGTCGTAGGTCATTGCCGCAAGGGCTTCGCGGCTGTTGAGGCAGAGGATTAGGTGGTTGGCACCGCCGTTGGCGAGGGCAGGAGGCAGGTCAGGATTGAGCTGGTCGGGGGTATAGCCGAATAGGCTGAGGGCATCGGTGATGAGCTTTGCTGGAGCGGGCTGACTGGAGGTTGGTGGAGACAGGAGGGCGGCAGAAATAATGTCACCGTCTCGCTGCCCTTCAACGGTTATCTCGGCATCATTGAGGATGAGGGGAAAGGTTCCGTCACCGTGGCGGAGAGCAAGGGCTGCGCCGAGGGCAATGGTGGCATGGCCGCAAAAGGGGACTTCGGTTTCGGGGGCGAAGTAGCGGACTTGGTAGCTGTTGTTGGTTGTGTCAGCGACAGGGGCTGCAAAGGCGGTTTCGGAGTAGCCGACTTCGGCGGCAATGCGTTGCATGTCGGTTTCGCTGGGGTGGCGATCGCTGATGTAAACGCCTGCGGGGTTGCCGCCGCTGTTGCCGTTGGAAAAGGCTGCGATGCGTTGAATGGTCATTAGACTTCAGTTGGTTGTTGAATGGGTCAATCTTGAGACTATGCGCAATCCCAGCCCAGTAAAATTATTTGGCAATGCCTACATTTGAATTTGTAGAATGCAGGGCTTCCTTGGGGCATGTACCCTTCTGTTACTGTTTGCCAGAATGCTTCGTCAGCATTGTTGTCTAGAAACCATCGCTGCTTCGTTTCAATGGAAGCATTCTTCACATCTGCCTGCGTGGCATCTCCATGGAATTCGCAAGCATCGTTGCAATGGGACAACCATTCTTCTTGTTGCCAAGAAGTATATCCAGGTGTTCGCTCAGCAACTTCCGCTGCAATGTTTTCTGGAATTTCCTGGTAAAGCAAAGGGCATGGATCTGAGAATGTGGCTTCAAACTGAAGGGCTGCTTCTCCATTCGCGATGCACCATGGGCAAAGCCTCTCACTCAAGTTTTCGACTGCATAAACAGGTCCGGTATAGATAAAGCCTCGAGCCTGATTGCAACAGATGCAGGTCTCTTCGCTTTTAGAGATGACGCCACTATGGATGGGATCTGGGTGATATCTGAATTGGGGGAATTCCATGATTTCTCTCAGAACAATTGAGTCTCACTTTTAATTAGATCAGAGGACTGCACATAGCTGATAAATATTACCTTCTGGGTCGATCGCATCTTGCACCACCTTCCCCCGAAACTCCCATCGCCCAGCGACCTCTATAATGCGCCCGCCTAGTAGCGCTGCTGCCAAAGCCTCATCAATTGATGTCACCTCAAACGACAGCTTCACTGGCGAACTCCCTCTCACCTCCGGCGGCTCCGCAATCTCAATCCCCGCCGCAATCCGCTCTGGAATTTGCACAATGCTCAGCTCAGTGCCCGCCGCCGCCAGCACGGCGTAATCGCCCGGCTCCGCTTCCACGACCTCAAAGCCAAAGCTGGCATAGAAAGCCACCAGCTTATCCAATTCTTTCGCGTAAATGACGGCTCCAATCATAGGTTTAGGCTCAATTGAGCTTTGAATTCAACTCAATCTTCCTACAGCCCCAAATGGCCCTTGAGTGTCTTCCGCATCACATCTACTGGTACCTCACCCCCCGTCCAGATTCGCAATGCAGCAGCTCCCTGTTGCACCAGCATTTCTAAACCATCCAAGACGATCGCCCCCTGCGCCTGCGCCTCCCGCAAAAATCGCGTTGGGTTTGGCACATAAATGAGGTCATAGGCGATCGCCCCCGCCTGCATTTTCGTCATCACCTCCTGACTAACTGGCGAAGCCTCCACCTTTGGACTCATCCCCACCGGCGTCGTATTCACCACCAACCCTGCTCCCGGCATCAGCTCACCCAGGGCATCCCAAGTATGGACCTGCAGATTCTGGCCAAAAGCTGACCCCGCCCAGCTCTGCTCAAAGGCCGCTAGCTTCTCTGCACTGCGCCCCACCACATGGACCTCTGCGCAACCCAACTGAGCACAGCCCGCCACTACAGCTCGCGCTGCGCCACCATTGCCCAGCACAACTGCCGAGGTCTGACTCCAATCCTTCTCCATCGCAACGAGGGGGGACAGAAATCCTTCCACATCGGTATTCGTACCTGCCCAGCCGCTGCCAGTCCAGCGGACTGTATTGACCGCCCCCACTGCCTGGGCAACGTCCGAAACCTCGCTCAACAGCGGCAAAATCGCCTGCTTGTGAGGAATCGTGATGTTGAAGCCCACCAGGCCAATCGTCTCAAAACCTCGCACTGCATCGGCTAAATCTGTCGCAGTGATGGGCAATGCCACATATACATAGTCAAGCGCCATCTGAGCGATCGCTGCATTATGCATCAGGGGCGAAAACGAATGCTTAACGGGATCTCCGATAACAGCGAGAATTTGGGTGGTTCCTGTGATTTTCACCATAGCTGTCTCGTTTTTACGATTCGTTCCTAATCATGCCGTCAGTCGGGACCAAAATGTCAGTTTTGTAGCATCCTCGTCAGTTATCCTCAACTCCCATGCGGGCAATCTAAAAGTGCAGCTTGGTGATTGCCAGTCGTCGAGAGCCTGCACTTACCGACCTATCTCATTTAAGGAGGTACCGTCGATGTCAGCCAAAGCCAGTGCCAAAAGCTCCGTTGCTCAGCTTGATGTTGCCCAGCCTATCCAGTTATCCGAGCTTGATGCTCGAACTCTAGCATTGCTGCAAGAGAGTGAAGGCCGTTTTCGTCGCTTATTTGAGGAAATTCCCAATATCCCGGTGCAGGGCTACGATCACCATCGTCGCGTAATTTTTTGGAACCATGCCAGTGAATCACTCTACGGTTACACAGCAGAAGAGGTTCTGGGACAACTGATCGAAGACATCATCATTCCTGATTCGCTACGCGATCAGATGGTTCCACTCATCGATAGCTGGATTGCCGGAGGTGCGACGATTCCCTCTGGAGAGATACAGCTACGCCACAAAGACGGTTCTCTCGTTCCTGTTTTTTCTAGCCATGTGGTTTTAAACAACACGCAGGGGCAACCTGAGATGTATTGCGTGGATCTTGATCTGCGCGATCGCCAAAAGGCGGAGCAAGCCCTACGAGCCAGTGAAGAGAAGTATCGTGGCATCTTTGAAAAGATCACTCAGGGATTGTTTCAAATTGACGCAACAGGCCGCTACATCAGCGCCAACCCATTTTTGGTGAACCTCTTGGGTTATGAGTCAGCGGACATTCTCAAAGCGCGATTAACTCAGCCTCAGCAGCTCTATGTGGATAAAGAACGCTACAAAGAGTTGCAGATTCAACTAAATACCCAAGGAGCCGTTCGAGACTTTGAATCGCAGATCTATCGGCAGGATGGGAGTACCCTTTGGGTGAGAGAAACCCAAACTGCTGTTCGTGATTCCCATGGCGACCTCCTCTATTACGAGGGGCGATTGGAAGATGTGACGCTTCGCCGCCAGGCAGAAGAAAGGCTGCGCTATGACGCCATTTATGACAAGCTCACAGGACTCTATAATCGCGCCTATCTCACCGAAAAACTAGCTCAGATTCTCGTGGCTGAAACACGTTCTGAGCAGGATGAGTCATGGGCTGTACTCTTTGTTGATTTAGATCGCTTCAAAGTCATTAATGACAGCTTGGGTCACATTGTAGGGGACCAAGTTCTCTGCGCTGTTGCCCAGCGGTTTCAGGGGGTTCTACGTCTCCATGATGTATTGGCTCGTTTTGGTGGAGATGAATTTGTCCTGTTGCTCCGTGGGGTCAACAAACAGCAGGATGCCGTCCAGGTCGCAACACGTCTCTTGGCATCTTTGCAGAAGCCGGTATCTGTGGGAGATCAGACCTTTTCAGTGAAAACCAGTGTGGGCATTGCTTTCGGCAAACCGGGTTATCAGGAAGCGACTGAGGTTCTTCGGGATGCAGATCTGGCCATGTATCAGGCTAAAGCTCAAGGGGGTAGCTGTTACAGGTTCTTTGAACAGGACATGCATCCCCGAGCCCTGGAACGCCTACAGCTCGAACATGAACTGAAATTTGCTCTGGAGCACCATCAACTTCAGTTGGTCTATCAACCCATTATGGATTTGGCCACTGGCCAAGTTGGCGGCTTTGAGGCACTGTTACGTTGGCAGCATCCTGAGCGAGGCTGGATTTCGCCGACTACATTTATTCCCATTGCGGAAGAAACAGGATTGATCCAGCCGTTGAGCTGGTGGGTGTTTCAGGCAGCAATTAACCAATTGCAGGCTTGGCGATCGCAACTTCCCCAGGCCGAGAAGCTGACGATGAATGTCAACCTGTCAGCGATGCAATTGAAGCAGGAGAATCTGGTTTCATACCTGGCAGGGATGCTCCAAGCAGCTAAGCTGCCTGGTGATCGCCTCAAATTAGAAGTGACAGAAACCAGCTTCTTGGAGGCCTCTGAATTTAATATACAAATTTTTCAGGAGCTAAAGCAGCTGGGCGTAGGCCTTTGTATTGATGATTTTGGTACGGGATATTCTTCTCTAAGCCGTCTCCATCAGCTGCCCCTCGATGTACTGAAAATTGATCGTTCCTTTGTGGATGGTGTGGAGCACGATGCCCGCAAGCAGGCGATCGCCCAGAGCATTGTTATGTTGGCCCACGGACTGGGGGCAAAAGTTGTAGCGGAGGGCATTGAAACCTTGGAGCAACAGCAAATTTTGCAACAGCTCAGTTGTGAATTTGGCCAAGGCTATTGGTTCAGTCGTCCGCTGACCCCCGAGCAAGTGGACTCCCTATTAAATCAACATGGATTTGCTGCCTAAGCCGTGGGTGAATCTAGGGTCTAAGGTCTCAGTTGCGCGATCGTTTTAGGGGAATTCATGCATTTCCAGACACGAAGTATTCTATATAACAAAACAAATTACGCAATAACGCTTAGTATCTGTATATATAAAGATACTCAGCTTATTGAAGATACTGCTTGGTACGCTTCCTGACTTGAGTCATTTCTACGGAGCGCTTATCTGCTTTTCAATCTGCCATCAGTGTTATTTGCCATAACGCTGAATTGAAGGCTTGATACTTTCCGCTGAAATCCTTTGATACGACTGACTTGTTTTTCTCTTGTCAAATAATAATGAACAACGCTCACTCGACTTTGCCTGTCCACTATTCCTCTGAGCTATTGCTCCAGGAGCAACCCAAGGCGATTGCCAAAGCGCTTCCCAGTTCCCCCATCGCAGCCAATGTTGTGATGCCCAGTCAGCTTGGCTCCAAAACAGTTAAACCTGAGGTTCCCCCAGCAAAAATCCCACTCCGCACCGCCTCCAAACTTGCGCTCCAGGACCTGCGAGACCTTTGCGAAGGAAAGATCCTCGCGCTCTACATCCCGGGTTTCTATTCTGCAGAAACTGCACAACAACTCAGCCAACAGCTCATTCACCACGCCCAGTTTGAGCGTTACTTTCGAGCCCCGGATATTGGCGTACAGCGCACCGGCATGACCTTCTTTGAAACCAATGGCAGTAATGAGATGCTGCTGCGCTATTACGACGAAGCTCTCCCCGGAACCCAAGCCCTCCGGGCGGCCTGTGCACCGCTGCTCTCCCCGATAGACCGATTAAGGTTAGAGCTTGGAGACATTTGGCTCGATGGGGTTTCTATTGAGAATGCCCACGGGCGTCCTATGTTGGCCGGAATTGGGCGAGTATTTGAGAACGGATTTGAGTTGCCCCCTCACCAAGACATCCTGGCTCGGGATCTGCGTGATGCCACCCTAGCTCCCCTCGATAATCACCAGCCGCTGAAGCGACAACTCTCCACCAATGTCTATTTGCAACCCGCAGACGAGGGGGGAGAGTTGGAAGTCTGGGATCTGAGCCCTTCCTTCCAGGAGCAACAGGCCATTCGGGATGAAGAGTTCGCTTACGAAGGCATCGTCGATCGCGCCACCCTACCCGAGCCCGCTTTTGTTCTATCCCCCCAGCCCGGTGATTTAATCCTGTTCGATTCTGGCTGTATCCATGCCGTGCGAGCCTCCCAAGGACGAGCACGCGTTTCGATGTCATTGTTCCTGGGATATCGCGGTGCGAATCGCCCCCTTACCTATTGGAATTAGCAGACTGAAATCATCTGAATGCAGCAAGAGACTGAAAGCCTCATTTTTGCATTCGGTTCCCTTGCGACCTTAGGAGCTAAGGGCTGGGGAAATAGGCCGACTGTTGGGTCAAACCTAGATTGAAGTAGGTCAATATGAGTTGAAGCTCAAGTCACTCGGAAGGCGGAAACTGCTGGCATTAATGCAAGGGATAGCTAGCTGCAGTTTTCGCCTCCCTTGGGAGATTTGATGTGGAATATTCTTTCTCCCATTGTCGATTTAAGATGTACGGCTCAATAGATAACAGCAACCCGGTAGGTAGGTCCGCCGCCGCAAAATTCACTCTTCTAAGTCTTAGACTACTTGCTCTATGGGCATTGTTGAAACCGCAAAACCCTTCCCCTGACTACAACCGACCCTGAAATTGTTCGGTAACCTACCCTTCTTAGGGGAGTCACAGACCGGGAAATATAGACGAGACTGTTCTCAGAAAGCAAAACATTTGTGTTTGCTCAACAGAGCATTGTTCAGGTTTTATCAGCTCGCCTCTGGCTTGCGAAATTCCCTGGGCATCCCAAAGCAAGTTAGAGAGAAGCAAAAAGCAACACCATGGCAAAAGTTGTCGGAATCGATTTAGGAACCACTAACTCCTGCGTTGCAGTGATGGAAGGTGGTAAGCCCACCGTAATCGCTAACGCTGAAGGACTCCGCACAACGCCTTCAGTTGTAGCTTTTGACCCCAAAACGAAAGAGCGCCGCGTAGGCCAAATCGCCAAGCGTCAGGCGGTGATGAACCCCACCAACACCTTCTATTCGGTGAAGCGTTTCATCGGTAGGCGTCATGAAGAAGTGGCTAATGAGACTACTGAAGTGGCTTATAAGGTAGTCAATGATGGCAATAATGTCCGTCTGGACTGCCCTGCCGAAGGCAAGAAGTTTGCCCCTGAAGAAATCTCTGCCCAGGTGCTGCGTAAGCTGGCTGATGACGCCAGCAAGTACCTCGGTGAAACCGTGACCCAAGCGGTGGTTACCGTTCCCGCTTACTTCAACGACTCCCAGCGCCAAGCAACTAAAGACGCTGGCAAGATTGCAGGCCTCGAAATCCTGCGCATCCTCAACGAGCCCACCGCTGCTTCTTTGGCTTACGGCCTAGACAAGAAGAGCAACGAAACCATTCTGGTGTTTGACTTGGGTGGTGGTACCTTCGACGTCTCCGTCCTGGAAGTGGGCGATGGCGTGTTCGAAGTGCTCTCAACTTCTGGTGACACCCACTTGGGTGGTGATGACTTTGACAAAGCGATCGTCGATCACCTGGCTGAAGACTTCAAGCGCAACGAAGGCATTGATCTACGCAAAGACAGCCAAGCCCTGCAGCGTCTGACTGAAGCGGCTGAGAAAGCCAAGATTGAGCTCTCCAGCTTGACCCAGTCTGAAATCAACCTGCCCTTCATCACGGCAACCCAGGATGGCCCTAAGCACCTGGACATGACGATGACCCGCGCTCAGTTCGAAGAGCTTTGCTCTGACCTGATTGACCGCTGCCGCATCCCTGTCGAGCAGGCTATCAAGGATGCCAAGCTCGATAAGAACGACATCGATGAGGTGGTTCTGGTAGGTGGCTCCACCCGCATGCCTGCTGTTAAAGAAGTGGTCAAGAAGGTCTTGGGCAAAGAGCCTAATGAGACCGTAAACCCTGACGAAGTGGTTGCCATTGGCGCTGCGATTCAGGCCGGTGTCTTGGCTGGCGAAGTTAAGGACATCCTGCTCTTGGATGTGACGCCTCTGTCCCTGGGTGTTGAAACCTTAGGCGGCGTGATGACCAAACTCATCCCCCGCAACACCACCATCCCCACTAAGAAGTCTGAGACCTTCTCCACCGCTGTAGATGGTCAGACCAACGTGGAAATTCACGCCCTTCAAGGTGAGCGTGAAATGTCTAACGACAACAAGAGCTTGGGAACATTCCGCCTCGATGGTATTCCCCCTGCCCAGCGTGGCGTTCCCCAAATCGAAGTTACCTTTGACATCGATGCAAACGGCATTCTCACTGTCAGTGCCAAGGACAAAGGCACTGGCAAAGAGCAATCCATCAGCATCACCGGTGCTTCCACCCTGTCTGACAGCGAAGTCGACAAGATGGTTCGTGATGCAGAAGCCAACGCCGATTCCGACAAAGAGCGTCGTGAAAAGATTGACCTGATGAATCAGGCTGATCAGATCATCTACCAATCTGAGAAGCAGCTTGAGGAGCTTGGCGACAAGGTTCCTGCTGATGCTAAAGAGAAGGTTGAAGGTTTTGTGACGGAGCTGAAGGAAGCCAAAGAGAAGGAAGACACCGAGAAGGTGAAGTCCGTTATCGAAGAGCTACAGCAGGCGCTCTATAGCGTGGGCAGCAGCATCTATGGTCAGGATGGCGCTGAAGGTGCTGAGCCAACTGACTCTACTGGCGCGGCAGGTGACGGTGGCTCTGATGATGGCGACGACGTCATTGACGCTGAGTTCTCTGAAAGTGATAAATAAATCTCCAGGACTAGGTTCATCCTGCCATCTGGTCTAGGTTGAGTGCACAAGCCACTGCTTCTATTGGAAGCGGTGGCTTGTTGCTGTTCTATCATAATCAAGCTTGAAGCGACCTTGATATAGCCATGGCTACATCAAGTCGTACATACGATGCCTGTCCAAGTATTAAATAGCAGTGAGAGAAAAGAAAGAGTTGATTTAAAGAAAAGCTAGACCCAGACAGGAATAGAGAGGCCTAGAGATGCTATCTGAGAGGATGAAATTAGCCTGTTAGGCATCTAAATGCTGGGGCAGACATGGCAATGCCATCCATCCCTACCTATCGTGACTAACCTTCAACCTCAACCGGCTGCAAGGGCGTCTGCAAAACTTCCGTCGTATCCGCCAACCGCTCCCCATCTAAAACCTGCAAATTCCTCCGCTCCTCGTAATAGAGCCGCTGGAACTGCAAAACCTCCTCATTGATTTGGCTATACAACCCTTCAATCTGCTCATCCGCATCCTCATCATTACTGAGCCCCTGCTCCAGCAACTGCCCAATGCAATGCTCAATTGTTGATACCGACTGCCGCGACCAAGAATCCAGCAAATGGCGACAGCGCTTCTCACTGCCAATGCGCTCCAACGTCGCCACCGCCGCCTTAACGATAATGCTAGGCCGCAAAATATCCAGCTGAGCCTTCTCATCCAAATACAACACCTGCAGGATATGATTCACTGCTTCCTTCGGCACATCTGTAATCTCATCCCGCAATGAGGTCAGTAAATCGAGATCCGCCAAGGCCTCAAAATGCTGCGGAAGCTGCTCTGCATCGTTAACAACATCCCCCAACTGCTCCTGCTCAAACTGCCGAATCGCCCGCCACAAAAAACGATGCGCCCCCGACGTGAAATTAGCATCCCGCTCCCGCAGGCTCTGGCGCACATTGAGCCGCTCCCGAGGATGGTGCAAATAGATCTGCAAGAGCTGGCATTCAGCCACTTCTCGGCTGGTGTAGTCGCTGGGGCGCTCCCACTTCTTCGACTTGCCATGCCAACGTTGGCCCCGCACCTGCGAGCGCAAATCCTCCTCTAGTTGCAATGCAACTCTGGCTTCCCCCTGACTGAGCAACTCCGCACATTTATGAATGTAATGGGTCCGCAACGGCGTGTTTGGCAAGTTGCCCAACAGTTTCACTAGAGCCTGAATACTCTCCTGGAACTCCTCAGCCTGCTTGAGATCACGCCCCTGCAACTCCCGCTGAATCTGCCAGTCAATCCACAACGGTGCATTGCTCAGCAGCTCTCGATAGGCCCCCGCAGAAGAAGCTTTGAGAAACTCATCGGCATCCTTGCCATCGGGCAAATTCAGCACCCGCAGCTGAACCTGCCCTTGGTAAGCCAGACCTTCAACTTCCCCGATCGCCCGCTGAGCCGCCTTCTCCCCAGCGCCATCCGCGTCGAAGTTCAAGACAATCCGTTTGGACTCGCTGTAGCGCAGCAGCAGCTTCACCTGCTTCAAGCTCAGAGCCGTCCCCAAAGCTGCCACAGCACTGGTAATCCCCGCCGCATGGAGGGCAATCACATCAAAATAGCCCTCCACCACCACAGCGCGATCGTCCTTGGCAATGGTGGCCCGCGCTTTATCCAGGCCAAACAGCATCCCGCCCTTATCAAATAGCTCCGTCTCCGGCGAGTTGAGATATTTAGGCTGGTCATCCCCCAACGCCCGACCGCCAAAACCAATCACCCGACCCTGGAGATCATGGATGGGAATCATCAGGCGATTGCGGAAGCGATCGTAGTAGCCGCCACCGCCCTTCCGCTCAATCAGCAGACCGGCCTGCTCCACCAGAGCAACGGGATACTTTTTTTGCTCGACTAAATAGTTGTGCAGCGTTGACCAACCCGCTGGGGAATAGCCAATTTGGAACTGCTGCATGGGCTCATCGCCCAGCTGACGCTGGTCCCGCAAATAGGTCAGCGCCTCCGCTCCCTCAGGCTGATGTAGGGCATGCTCATAAAACTTGGCAGTCAGGGCCAGGATTTCGTAAAGCTTCTCCCGTCGGGAAAGCGTCTTTTGTAGTTCTTGGCGCTTCTCAGGCTCCAGCGTTTGGACTGGAATGCCATAGCGATTGGCCAAATTGAGAACAACATCGGCAAAGTTGCTCTTATTGAGCTCCATCAAGAACTTGATGCTGTTGCCCCCGGCTCCACAGGCGAAGCAGTAATAGAACTGTTTGGCCGGGCTAACCGTAAAACTGGGGTTGTTCTTGTCGTCGTGGAAAGGACAGAGGCCTGCGAAATCCTTGCCGCGCTTCTTCAGCACCACATGCTCAGAAACGACATCGACGATGTCTGACCGTTGCTTGACCGCTTCGATTGTGTCGGGGTGGAGGCGGGGAGTGGCAGGCATGGCAGACTCTGACAGGACGGAACGAGATGGATAGGAGTGGTGGAAGCGATTGCGAAGCAAGCTTCCTACGGAATCGCCGTTTTGGGGTGCATCCCCTCTAAAAGTGACCTAGCAACGCTACAGGTGGCGCATTTCCTTCCATCATAGAAGGAAGCGCAGCTGGGTCCAAACCGCGATTAAAATCTACTGAATAGTTATCACAAAGCTTGTAGACAGACTTAATAGACAGCTGAAAAACTGGCGCTATTTTATGTAGCTTCGGGCACACCTGTTGGGGCGATCGCGTCACGATGGGAGAGCCAGCTCAAAAATAGACCCTCCTGAAACAATCGTGTTGAGGATAACAGTCTAAGGTGAAGCCGATGGGAGACCCCCTTGGTCAAGACGTACATGTGAGGAGATTTCGGGGTGAACTGGACGATGCTAAAGAAGTTATTACGACGCCCACCAACGGTGAGTCGCCCGACAGCGAACCAAGCCAGGCGTCATCGCCTGCGTTCCACCTTTTTGGCGCTGCTCTGTATTGCCAGCTTTGGCCTGAGTTCTGGTCTAGGCACGGTTGCCCTGGCCCAGTGGATTTGGCCTAGCCCGGTGCAGAATCCTGCTGCTCCCGCTAATCCTCGCTATTCGGCCTTTGAAGAACCCGGTGCGCTGGATTCTGTCCAACCGACTTGGCTGAGCCAGGCGACCCTGCCCGCCGACGTCAATCCCTACGATGTAGCCCCCCCTCTAGAATCCGAGGTACAAACCCTGGATCTAGAACCGGTCGCCCCGCAATCTCCCACCCTGCTTTCTCCTCCTCCGCCCCCCCCAAGAGTCTTGCCGACGCCTCAAGTTGTAGCGCCTGCACCGACGAAGCCAACACCTGCGCCAACAACTCTGCCGACTCCCGCACCTGCAACCGTGGCAGCTCCGCCAGCTCCAGTGATTCAGGCGACGCCAGCCATCGCCCAGCCCGCTTCCAATAGCGAAGGGCAATCCATTGAAGTCACCCGTCCCCCGGCCAATATTAAGCCCAGCCCAGAGATGGTTGTGCCGAAACCCCAGCGGCCCAAGTTTCCGCCCCTGCCTCGCCAGGAGGTGCGGGGGGTTTGGATGACGACTAGCGACATGGATATTTTGCTGGACCGCGATCGCCTCAGCCAGTCCATGGCCCAGCTCGCCAAACTCAACTTCAACACGGTCTACCCCGTCGTCTGGAACTCCGGCTATGCCCTCCATCCCAGCGACGTTGCCCGCCGTGTCGGCAGTCCCCAAATCTATCGAGGCAAGCAGGGCCAAGACCCCTTGAAGGAGATCATCTATCAAGGCCATCGCAACGGTTTGTCGGTCATGCCCTGGTTTGAATTTGGCTTTATGGTGCCGGAATCCTCCGAGCTAGCCTTGGCCCATCCCGACTGGCTCAGCGTTAAGGCCAATGGTGATACCACCGCCAACAGTGCGGGTGGGGAAAACGCCTGGCTCAATCCGCTCCATCCCGAAGTGCAAACATTCCTCACGGACCTGGTGATGGAGGTGGTCAATAAATATGACCTGGATGGCATCCAGTTTGATGACCATATGAGCCTGCCCCGAGACTTTGGCTACGATCGCTATACCAAAGCGCTCTATAAGCAGGAGACCGGCAAAAACGTACCGCCGAATTCGGCAGACCAAGCCTGGATGCGCTGGCGAGCAGACAAGATCACCGAGTTCATTGGCGATCTCCACGATGCGGTCAAAACTCGCAAGCCCAAGACCGTCTTCTCGATCTCGCCCAACTACCATGCCTTTGCCTACAAGTTCTCCCTCCAGGATTGGTTGACTTGGGTACGCAAAGACTTCGTCGATGAAATTGTCATGCAGGTCTACCGTGACGACTTCAACAGCTATGTAGAGAATTTGGATCGGGCTGAAATCAAAGAAGTCAAGCAGAAAATCTCAACGGGAATTGGCATTCTCTCGGGCTTGCCCCGGCGACCGATTCCCATGGGACAAATTGAACAGCAGTCTCGGGCAGCGCACCAGCGAGGCCTCGGCGTGGCTTACTTCTTCTACGAAAGCCTCTGGGATGATGCACCGGAGCCGGAAGCGGAGCGCAAGCAGCGCTTTGCCAAGCTGTTTCCCCGGCCAGCTTCTCGTCTAGCGCAATTAGCCAGCTTCTAAGTCCAAGAGCATGAAGCCATTGGCCCCCCCCGGTCTTGACCCAACGCCGGGGGGGCTTGTCGTTAGAATAGCGATAGAAACGGCGATCGCACCCTAAGTCCCGATGACGCTAACCCTCGCAAAATGGACCATTGACGACTATCACCAGATTGTCAGCACAGGCCTGCTGAAAAATCGCCAGGTTGAATTGCTAAACGGAGAAATTGTCGAAATGTCCCCAGAAGGTCCAGAGCATGCGTCGCTCAATGGGGATAGCAAGGATTACTTGGGGGATTTGCTAAAGGGCAAAGCTATTGTGCGAGAAGCGAAGCCCATCACGCTGCCAGAGCAGGCCTCTGAGACGGAGCCGGACTTAGCAATTGTGGCACCGCCGCGATCACAATACCGTCAGCGACACCCCTATCCCGCAGATATCTTTTGGGTCGTGGAATATTCCCACAGCAGTCTTCAGAAAGACTTACAGACAAAGCGTTCCAATTACGCTGCGGCAGGTATTCCAGAATATTGGATCGTTAATCTCAAGGCAGGCATCGTTATTGTCCTGAGCGATCCGAGCAATGGAGATTATCAGTCAGAGCAGCAATTTCCAGCCGGTTCGATTCATCCGCTGGCTTTTCCTGAGACTTCGGTTTCGGTGAGCTACTTGCTCAGCGGTCAGTAGCTCTGGTTCTTTAGACACCGGGTGTTTGTGAAAACACCCGGTGTCTTTGCATTCGCAATGTTCATCCCTCCCGGTACTTCTCTAAGAGCTGCTTTAGATGGTCCATGCCATCCACGCCAATCAGGCCAATCATCTCGCTGCGCCTGGCTTGCAGCGCTTGGTCAAAGGCTTCTTCACTGCGCTTGCCTTGGATAATGCTGACGATCCCTGCCGCCTGCCGCCATTCCGGTGCGCCCCGCTGCTCCAGCAAATACATGCCTAAACACCCCTGGAACAGCGCTTCAGTCTCCTCATTTTGCTGATACAGCGCCTCCGCGAGGTAAACGCGACAGAGGCCATGGAGATCCGCATTGCCCGTTTGTAGGGCTAGCTTGATCGCCAGTTCTAGGGCTTCCTGGGCGGCTCGGTTGCGACCCAGCAGCAGGTAAGCCTGGCCCAAACCGCTGCTACAGAGGGTTTGGCTGACGCGATCGCCCACTTTCTCCGCCCGCTGCAAGCCCTGGCGCAATTGCTCCACCGTTAGGGCCAGCCGATCCACATCGGGGCGCTCCTGGGCCTGGGCCTGCTGCACCTCGCTGTAGCCCGTGCTGACGATCGCCTGGGCTTCCCCCGGCTGGTCGCCAGTTTGCCTCGCCAGGATGAGAGCGCGTTGACCCTGGGCGATCGCCCCCTCGTAGTCCTTCAACTTCAACTTCGCCCGACTGATGTGGTTGAGATTGGCAATGGCGCAACGCTGATCATCGGCAGATTGAGATAGTTCTAGCGCTTCGTAATGCAATTCCATGCTCGTTTCTACATCCCCCATCCAGCCCTGGGAATAGGCCACTAGGGTCAAAATTCGAGCCTTCTCCTGGGTGTTCTCCAAAGCTCGTAGCGGCTGGTCCAAATAGCCGATGGTTTCCCGAAAGCTATCGCCAGAGAAGGAGGCCAACACACCGCCATAGAGGGGAAACGTATCCCGCTGGGCAAAGGCTCGCAAAATTTGTAGCGACACTTGAAACGTGGCCCGCGCCAGGGTGAGCGCTTGGCTATCGGGTAACTTCTCATTGTCCCGAAAGCCCCCGCTCAGCTCGGACCAGAGCTGGGCAAAGGTGAGGAAGGTCATGGCGGCCAGATTGCGACCCCCGGTCAGGCTATAGGGCTGCTTATCAAACCAGGCAATCAACCCGCCCTGCATGCCCCGCAGCAGAATCGCCAGCTCAATCCAAGCCGCGAGATCTACATTGGTCTGCTCTTCCGCCAGATCATAGGCGGGGCGATTCTCAACTTGCCCGGCAAATAGCTCTTGGGCCAGGCTGCTGCTGGTTTTCTGGGACCAGAACTTCCAGGGACTGACCTGTTGGCGACTGGATTCAAAGCCCACGGCCCGTTGGGGGGCATCGTACATCCAACCGATGAGGTGAGGCTCCATCGCTTCAAAGGATTTGAGCCCTTGGTCCAGGCCCCGAGCCAGGGGCTGAAGTTCACTATCAGCCTCTCCCAAGTCATTGGCTAGGAGGCGAATTTGCTTGCGGTTGAAGACGTAGGTTTGGTTGGGGTCGAGGATTTGGAACAGCACTGAGAGGCGGTCTTCTGGGGCGGTGCTGTTGAGCTGGGCGATCGCCGCCGTTGAAGCATTCTTGGCCTGGTTATCCTTTTGCCAACGCTCCCAGGCTCCTGCCAGCACCTTCAAGGCTCTGGATTGACGCAGTGCCTTTGCCTGCTGCATCTCCGTGCCGTTTCTTTGCTGTTCCTCGACTTGGACCTGGCGTTCGAGTAAGCAGCGCTCAAAAATTTCTCCCATGCCGCCTTCCAAGGCATCACTCAAGCGTCGATAGACCTGTTCTTTGGAGGCAATCCGCCCCTTCATTGTGTCCGTGATGATTTCTTCTACAAAAGCGTTGTAGCGCTCGGGCCAGGATTCCGCCGGATCGGGTTGGGCATCGGACTGGGCGTTGGACATCGACTCACTCAAGGCGAAAGCTCCTGGGGGCAGGGAAGAAAAATGCGGAGGTTAAATGTGGAGTTTAAACCAGCTTGCTATTAGGCTCACACCCGCCCATAGCCCCGGTCAGAAAGTCATTCACAATCTGACACAATACTTCTTTATACTGGATGACCGTGCCGCTGTGCTGTCCTTTGATACTGCTTTTGACAATTCTTTGTCACAGGTGGCCTGGGATCTAGATTAGGGGCCACTTTGTTGCAAAAGGAGGAGTCTGTTGAGCCACATCAGTCAGGTATTCAATAAACGCGCTTGGTTTTCCAATGTGAGGGCCGATTTGCTCTCAGGGTCACTAGTGGCTCTGGCGTTGATTCCAGAGGCGATCGCGTTTTCCATCATTGCTGATGTGGATCCCAAAGTGGGCATCTACGCTTCATTCTGCATTGCCATTATTACGGCCTTCCTCGGGGGACGCCCTGGGATGATTTCAGCGGCCACAGGCGCCATGGCTTTGCTGTTTACGCCGCTGACCGCGACCTACGGGAGAGAGCTGGGCTTAGAGTATATTTTCGCAGCCACGATCCTGACCGGCATTTTTCAGATCATTTTGGGCTTTGTCCGCCTGGGAGATCAGATGCGGTTTGTGCCCCGCGCGGTCATGGTGGGCTTTGTTAATGCCCTCGCCATCATCATCTTTAAGGCTCAGTTTCCCCAGCTATTTCCCTGGATGGATGCTGGAGGAGGGGCCATTGACTATTCCATCTGGACGGTCTACGCCATGGTGGCAGGCGGATTGGCCATTATTTATGGTTTGCCTAGGCTGACCAATCTAATCCCTTCCCCCCTAGTGGCGATCGCAGTCCTAACGCTGCTCTCGATGTTTACTGGATTAAACGTTCCTACGGTGGGAGACAAAGGCGAAATTCCGACGAGTCTTCCGTCCTTTCATCTGCCCCAGCTTGAACCTAGCCTGGAAACCTTCGAAATCATTCTGCCCTTTGCCATCTCCTTGGCCATGGTTGGCTTAATCGATTCCTTCCTAACGGCCAACGTTTTAGATGATTTCACCGACACGAGCAGCGACAAAAATCAAGAAGCGAAGGGTCAAGGCATTGCCAACTTGGTAACAGGCTTCTTCGGCGGCATGGCAGGCTGCGCCATGATTGGCCAGTCCGTTATTAACGTTAAATCCGGAGGCCGCACTCGCCTCTCGACCCTCACTGCCGGTGCCTTTTTGCTGATGATCACGCTGGTCGGTAGCCAATGGGTCTCCCAAATTCCCATGGCTGCATTGGTCGCCGTGATGATTATGGTTTCTATTAGCACCTTTAGCTGGGCCTCCCTACGCAATATTCGCCTGATTCCCAAGAATGAAACTGCCGTTTCCCTAGCTACTGTGCTGGTGACTCTGACCACTAGCAATCTGGCCTATGGCGTTCTGACTGGCGTGGCATTGAGCGGTCTCTTTTTCAGCCGTAAGGTTGCCGATATTGTCCATGTGGATTCTGTGCGGCAGGAGGATAGTGACACTCGTACTTACAACATCTCTGGCGATATCTTCTTTGTTTCAGTGGGTGGCATGCTCAATCGCTTTGAATTTCGCGAGGAAGGTCTATCAAATGTGATCATCGACCTTAGCCATGCTCATATCTGGGACCAAACTGCGGTGGATGCCATTGATAAGGTCATTTTCCGCTTCCGCAAGCGTGGGGTTGAGGTTAGCTTGGTGGGTATGAATGAAGCCAGTGCTGGACTTATAGAGCGTCTAGCCAGTCACAACAAAGACGGTGGCATGGAGGCTACAACCTAATCCCGCCCCTGGAAGTTTCTCTAAGCGATTTGTTTTTTAATCTTTGGAAGCGCTGAATATCAAATAAAACGCCCAGGCAAGGATTCTTGCCTGGGCGTTTTATTTGGGACTCGAGGAGCGAGTGCTTTGAATTTGAAACTTACGCCGCTTTGGGTAAGGCAAGGTCGGGAATGGGCTCAAAGCGGATTAAGCCAGGCCGCTCATAGCCCACCAGAGTTTGGGTCAGCTGAGCCATGTTTTGGCGTGTGAGGATGGACAGCTCCCGCAGCGATCGCTTGTCTTGGAGCATCCGGCTCAGCTGGTTGTAAGCCGCCTCGGGAAGCTTACGCTTGAGCTTTTCGGCGCTGGTAATCACCGGGGCAGAAGTGGGGGCGTAGATTTGCAATTGTGCCTGGCACCAGGCCTGCCATTCTTGATTGACTTCATCGAGCAAGTCGTTGAGGGCAAAGAAGCAAATCGCTTCTTCTAGCTTGACGGGTTCTTCTGTAATTGTGGTTTGGGCTTCCCAGGAGTTGCTGAGAATTTGAATCAGTTCAAACAGAACTTCTTTAATCGCTTCTTGGATCATGGCTTGGAGCTTGTCCCGCTCGACGCCATTTTGAGCCAAGTGAAGCAGGGCTTGATATTCCCAATGGGAATCTTCAGCGGCGGCACTGCTGGGTAGTTGAGCTGAACCGAGATGCTGGTGAGTGATGCAGCACCAGCGACGCACGCGGTGAATGCCAGCCGTAGCCCAAATTAAGCGGCCATGGCGAAAACTGATTTTCCAGGTGGCTTCAGCATGGGTTTGAAAGCAGAGGTCACCGCTGAATTGCTTGCGCACTGCATTTTGCACCCGCAACATAAAGTCGCCGAGGTCAGGGGAGTGGATGCCGGAAGCTTGGTACTGCTCAAGGGGTGCAAACATGATCCGGGAGAAGCAATGAATGGGATAGAGATAGGCATCGCTTTACCTCAAGCGAGTTGCACAGCCTGTTGCGGCTGATTTTCTCAGGGTAAGCGTTTGTGCCTCGAAAGGTCATTCAGCTTGGGGCAGCCATTTTCCGAAGAATTCGTCTGAATTCGCCGATCGCCAACGGGTTGGCAATAGAGTCGCGATCGCGCCTAGCTGCTGAATCCCCCATTGAGCCAATGCTCAAAGTTCAAAGGATGAAAAACCGGAACTGTGCCATGTTTCGTAGCTTAATTTTCTTGTCTTATCTGATACCGACTCATTGTGCCTGGGACTAGCAGATACCGTTGCTGAGGTCTTTGATTTTTGAGAAGGCACTGAGCTTATAAAGAGAAGCTGACCCCGTTCATGTCTAGGTCAACGACCATTAAGGATTAATGCCCTCTCTTAACATCACAAGGAGAGCTTCATCAAAACTTTATGAGGGCAAAATTTGCTTCCATTGAGTATTTATTCCTCCGTAGCTTCCCAGGCCTATGACATAGCTGAAGAACAGCTTTGAGTGAGTGGCAGTTTAGGCCCATGGGGGAGTGGGGGGAGGGAGCCCTTAATGGAGAAGGATCCACCGTGGTTTAAGGCTTATTGACCCGCAGATTAAATTCAACAGCAGCCTTCAATTCAATTCTCTGAAAAAAGGAAAACTGAGGTGATTCATCCATCACGTATCTTTTCAGACTGAATTGGAAAGTCTTGCCCCCATCGAAGCCCCGGTTTCAGATCACCAAAGCTAGAGACTGCGATCACCGGAGAGTTGAAAACCCTGCGGATTCTAGGAGCAATTGCTGCAAGGTGGAACACCTTCACACAACCTCTGTCTTCGCAAAGACATTGAGACTTGTGTGGAGACTTGCCTCTATTGGATTTGGGTTGACTCTCAATATGGTTGTCTCCTCTTCGAATCGATTACTGGATAGTTTGCCTCAGCAATCTGTCCCAGCTTGGCTAACCTCGCATAAATCCAACTTGCGACCCATGACCCAGGGTGTTTTGACCTGGCAGGCTACCGCAGAAGAATTGTTAGCCTCTGTGCGCAATTGCTCTCGCCAAAAGGCAGTGACTGCAACAACGGCGATCAAGTTGTGGATGGGCCATAGCACCGACAGTCTCTGTGGCATTAGCTGGTACGGCGTCGGCTTAGTGAAAGCTGTGGCTCGTTCAAGAGGGGGCAAGACCCGAGTGACCCCTTGCAATGCACTACCGGGGACAGTGCTGGAGATTAAGTCCAATGGCGTCACTGTGGCAGTGGCGGATGGTGCAGTGCGCTTATCGAACTTCCTGACGCCCCTAGGCCGTCCTCTGTTGCCAACTCAGTTGCCCCTGACGATTGGACAGCGTCTGCCCCGATTAACGCCTTACCAGCAGCGATCTATCTCCCAGTTTGAGCAAGGCATTGCAGCTCATGAGACAACCTGGCACCAGCGTTTGAGCCAACTACGACCACTGCAATTGCCCCACAGCAATTGTGAACCCGGTTTGGGATCTATTTTTGCTCGTTGCCCGTTAGAGCTGGAACCTGTTCTGGCCCAGTGCAGTGAAGAATTTCAGGACTACCTCGCCCAGTTTGGGGGTGGGGTCTTGCTAACGGCTTTGACCGGCTACCTCATGGGGGTGTGTAAGCAGGGAGCAACTTCGAGACAACAGCCCATCCCTGAAGAGGAAGAATCAGGCGTTAAATCGACTTGTCGAGGGGATATTGGTCTGCGCAGTACCCGCCTTCAGCAAATGCTTTGTTCCGAAGAGCTGACGGCGCTATTTGCGAGTCATGTGCCCGCCCGTTTTTCCTTGGACCTGGATGAAGCCTTGACTCACAACTTGGCGGTTGTATTGGAGGAGTTACGGTTCTTGGAGCAGGCTTTGACCCATCGCCAGGATTTAGCCCTGGGGGTCAATGAGGCAAAGCTACCGTCTCTTTATCCCGTGCTGATGGAAGTGGTAACGGAACTCTCTGAAGCGCCCCATCGCTTGGGCCAAGCCTTGACAATTCAAGTGAGCGAGAGTGGTGGAGACTGCGCTTGGTTCTATAACCCGGCGGTGTTAGGGGAGGAAGAGGTCATGCAAATGCAGATGGAATTTATCAGTGGCTTTCGAGCGATTGCTCAGTCTCCAGGTATACCGTTTTCTCACTATTGGGGAGCCTGCTGTTCCTTAGTTTCGGGGGCTTCTGCTTAGGTTTTAAACTTGAGAAGCACAAGCATCTGAATTGTCATCGCCTCAATCTCGGGAAACTCCCCGGAATTCTTCTGGGAGAAGAGAAGTAGAGGGTAAGTCTAAAGTGGTGAGGTTGTGCGGGGCCATAAATGCGGTTTTGCCATTGTTTTTTGCAAATCCGCCTCTATAGCGTTGCTGCACACGAGGCTAAAGCTTGGGAATCGCTGGGGGGCAAAAGCCCTCCTGCCAATCCTGCCTAAAGCCGATTGATTGTTGTAGTATCCTACGGGGACTCTCATCCGGGCCGCGTATTCATTATTACCTCCTAAATGGGACGCATTTTTCTTTCCGCAGGCCATGGTGGCTTCGAAAATGGTGTGACGGACCCCGGCGCGATCGCCGGGGGAACAACCGAAGCCCAAGAAATGATTCAGCTACGGGACCTTATGGTGCTGGAGCTGCGATCGCGTAGCTTTGAAGTTTTGCTTGTCCCCGATGACCTGAGTGAGTCCCAGAGCGCTTTCTGGATTAATAGCCGTGCCCAGGCAGGTGACGTGGCCTTTGAAATGCATCTGGGGGCTTTTACCAATCCCAGCCTGCGCGGCGCAACTTGCTATTACATTGCCAATAATGACCAGCGGGAGAAGCAGGCAGAGTTTTTGCTGCTGTCGATGCTGCGTCGGGTGCCGCAGTTGCCCAGTCGTGGTGCCCAGCCCGATACGGCGGCGGGCTTGGGGCGGTTGTCTTTTTGTCGAGATATTATTCCAGCCTCCCTGTTTATGGAGGTGGCTTATCTGACGAATCCTAGCGATCGCCAGCTCCTGCAAACCAAGCGCCGCGACTTTGCGATCGGCCTGGCAGAGGGCGTTTCTGCTTGGAGCCGGGCAATTGACACCGGTGCGCCACTGGATCCGGTGCCCGTCTATCCGACGATTAATATTCGGATCAACGGCCAGGTCTATGGCGAGCAGGGCATTTTAATTAGCAATAATGCCTATATCCCTGTGGATCTCGTCGATAGCCTCAAGGCCGACCTCTCTACAATTCCCCAGGTACGCCGGGTGAAATATCGCGGTGTGGTCTATGTGAAGGCCGTGGAGCTGCGGGACTTTGATATTTCCGTGGGCTGGGACAAGGCGTCTCGCACGGTGATTCTCCAGTCCATCCTTAAAATCTGTAAGGGCACCATCGATCGCATCATGGGCCATGGCAATACCTCTGAGGTGCAACTAGTTGCCTTTTTAAAGGAGCAAAATGCCGAGGCTTTAGGCCTCTATCCAGACCTAGCCCAGTTATTTCGAGAAGAGGGCTCAGTCGAAGGCGTGAACTACGACATTGCCTTTTGCCAGATGTTGTTGGAGACCAATTTCCTGCGCTTTAGCGGCACGTTGAAGCCAACTCAAAACAACTTTGGCGGCTTGGGCGGCATTGGGGTGGGCGCAGAAGGAGCCACCTTCACCAGTGCCCGCATTGGCGTGAGAGCCCAGATGCAGCATCTCAAGGCCTATGCCAGTACCGAGCCAGTGGTCCAGGAGATTGTCGATCCACGCTTCCGCTTTGTGACGCGAGGTGTAGCACCACTGCTAAGTCAGCTAAGCGGTCGCTGGGAGGCAGATTTGACCTATGGCGATCGTATCCTAGCGATCGTGCGGCAGTTATATGAGTCGGCTTCACTGCTGTAAGCAAGCTCAAGACAAACTCGCGCAAGAAAAAGGGAGACGCAACATCTGGCGTCTCCCTTTTTTTATATCCGTTGCACAGCAGCAGCAACTACGTCATCTCAAAGCTTTTAGCCTTGCAACAAGACCTGACGAAGGTGGCGCATGTTGTTGGGCAGGTCGTATTTCATGGCTTGTTCCAGGAACATTCCAGGCACGGGAATGGAAGGAGTCGCTTGGACGGTATAGCTCAGCTCGGTGCTGTCGCCCAGATCATTGAACTCCAGCACAGCAGCGAAGTCGCGGAAACTAATGCCACCATCCACCATGGAAAAGCGAATGGACTCTTGGGGAATCTCGGCCACTTCAAGTTTAATTTCGACGGCGATGCTGAGCATCAAAAAGGTTTTGCAGGCCGCTTGGGTAATGCGCTTGCTTTGGGGAGAGAGAACCGCTGTGACATCGCTGCGGGTGATGTCAGGAAAGAAGGCTGTCCAGCGCGAGTAATTGGTGAGTTGTTGCCAGACTTGCTCCCGAGTCAAGGGGATGTGCATGGTGGCCGTCACCGCTGCCCCAGCAGTGGTGTGGGGTTGGATTTGGGTAATGACTTCGCCGTTGAGGAGGGCGGAGTTAAGTTCGCTGGAGCGCTTTTGGGCCTGCTGGGCCACTGCTGTATGGGTCGCCATTATTCACAAATACTCGCTGCTGGTCTCATCAGAATTACTTACCCCGCTGGGCGATCGCGTGGAATCCGCAGGATTTTACCCAGTCTTTATGAGAGTGGGATAAACCTAAAAGCTTGCGTATCGCTGGCGGACCCGTTGTAACAAACTCTATTGGGAACGACAAGCTTACCGTAGGCCGTATCTAGCTCGTTGACTGAGGCTATCGACAGCCCAGGTGAGGACCATAAAGCCCAGAAGAGTTGCGCTCAGGCCTGCATAGTCAAAGGCACTGACTTGCTCTTTTACTAGATAACCCAAGCCACCTGCTCCCACCAACCCGACAATTACGGTTTCTCGAAGGCAAACTTCCCAGCGGTAGAAGCCGTAGGCCAGGAAGCGGGGCAAGGTAAGCGGGAGGATTCCGTAGCAAAACAGCAGGGTTGTGGGTGTGCCTTGGGCAGACAAACTGTCGAGAGGTGGTTGGTCGAGATTTTCGATCGCTTCTGCTTTGAGGCGGCCCAGGATGCCGCAATTGTGAATGGCGAGAGCGATCGCACCCGGTAGAATTCCGGGGAACAGCATGTAAAGCAGCACTAAAGCCCAAACGGGTGACGGAATGGCTCGGGCAAAGAGCAGGATGGCGCGGCTGCCCAGGAGCAGGATCCAGGCGATCGCTGAGGATAGAAAATTCGCTTGGGTTGACGGTTGGAGCAGACCGCCGGGGAGGAGGATAGTGCAAGCGGAGAAAAAGGCCAGGACAGTACTGACGAGAGTGGCGAGAGCGATCGCGACAACTGACATAGCCAGAGTTTGCAGCATCAGACCGGGTAGCTGAGGCAGCAGACTCCAATCGGGTGGAAAAGCCTTGCTGAAAAAGTCTTGGGCGAGGTCAAGGCTACGGAGAGAAGCCATCCGCCACCAATCAGGAGAGAGATGCCAGAAGCAAAAGGAAACAAGACCCAGCATCAAAGCAAGCCCCAAAAGGGTTTTAGTCGGTTTTACCCGAGCAATAAACGTAGGGGCGGGTTTAGCCACAATCCTCCACAGCCCTCCCCCAACCTGACGCTCAAAACCCGCCCCGCCCCCCCCCGCCAGCATTGCCCCCGATTTTGCCAAACGGGTTTCCACCCATCCATTGGTCTTCCCATTGGTCTTCTGTTGGGGACCGCGCGATCGCGCATTAATATCCAATCGCGTTGCACAGCCCAGCTGTTGCCTAGCTTTGGCAGAGGCCCAATCCACTGACCCATTCAGCAAGACCAGCGCATAAAAAAACGTCCACAACTGTTCATAGCGTAGGGACTGAAGGCTGACTTGAATTTCGGTGCCGAGACCGCCAACGCCAATCATGCCAAGGACGGCAGCGGAGCGCAGAGAACATTCAAAGCGGTAGAAGGCGTAGGACAGTAAATTGAGGCTGGCCTGGGGTAGGAGGCCGTAGCAAAATGCAGCCCAAGGATGGGCTCCGCTATTGATTAGGTTTTGCCAGGCTTGGCGATCGCTATCATCCAGAATTTCGGCGAAGACTTTGCCGGTGATGAGGCCGAAGGGGAGGGCGATGGCAGCGATGCCTGTGATAGAGCCGCTGCCCCAAATATTGATCAGGATGAGGCCCCAAATCAGCTCGTGGATAGCGCGGGGAATCGCGAGGAGGCTGCGGATTGTGGTGGGGAGTTTGGTCGCAAGCTTGGCGGCGGAGGGGCGGTTGGGGCGGAGGGTTTGCCAGCCGATTTCGCTGCTGAATAGGGCGAGGATCGAGCCAATGAGGAGGCTGAGAAAGCTGCCGCAGGTGGCGTAGGCGAGGGTGGTGAGGAGGGCGTTGCCTGTGGTGGTGAGGAGCGCTGAAGTGAGATCGGGGTGGAGGCTGGCGGTGAGGAAGCGGTGGAGTTGGGGCCAGCCGTCCCAGTTGATGATGGCTTGTTGGGTGAGGAGGGGGGTGAGGGCTAGGGCGATCGCCACTGTGGCGATGAGGGTCCAACCGAGGATTGGAGAGGGTTTGGTTGGAGGGGGGGCGATCGCGCGCATTGAGGCTGAAAGGTCGCTCGGCTAGATATTTCAGATATCTATCATCTCATGGCGAGCTTGAGCTTGTACCCATGAGCAATGGCCTGGCCTCATTAGCCTTGCTGCTGGGCTTCATTTATTAAGCCATCGACCTCAAACACCCCAAAGGCAACCAAACCTCAACATCATCCCCATAAGCCATCCCTAAAATTCGCTCCGCCAAAACCTCCACAACGCAAGGCTTCTGCCCATGAGCAGGCTTCGTCTCCGGATGGGGATAATAAACCAACCCCTCATACAACCTCCCACCAACCCTCAACCGACAAACCTGAAACGAAAAATCCTCCGGCGGAATCCCCGCCCACCAAGCCACCCCTCGAAAACAATGCACCGGCTGTTGCATCACAAACTCAAACGGCGCAACATCCACATTCACCGTCCCCAGGAAATACCCACCCAAATCCAAGCCCCTTTCCTTAAAAAAATGGAGCCTGCAACTCAATCGACCCTGCCGGATAAAGGCTCGCCTCACCCTGCCCCGACGCCACTCCATACCCCGCCACAACAACCCCTGCCACCTTCTGCCAATCCACCCCATCGCCTCCCAACATTTCCCCCCTCCCATCCACAAACCCAAGCCTGCCTCAAAAACGCTACGATCCAAAAACCTAGGCCTCCACTGCATTTTCCCATGACCAAGCCGCTTCGCTACGCCGCCCTCACCAGCCTCATACTCGGCCTAGGCCTCACCCTCAACAGCTCAGACAGCCCCGCCCAATCCACAGCCCCCCGCATCGACCCAAAACTCGAAGCCCAAGTCCTAGAAATCATTCGCCAGAACCCCGAAATCGTCATCGAGGCAATCCAGAAAATTCAGCAACAGCAGCAAGTCGAACAGGCCCAGCAACAGCAACAACAGGCCAACCAGCAAAAACAGCTCCTCAGCCAAGCCCTCAGCAACCCAACCACCTTCCTCGGAACCTCCCCCCGCCAAGGCCCCGAAAACGCAGAGATTATCCTCATCGAATTCTCCGACTTCCAATGCCCCTACTGCGCCAAAACCGCCCCCATCGTTAAAGCAGCGATCGCCCAAGACCCCAATCTCGCCGTCATCTACAAACACTTCCCCCTAACCAACATCCACGACCAAGCTGAACCCGCAGCCCTAGCATCCTGGGCCGCCCAACAACAAGGCCAGTTCTGGGACTACCACGATCGCCTCTTCGCCCTCCAGCCCAAACTCGGCGATGCCACCTACAAAGCCATCGCCACCCAGCTCAAATTCGACATGGCTAGATTTGAACGCGATCGCACTGGCACCGCCGCCGCCCAAGCTATCCAACAAGACCTGCAACTCGCCCAACAACTCCAGGCCCGAGGCACTCCCCTCTTTGTTATCTACGCCGCCGCAAATCCCGCCGCCACAGGCAAAATCATTTTTGGTATCAAAGATCTAGCCGACTTACAGCAACAGATCGCTCAAATCAAAGACGAAGGCTAACCCATAGATGTATCAACATCAATCCCAGTGAGCCCTCACGCCCTCCAATCCCAAACATCCGACCGATCACTCGATAGATTGACAGTCTCAGGCCCCCAAGGTGTAGGCTGAGGCCGAGTCTACCGTGCATAAATCCAGACGAAAGGTCGCGATCGCCCCTACCGGCATCGCTACATTGTTGTCGCTATTTTCAGGGACCATCTACCATGAGTCTTTCCATTCCCCGCAACTCCCAGGAGATCCTGGCCTTGCGGCAATCGTCCATTAATAACGAGGTGGTCGCGAGCGCGATCGTCGGCGTCATCCAAGTTGCTAGAGAGCAAGGCAAAAGCCTCTCTGAACTCCAAGCCGAGCTCCTCGCCGAAGACGCCTTACTCAGCCAAGACGATCGCATCTGGCTCAGCAATCTCGTCGCCACCCAATGGGATAAGTTTTAATCCTGCCCACCCGCCCCCAAAGCAATAACGTTCGATTAACTTTGGTCTCGAAATCCTGAGCCCCTCGGCCAGCTCTCCTAAGCCCTTGCACAATACAGAGATGATCGATTAGGAGAAACGCCTCCATGGACCGTCGTACATTTTTAACCTGGGCCGGACTCGGTGCAGTCGCCACCTCACTTCCCGTTGCCCTAGCAGCCTGCTCCTCCCAAGACTCAACGAGCAATGGAGATCCCTGCGCCGCCACAGATCCTTGTGCAGCAGATCCCTGCGCTGCCGCTGCGGGTGGCTTTGTTGCCGTAGGCTCCGTTACAGCTCTAGAGGGCAGCAGTGCCATTAGCGAAGGGAAATTTGCAGGCGGGTCTGGCAAGCTCATCGTCTTCAAAGACGGAGACAACGTCGTCGCCCTCGATGCCAAATGTCCCCATTCGGGCTGTGCTGTGGATTGGGATGGCACCGAACTCGTCTGCCCCTGCCACGACTCAAAATTCTCCGCCGATGGTAGCCTCATCAGCGGTCCTGCCACAGAAGGCCTCAACAGCTTCGAAGCCAAAGTAGAAGGCGATCAAGTTCTGGTCAAAACCAGCTAATCTGCGGTCATCAAGATTGCTCCCATTAGCAAATCAAAGCCACGAACCGCGCTACCTATAAAGCGATTCGTGGCTTTGTTTAATTTTGCCACCGCCTTACAAGGCATCATCTGCAGGAAGTTCAGCTTGCTCCAATAACTCCTGCCGCATCACCTCAGGTAAACCACTATCCATCGCCGCATCCCCCAAATACAACACCTGCTGACAGCGTGCCAAATAATGCTGAACCACGAGATCCTGGGGACAATCCTCAGCGCAATCAGCAAAATGTCCCTGGGCCACCTCCACATCTCCCCCATGGAAGAGTGACACCGCAGACTCAAACAAAACCCGGCTGGCACGCTTAGCAGCCCGTATCTCCGCAGGGTCGCTATCGTAGACCTCATAGACATCAATAAATCTAGAACGCCCCTTAACCTGCACCCGATCAATGCGACGAATCTCAAATTGCTCAGGCCTAGCTAAATCCTCAAAGGTGTACTGCGTAATCAGCAACGGTACCCCGTAACGCTTCGTCAGACCTTCCAAACGAGAAGCTGCATTCACAGAATCACCAATGACAGTGCCATCAATGCGACTGCTACTCCCCACCGTCCCCAGCATCATGTCTCCCGTATTGATGCCCAAGCCAATCTGGATCTTGGCATAGCCCTTTACACTGCGCTCCACGTTGTAATGCGCCAGCCGCTCCAACATCGCCAAACCCGCCTCAACAGCATCATCCGCCGATCGCTGAAACAGGGCCATGATGGCATCGCCAATGTACTTATCAATAAAGCCGTTATTGCCCGTAATCGCGGGCTCCATCCGGGATAAGTAGCCATTGATAAAGCGGAAGTTATCCTCCGGCGTCATCCGTTCACTCAGGGTCGTAAAGTCACGAATATCCGCAAACAGAATCGACATTTTTTGCAGCACCTGATCCCCAGCCGCGATATCTAGAATCGACTCCTTATCCAAAAGGTCTAAAAACTGTCTCGGCACAAAGCGATTCAACGCCAGGCTCATATTGGCCAAGTACAAATGGGTGCGCAGTCTGGCCAGCAACTCCTGCTTGCGAATGGGCTTGGTTAGGTAATCATTGGCCCCTTCTTTCAGGCCCTCCAAGACATCGGCCACCTGGGTCTTCGCCGTCAGCATCAGCACCGGAAGCTCATTGGCAGGAAAGCGCTTGCGAATCTCAGCACAGACTTCGTAGCCCGTCATGCCAGGCATCATCACGTCCAGCAGCACAAGGTCGGGGCGATCGCCACCTTCCAAAAGAGCCAAGGCCTCAGGACCACTACTGGCCTGTACCAGCTCGTAATGCTCCAAACTCAAATGCTCCACCAGCACCTTCAGATTCACTGGCTCATCATCCACCAACAGAATCTTGAAGCGTTTATCATCTTCTCGGAAAGAGCGCCAAGCGGTGGAATCAGCAGCATCAGTCGCAGCCCCCTCCACCGAATCAGTCAGGGATGACCCGACGCGCTCATCACGACGGGCCTGTTCCGCAGGGAGCATCGTCGGCTCTGCGGGAGGCAACATCGAGCGAACCTGCCATTCATCTTCTTCGGCCACAGGCGAAACATCGCCTTCTAACGTTGCCCAATCCTCGGGACAAAGCGGTAGCGTAAACCGAAACTGAGAGCCTTCTCCCACCACTGACTCCACAGCGATCTTGCCACCATGAAGTTTAACTAGCTGCTGGGCAACGGCTAGGCCAAGACCTGTACCACCATACTTCCGCGCCGTTGAACCATCTCCCTGTTCAAAGGAGTTAAAAATGCGATCTAGTTTCTCTGGCGCAATGCCAATTCCAGTGTCGGCGATCGTAATCTGTACTTGCCCCGCCGGAGGAAAATCCGTTGGGACAAAATCAAACTCGCCTGGTTCTTCAAGCACCAACGCCAGCAAGGTCACAGACCCTTGGGGAGTGAACTTAATGGCGTTACCAATCAAGTTATAAAGAATTTGCTGAAGTCGGTTGGAATCGGCATAGACCAGAGGCATATCCATGGGGATAGCATTGACGATCTCCAATTTTTTTTTTGAGGGAAGCGATGCCTGACTCAAGGTGATAATCAAATCCACCATCGTCCGCAAACGCACCGGCCTCATTTGCAACACCAACTGCTGGTGACGCAGTTGGGAAAAGTCCAAAATATCGTTGATCAGGTTCGCCAAACGTCGGCCACTCTGGGCAATCAGCGTCAGATTTTCTAACTGCTCAGGAGAAACAGGCCCACCTCCTCCATCCACCATGGATTCCGCCAAGCCAATCATGCCGTTGAGCGGTGTGCGCAGCTCATGGGAGGTATTGGCTAGAAACTGATCCTTCACCGCATCCATCCGCTTCAGCTCTGCGTTGGCGGTTGCCAGTTCAACCGTGCGTTCAGCGACCTGCTCTTCCAGCTCGCGATTAAAATTCTTCAGGCGATCGCCGTAAGATTCAACCGTGGCCATCACTTGGTTATAGCGGCGGGCAATTTTCCCCACCTCGGTAAAAGGCTCTTCCGGCACCCGCAAGCTAAAGTCCTGGGTTCTGGCTTGCTGATCCATCACTTGAAACAGGTCATAGACCTCCGTCTTGGCCCCATGTTCAGAAACATTCAGGCCTAACTCTTCTTCCTCCACAGTGACTCGTAGCGGCGTAATCCGATTCAACAGGCTCAGCAAAATATAACTAACGCCAAAGGCCCAGACAAAACCCACCCCCACGCCCAAAAGCTGTACGCCCAGCTGAGCATAGCGAGACAGGCCAGTTCCCAAAACATCTAGCTGACCAAACAGGGCGACGGACAACGTCCCCCAGGCTCCACAGGCTCCATGGATGGCAACGGCATCAACACCATCATCAATGTGCCAACGGTTCATGAGATTAGTCGCCAAAAGCATGACTGCTCCACCGATCGCCCCAATCAGCGCTGCCGAGGGGGTCGACATGACATTGCAACCCGCCGTAATCGAAACCAAGCCTGCCAAGGAACCATTGATCATGGTCTCCACCCGAGGCATTTTGTTGTAATACCAACCTAAAATCCCAGCCGACAGCAATCCCGTCGTTCCCGCCAAAATCGTTTGCACAATAATGCGGGGAATTTGGTCATCAAAGGACAGAGTGCTGCCCCCGTTGAAGCCCATCCAGCCCAGCCACAGCAACATGCAACCCAACACAGACAGGGGCAAGTCAGAGCCATTGATCTCATTGGCCTTGCCATCCGGCCCATAGCGCCCGGTGCGGGGGCCAATCACCAACAAAGCCGCCAGGGCAACCCAGCCACCCACACTGTGAACCACGGTAGAGCCAGCAAAATCAGCAAAGCCCAGGGAGCCTAGCCAACCACTAATGCCTGCCCCAGCACCTAATTCTTCAATGCCATTCCAAGCCCAATGGCCATATAGCGGATAAATCAAGCCTGAAATCATCAGGCAAATCAAGAGATAGAGGCTGTAGCGAACTCGCTCTGACACAGCCCCCGAAACAATGGTTGTGGCCGTGCCACAGAACATCGCTTGAAACAGAAAAAAAGCTGCCAGGCGAGAGGAGTCCGCCAGTTCTGGCACAAAGTGGGATGCTCCAATCCAACCCGCCTGGGTCGCACCAAACATGACCGCAAACCCGAACCCCCAAAACACCATCACAGAGATGGCGAAATCCGTCAGATTTTTAATCGCGACGTTAATGCTGTTTTTAGAGCGCGTTAACCCCGACTCCAA